>JANQQZ010000129.1 GCA_028284805.1 Phycisphaerales bacterium
AGAAGTACTCCGACCAGCCGGTCTCGATGGGGTCGCTCCAGTCGCTCCAGGGCGAGCGGATGAATGCCGCGGCCGCGGCCTGCTTCTGCTCGTCCGCGAGCGAAGCGGCCCGCCCGAACAGCGGGTTTGCCATTACCAGGCGGGCTCGGTAGCGGTACACCCCGCCCGCTTCCAGGCGGATGTCGTGCGCCCACGCGGGCAACGCACCGCCCTCTTCGCGCTTGCCCGAGAGCCACGACTCGAGGTCGAAGCTCGCGACGCCGTCCTGCACATCCTCGGTCCACCCGAGCGAACCGAGCTCGTCGAGAATCTCGGCTTCCTGCTGCTCGAGTCGTTCGATCTGCTGCAGAATGCGCCGGCGGTTGGGATCGTCGTCATCATCCGCAGGCTGCTCACGCCCGCCCGGGCGTCGACCGCCCGAGCCCTCGCCGCGATCGCCGCGGTCGTCATCGCGAGCCCCCCCGCGCTGGCCGCTTTGATCCAGGGCACGGCTGCGGTCCTCGATCTGGTTACGGACCGAGGTCAGGCGTCGCTCAAGCACCCGGATCTGATCCTGCTGATCCTCGGCGTCCTCGAAGGTGGGCACCGCGCTGGGCGGTCTCCAGGGCTCACCCTCGAGGATCCCGTAGAACGCGGGACGGAGCACCATGTCTTCACGCTGGGACGCGAGTATCGCGACCTGGTCGAGCTCGCGCCAGTTGCTCGGCGCGGTCTCGAGATCGATCGCGGATTCGTAGCCAGGCAGCGACTGCACGATGGTCGACGACGCCCAGCCGCCGTCGGCCTGGAGCTGCTCGCGCTCGAACTCGAGCGCGAGCACGGCCTGCTTGGATCGCCACCAGTCCTGGGGAAGCGGCTGGATCTCGCCCCCCGCGCCGTCCGGATCCGCCTTCAACGCCTGCTCGATCGCCGCCGGGTCGATGTCCACCTCGACAGAGATCCAGGGGGTGTCGTAGGGCTGCTGGGGCGGCAGCAGTGCCTCGAGCCCCTCGTGCTCGGCGACCTCAAACGGATTGAGCGTCGCGCGGTAGCTCATGGGCTTCGGGGGCGTGGGAGCGGGCGGTGTAAACACCGCGAAGCTGTTGCCCAGCAGCACGTCCGAGCCGCCGAGCTGATCGACCGTGTCCACCGCGTCGCCGAACGCAACCAGGCGGTCAACGGGCGAGACGCCCGCGCCCAGCATCGCGGTGTACGCAGAGGCCAGATCCTCGCTCGCCTCGAACTCGGGCAGCACCGGATCGGGGTTGTCCATCGCGCGGATGGCCTCCTCCGCTTCCTGCGCGGCCGGCGCGAACGCGTTCTCCAGCGAGAGCCTCTGCCCGCCGACCTCGACCTTGTTCGAGACCACGACGAACTGGAGCACCAGCACCGCGAGGCAGACCAGGAGCATCACGCCCACGATCAGCTTCTCGAAGTTCGCCTCGATCCACGACACACCCTTGAGCTTCATCGCCACATCTCCGTACGCCCGAACCGATGCACGAACGTGCGCGTCATCCCTCGCCCTCGTCGTCCGAATCGCCGCCCAGACCCAGCGCCGTCTTCACACCGTCGGGCATGAAGGGCACGGTCCAATCGCGCAGGTGCAGCACCTCGACCCGGATCTCGGCCCGCACGACGGCGTCTGCTCCGAAGTAGTACCCGCCCTCGAGGTCCGCCCACGGGTCGATCTCGAACAGGTCGAGGTCGAGCACCGTGATGAAGTTGCCCGCGGCGAGCGCGTCCAACAGCACGGGCAGCTTCGCCGAGGAGACCACCAGCGAGAGCGAGGCGGTACGGACATCGAACAGCCCGCTGCTGAGAGGAGCGCGTCCGGTCAGCGTCGCGGCGCCGCCGCCCGCAGGCTGACCGCTGTCCCAGTCGCCACGCCCGCCCTGCGAGGGCTGGTTGCCCGCACCAGCGAAGAACGGCGGCACGTCGATCTCGATCCGGTCGACGCGCTTGACGACACCCTGGGCGACGTTCCCGCCCACGCCGCTCGGGTCGAGCCGCGCGTTCGCGTCGGCGAGCGCTTGCAGCAGGTCTTCGATCAGCCAGTAGTCGAACTGCCACGCGAAGCACTCATCGAGCGAGGGCGGCACCGGTGCCGGCGCCCGGGGCACCGACAGGGGCAGCACCTCGGGCGAGCCGTAGAACACCGTGTCCATCGCGTGCGTGCGGTAGCGGCTGATGCGCAGGTCGAGCATCTCGCCGTCGATCTGCGTGCGCTGCTCCTCGGTCAGTGCCTGGTCGCCCTGATCGCCCGTGACCTCCGCGACCTTGCGTTCGCGCTGCACGCCGATCAGCGAGGCGAGTTCATCAGCATTCACGGGCGGGCGGATCCTCAGGCCCCCGAGGAGCTGGGAGTAGGCCGACTCGGGCGTGTCCGCCGCGACCGCGCGCCGGGCCATCTCGTTGCGCTTCAGCTGGCTGTCGCCCATCGGGGCCGGGAACAGCCCATCGACCAGCACACCCCGACCCCTGCGGTTGTACTCGACCGCAGCGGTCTTGACGGTCTCGACCTGCGCCAGGCGCTGGTCTTGCTCGGCTCGGAAGTGCTCCGTGATCGCCGCATTGGGCGGCGAGGAGACGCTGATGGGCTCCTGACCGGGTGTCAGCGATTGGATCTCGTAGGTCACGCCCGTGCCCTGCACTTTCCGCAGCGCGTCCTGCGCGTCCTGCTGGCGGCCCTCGACCAGTGAACGGTTCATCCCGCTGGCGAAGTACCACGCGACCGGGAGCGGGACGACCGCCAGCACACCGAGCACGACGACCAGCACATTCGACTTGAGCCAGGAAAGCAGACCCTTCACTCGTCACCCCCCTCGTCCGCGCCGTCCGGATCCGGCGCTCCCTCGCGCTGACGCTGATCGACCGGCACGAGGGCCAGCCGGTACCTCACCTGGAACACCGATTCCTGCTCGCCTTGATCGGAGGCGGGGCGGGGAATCGCGGGCAGGCCCGACGGGCCGCGCGAGACGGTCGTCCCTGGCTGACGCCCGGTCGCGCCCCCGACGAAGTCGCCGCCGCCATCGCCAACCGTCCGCGCGCCGCCGCTGCCGTCACCCGGATCGCCGAAATCGGGCTGACGCCCGCCCGGGCGTGTGAAGCCTGACCGACCGCCGGCGACGCTCAGGTTGGAGTAGTCCAACTCATCCTGCGCGACGATGACGTAGGGCACGCCGTCGCGGTCGGCGTTGCTCTGGAGCCAGGGCAGGACCGAGGCGATCAGGAAGTCCGCAGGACGGGCTTCGCCCACGCGAACGTCGAGCGTGACATCGATCTTCGGAAACCCCGGATACGGATCCGGCGCAGCCCGCTGTGCCCCGGCGCCGAAGCGACCCCGTCCGCCCTCGCGCCCGCGAGGCTGGTCGAACTCGTCGTCGCCCCCCTCGCCCCCGGGCACGTAGCTGGTCAGGAACTGCACGAGTTCGAGCGCCTCGCCGTCCGACGATGCCGCGTTCGCGGTCGCCATCAGCTGCGACAGGTCGGTCACCACGTGGCTGTAGATCTCGCGGCCGTGCGGCAGCTGGAGCAGTTCGGGCACCGCCGGGTCGATCTGCGTGGTGCCCAGCACACCTGCCTCTTCCGCCTCGGACCGGAGGTTCGAAGCGGTCCGCACCGCGGTGTCGATCACCTGAGGCTGCTGGCTCGTGCTCGTCACGCTCGCGTTGTCGATCGCCCAGCGGATGAACATGGCGCCCGACGCGACGATGCCCAGCGCCGCCGCGGTCGCGAACCACTTGGTCTTCTTCTGCCAGACCGCTTCTCGCACGAGCGTGACGGGCATGAGGTTGGCGTCGATCGTCTGCATGGCCAGACCCTGCAGGGCGAGGCCGTAGGCGACGGACATCTCGACGCTGACGGCGCCGAACTCGCCGGCGCGCGGGCCGTCGAGCGTCAGGCGCTTGAACTCGTCCATCCGGTAGACGTCCATCTGCAACTGCTGCTTGAGGAAGCGTCGCAGACCAGGCAGCTTGAACGTCGAGCCGACACCGATGACCCGCTTGAGGTCGCTGTCGGCGTGCAGGCTCTTGTGGTAGCCGATCGAACGCTGTGTCTCCTGCGCCAGGTCGGCGAACACGCCCTTCATGGCCTGGAAGACGTGCCGGCTGTGCTTGCTGCGCTCCGCCTCGCGCTTCAGCCTCTCCGCCTTGGCGTAGCTGAGGTTGAACTTCTCGACGAGCGCCTCGGTGAAGTGGTGCCCGCCGATCGGGAAGGTGCGGATCCAGACGCGCCCCTTGTCCGCGACGATCAGGTCGGTCGAGTTCGTCCCGACGTCCATGATGACCGTGCCTGGCGTGTCCTCGGTGAATTGCAGGTCGTACGCCATCGCGTTGTACGCCGCGACGGGCGCGACCGTGATCGTGTCGGGGTTGAGCCCGACGTCGCGGAGCAGACGCAGCTCGCGGTCGATCCGCTGCTTGGTGATCGCGAAGATGCCCACCTCGACCTCGGGCGAGTCGGGGCTGACGAACGTCTGGTAGTCCCACTCGACCTCGTTCAGGTCGAACGGGATCTGCTGGCCCGCCTCGAACTTGACCACGCCCGCGACCTGCTTGGGTTCGACCGGGGGCAGCTTGGCGAACCGCGCGAACGACTGACTGCCTGGCACGCTCACCGCGATCGGCGCCCCGGCCAGGTCGTACTGGCTCGCAAGCTGGCCCACCGCGACGCGCATCGCGTCGTCGGGGTCGAGTTCGGGGGTGGACAGCACCTTCTTGTGCGGGATGACGATGAAGTCGAGCACTTCCACGTCGCCGCCCGAGGTGACCCCGAGCTTCAGGGCCTTGATCGCCCCCGATCCGAGCTCGATGCCCCAGCACTCACTCTCTGACGCCATGCGTTCGGTCCTTCCCCGTTCGTCGGCCGCGGCCGGGCGTTGGTGATGTCATCCGAGCGAGCGGGCGGCGTCCCTTGCACGGGTCGCGCCGGCCCGCTTCTTCCTC
>JANQQZ010000016.1 GCA_028284805.1 Phycisphaerales bacterium
TTACCAGCCGCCGCCGCGGTCGCCGCCGCCCCGGCCTCCGCCGTAGCCGCCGCCACCTCCACCGCCGCCGTAGCCGCCGCGACCACCGCCGCCGCCGCCGCCGCCGAAGCCGCGGCGACCACCGCCGCCGCCACCGAAGCCGCCGCGACCACCGCCACCGCCGCCGAAGCCGCCGCCGCCGCTGCGCGGTTCGCGCGGGCGTGCCTCGTTCACGGTCAGGTCACGACCACCGAAGCTGGCGCCGTTCATGGCTTCGATCGCCTTCTGGCCCGACTCGGCGTCGGCGAACTCGACGAAGCCGAAGCCACGGGGGCGTCCGGTCTCGCGGTCCGTGATGATGTTCGCGCTGACGACTTGGCCGTGCTCGCCGAAGGCCTCGCGGAGCTCGTCTTCGGTCGTCTGAAAGGGAAGATTCCCGACGTACAGCTTCATGTGCTGTGCTTTCCTGTCTGCCCGTTCCTGTCTGATACCGCTGCGCTGTCCCGGGCAGACCCAAGCGATCGGTGTGCAGCGGGCCCGGCTCGTCCGGGAACTACCCGCGTGCGACGGTAGTGTACCCTCCGTTGTTCTGAACGCGAACCCGAGAATACGGAAATGAGGCAACGATGATCGATCGATCGGCGCAAGTTCGACTGCAAGTCGGTGTCATGGTGCTTGCAGGCGCACTCGGCGCAGGGCATGCCTCGGGCCAGGGAGTGCTCACGCTCTGGAACAACCAGTGTGCAAGCTGTCACGGCGAAAACGGCTCCGGCGGGAACGCCACCTCGCTGCTCGACGACGAGTGGATCACCGGCAGCAGCTTTATGGATCAGTTTCATGCCACTAGGGATGGCATCGAAGACCTTGGGATGCCACCATATGGTGAGACGCTCACGGATCCTCAGATCTGGGCGCTCGTCGTCTATATGCAAGAGTTACGTTCTCGCCACGCACGCCACATCGACCCTTGGCGTGCAGACGTGGATGCAGGCGTCGACACCCAGCACCACCGCTACCGCGTCGATCGGGTGATCGAGAACGGCCTGGAGACGCCCTGGGCCGTCGCATTCATCGATAAGGATCGCGTGCTGGTTAGCGAGCGCCCGGGACGGCTCCGCGTGCTCGAGGATGGCGATCTGGTGACGGTTGAGGGCACCCCGGAGGTCTGGGAGTGGGGCCAGGGCGGCCTCCTCGACGTCGCGGCGCACCCAGAATTCGATAAGAACAGGTGGATCTACCTTTCTTACTCGCACCGATGGGAAGAGCGAGGGCGGGCTGTTGGCATGACGCACGTCGTGCGCGGGCGGCTCGAGCCCGAGGGCTCCGGGTACCGCTGGACGGACGAGGAGGTGATCTACGACCCGCCCCGCGGGCTGGGGGCACCGTCGGGCCTCCACTTCGGGTGTCGCCTTGTGTTCCGAGACGGGTACCTGTACTTCTGCATCGGCGACCGCGGGCGGGGCGACGATGCGCCGGACCTCAGCCGCCCGAACGGGAAGGTGCACCGCGTGCACGACGACGGGCGCGTGCCGTCGGACAATCCGTTCGTGGATCGCGATGACGCGCTGCCGACGGTCTGGAGCGCCGGGCACCGCAACCCCCAGGGGATGGTGTTCGATAGCGAGGGCCGGCTGTGGGTGACCGAGCACGGACCGAGGGGCGGGGACGAACTCAACCTCGTACAGCGTGGGGCGGACTACGGCTGGCCCGTGGTCTCGCACGGGATCCACTACAACGGCCGCCCGCTGGTGACGCCCTGGCCCGAGGAGGGCTCGGACATCGCGATGCCGAGCGCGCTGTGGCTGCCCTCCATCGCGGTGTGCGGGCTCGCAGCGGGCACGGGCGGGGCGTTCCCGGAATGGGAGGGCGACCTGCTGGCGGGCGGGCTGGCAGGACAGATCGTGGAGCGGATCCGCGTCGATGCGTCGGGCCAGGTGGTCGAACGCGAGGCGATCCTGCGCGACGAGGGGCGGGTGCGGGACGTCAAGGTCGCCCCCGACGGGAGCGTGTGGGTGGTGCTGAACAGGCCCGACACGGTCTGGAGGCTCATTCCCGCGGAATGAGGTCGAAACCCGCTCGCGAGGCATTGCGTTCCGGAACGCCGAGCGATAACCTAAGACTGCGGTTTCATTGGAACGGGCACGCGGTTGCCCGAGTGGGAGCATGAGATGACATATCGACTGAGTTTCGTGGCGGCTGCGGCCGTCGGTGTCGCTGCATCGGCGTCGGGCCAGAACCTGCTGGTGCCCGAGTCGGGCGCGGACGTGGTCTACCTGATCGATGGGTTCGATGGGTCGGTGATCGACAGCTCGTTCATCGACATCGCGGCCGGCGCGGCGTCGCTGGGCTACACCGGATCGATCACCCCGATCGAGGCGATCGAGGTGGGCAACGAGATCTGGGTCTCCGACCAGTTGGCCGACCGGATCTGGACGTTCGACCGGAGCGGCAACATCACGGGCCAGATCGGCGTCGATAGCTTCGGCGACGGCCAGCTCAACAACATCCGAGGCATCGAGGTCGTGGGCAACACCGTCTACGCCTCGCTCGGCAACGACAACGCCGCGGGCACCGTGCTCGAGGGCGTCGCGACGATCGACGTCTCGACCCGCACGATCTCGGGCGGATTCAACGGGCGCGACCCGGCCGACACCAGCTACTTCGACGTCTTCGCCTACAACGGCGAGCTGCTGGTCTCGAACATCGACTCCGGCAACGACGGTGTCGAACGCTACGACACGAACGGGAACTTCCTGGGCGTGCTCATCTCGTCCGATGGCACCACGGGCATCGATTTCCCGCAGCAGATCAACGCGCGGTCCAGCAACGGCAACCTGCTCGTCGGCGGCTTCAGCCTGCCCTCGGGTGTCTACGAGTACCTGCCCGACGGCACCAGCCTGGGCGTGGTCGCGGGCCTCGACGTCGGCCCCCGCGCAGGCTACGAACTGGGCAACGGTGACGTGATCTGGTCGAACGGGTCGTTCCTGTCGACCGACCCCGTGCTGCAAGCCAACGGCTCGTTCCGCTTCTTCAGCCCGACGAGCGTGCCGACACCAGCCTCTGCGGCGCTGCTGGGCCTGGGCGGTCTTGCTGCGGCTCGTCGCCGTCGCTGATCGAGCGGTCGCACTGAACCTACCTCGAGCCCGCTCGGCCAGCACCGAGCGGGCTTTCTCATGCGCGGTGATTGGGATCCGCGAGGGCGGTGATCTCGTCGAGCAGTGATCGCATCTGGTCGCTGGCCAGTCGTTGGCCGAGCCGCGCGCCCGCCCAGAGAGCGACAGAGGCGATGAGCGCACCGAGAGCGATCCACCACGCCCACGCGGGCTGATCAGCGACATGCTGACCCACAGCGAAGAAGGCCGCGAAGAAGACAGTCGAGAGCAGCGCAAGCTCGGCGAGCATGACGCCTGTCCAGACGGATGGGTGCGGGCTGAACCGGCAGACGAGGTCGGACCCGCCGTCGGGCTCGTCACCCGGGCGGACATCAACGTGGAGCCAGGGCGACCACGGGCGGCGGTCCGCGTGGGGCACACTCAGCAGCAGGTGCGGCCCGGCAGCGCGGGCCCTGTCGCCCAGGTGTTGCTCGAGGCTTTCGGTGAGAGCGTGCTCCTCAAGCGGAGAACGCAGCACGAAGGTCGGCCTGAATCCAAGAGAGCTCGGCACACGCATCAGCAGCTAGTCTACTGCAACCGGACGCGGTGGTGCGGATCATCACGCCGGCGAGCACGCACACACCAAAAGGACATGCACACGATGGATACGTTCGATGCGATCTACGGGCGGCGGGCGATCAAGGCGTACGACCCGGGCTTCGAGATGCCCGAGGCCGATCTGACCAAGCTGCTCGAGGCGGCGATCCAGGCACCCACGAGCTTCAACATCCAGCACTGGCGGTTCGTCGTCGTCAGGGACGCCGCCCTGCGCCAGCGGATCCGGACCGAGTTCGGCAACGACCAGGCTCAGATGACCGACGCCAGCGTGCTGCTGATCCTGACCGCGGACACCCAGGCATGGGCCAAATCGCCCGAGCGGTACTGGGCGAACGCGCCGAAGGACGTGGCCGATCTGCTCGTGGGCTGGATGGGCCCCTTCCACGAGGGGCGCGAGTGGTTGCAGCGCGACGAGGCACAGCGGTCGATCGGGATGGCGGCGCAGACCATCATGCTCGCGGCCAAGGCGATGGGCTACGAGTCGTGCCCGATGATCGGCTTCGATATCGAGAAGGTCGCCGAGCTGATCAACCTGCCCGCGGACCACGTGATGGGCCCGATGATCGCGATCGGCAAGGGCATCAAGGACGCGTGGCCCAAGCCTGGGCAGCTGCCTCTGAGTGAAGTGATGGTCGAGAACGGGTTCTGAACGCGGGCGGTTCTGCACGATCCGCTCCGCTCATCCACGCCATCGATTCGTCTTCAGCCCCCGCCCCCGGGGGCTTCTTCTTCTGTGGGCTCGTCGTCCTTCTCGTCCTTGTCGCCGCCCAAGCCAAGCAGGCCGCCGACGCCGCTGACAGCGTCGCCCACGCCCTCGCCGACCTCGCCCACAGCGCCCGCGGCGGCTCCCGCGACATCCCCCACCGCGTCGGCCGCGATGCCGCCGACATCGCCGACGACGTTCACAACTCCCTCGCCCAGATCGACGCCCATGCCGATGCCCGCCGAGGCGAGATCGGTGAGCTGCCCGAGCCCGGCGTTGAGCCCGTTGACAAGCCCGTCGGGCAGCACGCCTGCGCCGACGTTGAGGATCGAGGCGAAGATCGCCTTGATCAGCACGTTGGTGAGCTTCGCGACGGTGACGGGGTCGGTCTCGCCCACGTCTTCGAGGATGATCTCGGGAACGACGACGGTCGTGCGCGTCAGGTCGCCCGCGACGGGCAAGAACTCGACGTGCGCCGTGACGTTGCGGATCTCGACCTTGCGGATGACGTACTTTTTCTTGGGCGCATCCGGATCGGCGGCGGGCTCGTCGGTGGTGTCATCACTGCCGTCCCCCTCGAAGCGTGCGAGGTTGTCGAGGATGACCTCGTAGTTGGCCTTGCCGTCTTCCTTGTCGAGGTAGACGTCGATGTCTTCGAGAACGAGGGAGGGGATCTCGACGGTCTCTTCCTGCAGGGTAGAGAAGTCGACCTCGGCCGACCCGCCGCCCAGGGCAAGGAAGTGCGGCGTGTCGTAGCCCTCGGGGTTGCTGACAGTCAGACCGTTGAGCCCGAACTCGCCCCGGAAGAGTTTGATGTCGGCGCCGTCGAGCGTCGTTGGGACGGCGAGGGCGTACGTCGCGCCCTGCTCGATGCCGTGCTTGGCGAGTTGGTTGATGTAGATGAACACGCCGATCACGAGGACGACGAGAAGGACGGCGACAACGCCGACGAGCCCGAGCAGGATCTTGATCTTCTTCATGCGTGAAGGTTAGCTCGGCGACGCCCTTTCAGAAGTCGGGGCGTGACTCGAAGGTGGCTGGCCGGTCGCCTCCGGGGAGGGTGACCGTGAGGCGCGAGGCATGGAGCATCAGGCGAGGAGCCGAGCCCGTGGCGCCGTAGAGAGAATCCCCCAGGATGGGTGCCCCCATGCCTCCGGTCTCGACAGGGTGGGCCGCATGCACGCGCAGCTGATGTGTGCGCCCGGTGATCGGGGTGAACTCGACCCGACAGGGCGTCCCCGCCTCCAGCACGCGGTAGCGGGTTCTGGCCGGCTTGCCGGTGTCATGGTCGACGTGGTGACGCGGGCGGTTGGGCCAGTCGACGATGAGCGGGAGGTTCACCTCGCTCTCGGGTGCCGGGGGCGTGCGCTCGAGCAGCGCGGTGTAGACCTTGGTGACCTTGCGGTCCTGGAACTGCACGGAGAGGTGACTGTGAGCCTCGGGCGTGAGGCCCAGGATCATGATGCCCGAGGTATCGCGGTCGAGGCGGTGGACGGTGATCGGGCCCCGGGCGTGCGAGAAGGCGATGCGGGCCCGCGCCTGGATGGAGTCGAACTTGTCGGGTGTTCGGCCCGGGACCGCGTGAAGCCCGCTGGGCTTGATCACGACCGCCCACTCGGGCGCGCCCGGATCGGGCCCGAGATCGAGCACGCAGAGCAGGGGCGGCTCGGGCGGCGGATCGGGCATGGGGTATCGGGCGTGGGCGATGGCGGGGCGTCCTAGAAGCGGGCCGAGGAAGCGCTGCAGGCGGCACAGGCGGCTCAGCTTCCGGGCGTCGTGCGGGATTGTTGGCCGGGCGGGCGCGGGGCGGAGCGCGTCGTGCCGAGACAGTGGGCAGCAACGCGTGTCTCGGGGGTGGATCGTGTGACTGATCACGCCGAGTGGCGAAGGGTGAAGGAGCGAGTGATGCGGAAGGTTCTCGGATTGTCGCTGGCGTGCCTCGCCGGCTCGGCCTGTTTTCTCGGTGGCTGCGGCGGCTCGAAGATGCACAAGTCGGCGGACGTGTTCACCCTGCAGCCCTATGAGCAGTTGAATCTCGCTGTGTCGGGCCTCGAGGCCGAGCTGCTGGTCGAGAATAAGGGCTCGGGGCAGGTCGCGATGCGGATCCCGACCGACGAGACCGCGATCGAGCCCTCCGGGGCCTACACGGTCGCAATCGACGGCTCGGTAATCGTCGAGCTGTACAACGCCTCGCGCGTGCCGACGCAGGTGCGCTGGGTGGGATCGAGCAAGAACCCGGTCGAGATCGCGCCGCTGCGCTGACGGACCGGCGTCCGCGGGGAGGGGAGAGGGCAGATGCCCCGTCGGCGTGCGCCGGCGGGGTGTCGCCGTTTTTGCCGAACGCCCGCCCGCGTAGACTCATGCCATGCGACGGATCACGCTCATCACGACCGGCGGGACGATGGAGAAGGAGTACGACGAGCGCGCGGGCGTGCTCGTCAACCGGCGCTCCGTGATGGACCGCATGCTGCGCCGGCTCAGGCTCGAGGACGTCGCGATCGTGCCCATGCCCCTGATGCACAAGGACAGCATGGACCTGACCGATGAGGACCGAGCACTGATCGTGTCGGCAACCCGGGCCGCTCTGGCGAACGCGACGGGCGAGACCGACGACGACCGCCGCGGCGTCGTGATCGTGCACGGGACGGACACGCTGTGCGTGACCGGCGAGTACCTGCATCAGGAGCTCGGTGGTCTGCGCTGGCCCGTGGTGCTGACCGGCGCGATGCGCCCGTACGAGCTGCAGCGGTCGGACTCGGTGCAGAACCTGACCGAGGCGCTCTTCGCGACGGATCTGCTCGATCCCGGGGTCTGGGCCGTCGCGCACGGGCGAGCGCTGCGCTTCCCGGGGGTCACGAAGGACCGAGACCGCGGGACCTTCGTCAGCGGAGGCTGACACCGCGCTGTTCGAGCGTGTCGATCAGCGGCCCGAGGTGCTTCTCGTAGTTCTTCCACCGCCCGATGGATGAGGTATAGATCGGCTTCGACGCCTGCGCGTAGCTCGCGGTGCGGATCACCTCGCTCGATTCCCAGTAGCGGAGCGAGCGGTCGCTGAACTCGATGCCCGCGGCCGCAGAGAGAGACCGCGCCGCCGCGTCGAGGTCCCCCACCACCGACTCGTACTCGACGAGCGTGAAACGGTCGGGCAGGACCTCGGCCCAGTGATGCATGACACGCAGGACATCCGCCTGGTAGTGAGCGATGTTCGCAAGATCGTACGTGGTGCGGTTGCTGTTGCCGAAGTCTTGCTGGAAGCAGGAGAGCCCGACGTCTCGCGGGTCGCGGAGGCAGCCGATGAAACGCGCGTTCGGGAACATGACCGCGGCAAGTGGGACGAAGAACGCGTTGACCAGCAGCTTGTCGACGATGACCCCTTCCGACTTGGCCTTGGCCTGCTCGCGGACGCGTTTGGTGTACGTCGCCGCGGCGCCCGGCAGGCGGGCCTCGTCGATCAGAGCGGGGTTGGTGACGTAGCGAAAGGGCGGCTGGTCGATCCCGAGCTCGTGCGCGGCGGCCGGCAGGCTGATCGTCTCCCCGGCGCTGGCGACATCGGGGCTGGCCGCGAGGATGCGCTCGATGAGCGTGCTGCCGGAGCGGGGCATGCCCACGATGAACACGTGGTGGTCGAGGGGCGCGCCGTCGACCGGGCGCAGCTGCTCACCCTTCCACACCCCGATGAGCTGGTCCGTTGCCCGTCGATGGGAGTCGACCTCGAACGTAACGGGGGTGCTCTTGTTCGCGCGGTCGAGCGCGTCGAAGGCTTCGTCGTAGCGTCCTGCCTTGTCGAGCAGACCGGCGTGCTTGAACAGAAGCCCCGTCCGGTGAACCTGCTCGAGGGTCGCGGATCCGAGCACCTCATCGATGATCTCGATGGCGCGATCGGCGTTCACACGGTCCGAGGGCGCTCCCGATGCGGCTTCGGCGAAGGCTCGTGCGAAGAAGCCATCGACGGGCACGCTCGAATCGAGCGCTGTTTCTATGGCTTCGGTGGCCTCGCGGTCTCGTCGGAGATGGCGCAGGGCTTCGACAGAACCGTCGAGCGCCTCGGTGTTCGTCGGCTGGATCGCAAGCGTGCGTTGGAACTCGGTGATGGCCTGCTCGTATCTGCCCGCCTGCGACAAGATCTTGCCGCGGGAGTTGATGTAGTGCGGGTCCATCGGACGGAGCCTGACCGCCTTGTCGATGGTGGCGATCGCCTTGTTGTACTGGTTGGCCTCGAGGAGGCAGATCGCGTACAGCCGCAGCGCGTCCGGGTTCTTCATCAGACGCGGCATGATGCGTTCGCAGACCGCAACCGCGGCGACCGGCTGCTTGGCGTTGAGCAGCCGCACGGCTTCGTCGACGCCTGCCTGGATGGCGTCAGACACGCGTGGTGCTCGCTCGTCTGCGACCGTCGTGCGTGGTCATCGCTCGGGCGTCAGGCCTTGATCGAGGTGATCTTGACGTGCGTGTACTTCTGGCGGTGCCCGGTCTTGCGCCGGTAGCCCTTCTTGGGCTTGAACTTGTAGATGTCGAGCTTCTCGCCCTTGACGAGCGGCTCGACGATCTCAGCGGTCACGGACGCGCCGCTGACGTAGGGCTTGCCGATGGTGGTGTTGCCCTCGCCGTCGCCCGTGAGCAGGACGCGGTCGAAGGTGATGGAATCGCCAGCCTTGGCTGCACCGCCCTCGATGAGGTCGATCACGGTCTCCTGGCCTTCGCTGACCTTGCGCTGGCCTCCGCCTTCTTCGATGATCGCGTACATGGCGTTCCTTTCGTCCGCGTCGGCTCGGGGCGGGGGGTCGGTCCCGGCTTCGGTCCCGTCCGGCATCGGGCCCGGAGTGTAGGCCCGAGCGTGGCTATGGATCGAGGTCTCGGGGCGTGCAGCCGGATTCCGATAACCCTCCGAGCCTGCTTATCGGGGCTTGGGGCGCAGGGATGGCGTGGGGACCCGAACGAATGCGAGTGGTGCGTGGCGCATCAGCGGCCCTGGGCTCGATAGCAGACGGGCCCGAGGGGCGGATCCGGCAGGGGCCGGGTCGCGGCCGAGGGAAGCAGGCGTCGGGGCCCCCGACGGAAGTGAGGTGGATGGTGCTGATCCGAGAGACGGAAATCGAGCGGTTCTTCGAGACGCTGATCGCGGGCGACCGCGTGGCGTCGCGGGACATCGTCAACGAGTATCTGGCCAAGGAGGTCCCACCCGAGGACCTGCTGATCGAGCTCTACTGGCCGACGTATGAGATGGTGCAGAAGCTACACCGCAGCGACAAGCTGACGAACCTTGCCCACCACTACGCGACGCGTCTGCTGCGGGTGCTCGTCGACCAGACCGCCGCCAAGTTCCGCTTCGAGCCGAGCGTGAACCGACGCGTTCTGGCCTTCTGCGGGCCCACGGACCCGGACGAACTGGCAGGGCAGATGGCGGTGGATCTGCTGGAGCTGTCGGGCTTCGACGTCAAGTTTGCGGGCGGCGGGATCCCGCGTGACGAGATCCTCTCGCAGGTGCACGAGGAACGGCCAGATGTCCTGTTGTTGTTTGGGTCTGCGCCGGGCGATCTGCCCGAGATCCGTACGCTGATCGACACCATCCGCGAAATCGGGGCGTGCCACGCGACGCAGATCGCGGTCGGCGGCGGCGTGTTCAACCGGGCCGAGGGCCTGGCGGAGGAGATCGGCGCGGATGTCTGGGCCGCCGACCCGCTCGAACTCGCTCACGTGCTGATCGAGGAGCCCTCGCGCCGTGCGACCGAGGACCAGCGGACGGTCGGTCGGAAGCGCAAGGTCGCCTGATAACCAAACAAATTTCTGAAATTCTCACCTCGCCGCCCGGCAGATGCACTCGTCTGCCGGGCGGTTTGCGTTGCAGGGTCAGGTTCCTGCTCAGAGGGAGGACAATGTTTGGGCATCCGTCCCCGGATGGGCTGGTATATTCGAACCGTAAGGAGACGCGCCCGTGGCATTCGAACGAGACGAAGAACGCCGACTGATCCGCTTGGCGGCCTCGGGCGATCGCGAGGCGTCCGCGGCCTTCATCCGCGAATACCAGCCTTCGCTGCGGGCGTATCTGCTCCGCCTTTCCGGGCGTCCGGACATCGCCGAGGACATCGCCCAGGAGGCATTCGTGCGGGTCCTGACCAACCTGCACCGCTTCGACGATCGCTACCGGTTCTCCACCTGGCTGTTCACCATCGCCAAGCGTCTGTACGTGAACGCGCGTCAGAAGCACGCACCGCTGTTCAACACCGAGGCGGTGGCGTACGAGCGTTCGAGCGGGCGCGGCCCGGGCGCACACGCGGCCTCGAACGAGGTGTCCACGCATGTGCGCGACGCCCTCCAAGAAGCTCTCATGTCCCTCGGTGAAGATCAGCGCGAGATCGTCGTGCTCTTCCATCAGCTCGACTGGCCCATCACCCTGATTGCGCAGCACATGGGCATGCCCGAGGGCACGATCAAGAGCCACCTGCACCGGAGCCGCAAGAAGCTGCGCTCGCTGCTGGCTGCGCACGCCCGTCACGGGTCTCGGATGCGCGAGGCGCTCGCGAGCGAGGAATCGGGTGCCCAGCCCGCGAGGGTGGCGGCACGATGAGCGGACGGGATCCCAGTTCGTTCGGGGATTCGTTCCAGGATCGGTCGCGCGACGCGGACGGATCGCTGGAGCTGCCGCTCGAGATGTACTTCGCCGAGGATCGCGGAGACCCCGAGACGGTTGCGGCAAGTGAGTCGCTCGCGACCGATGTGCTCGATCGCGTCGGTGCCGAGCGAGGTTTCGTCTCGACGCGCGAGCGAGGGCTGATCCGTGCGTGGCGCGGGTCGCTCCTGGCCCTGTCGGCATGCGTGCTCCTCGGTGTTGCGGTGGTCGATCGGCTGGGTCTGGCACCGTGGAGCACGGTGCCGGTGGAGGGCCCCGTTTCGGGCCTCTTGTCGTCGACGAGCGCTCAGACCGTCGGCACGCTGGAAGAGGCACGTGTGCTGCGAGATCAACTGCTTCGCGTAGTCGCGGTGCCCACTGCCTCGGAGCCCGCGCAGACCGTGACGGTCACTCTGCGGAGCGAGCAGGCCCAGCCCGGCACACCCGTCCGCGAGCGATCCGGTGGTCCCTACCTGACGGCCGAGGGCTTCGGCACGGCCCGGATCTCGACGGTGACCACTGTCATCCGCTTCGAGGATGGCTTCTCGGTCCCCGCGATGGCGGGCGAGACATCCGCCGAGCTGCGCTGGCCCGCGTCGCGAGAGCTGACCGCGTCGGTGGTCTCCTTCGACACGGGCGGGCTGCCCCAGGGGCCCCGGACGCTGTCGCCCGCGTGGTACGCCAAGCGCGCCCCGGACCGGACTCGGTGAGCCGCGTTCCGGCTTTCGCACTCTCTCTCTTACTCACCCTTGTCGCCCCGAGCGGTTTGGCTCAGGACGTCTCGGCATGGACCCAACGCGGGAACGCGGTCTTCGGCGAGCCTGGGGTGTTCGTGGTCGTTGACTCACTCGACACGCAGCTCGCGACGGTCGGCGGTCAGAGAACCGTGGCTTTCGTGCTCAACGCGGGACTGCTCGACCCCGCGGGATCGACCGCGAAGAGTTGGGCGCAGCTGAGCAAGGCGCTCGACGCGGGGCCCACCGAGGCGATCGAACGTCTGCTGGGCACGCGGGTCGTGATCGCGTTTCCATCGCTCGGGCTGCCGATGCCGCGGGAATGGGTGATGGCGACATCGGTGTCGCGCGCCGACGCACAGCGCGTGCTGAAGGGACTCGATGCGGTGCACCGGGGCGTTCTGGCCGGAGCGGCGGTGTTCTCGATCGAACGCGGCGCGTACCGCATGTGCGTGCTCAAGCAAGGGGGCGACGCCAGGCTGATCGTGCTGGGCCCGGGCGAAGGCGGAGGCCTGTTCGACGGCGCGGTGCGCTCGCTCTCGCAACCCGAGGGGTCGGCGTGGTTCGCGAGCGGGTGGCCCGCAGGCGGAGGCGGAGGCGTGCTCGTGCGTCTCGAGAGCGGCGAGGCGGCGTCGCTCGCCTACGCACACACCACCGAGACCGGCTGGGAAGGCGTCGCGATTGCACCGAGCACACTCCCGGCGGATACACCGACCTGGTCGCTCGACGCGGAGTCGATGATCGCGGATGCCTCGCTCGGGATGGTGGGCTCGATGAACGCGGAGTCGGTTGCCGGATCGCCTCTGGCGCCCTTCCTGGGTCTGAACCGCGCGACGGCGCGGTCGGTGCTGGGCGAGGCATCGTGTCGGGGAATCGTGCGCGTGTCGACCGATGCCCAGGGGCAGAGCGACGTGGTGCTGGCGCTCGAGACCAAGCCCGAGAGGGCAGCCGAGGTCGACGCGGCGATGCGGATGCTCATCGCGGTCGTGACCGGGCGACCCGTGGACGCTCCGGACTTCGCGGGCCGGTTTCCCGGCGCGACACGCTCGGCACCGCTGAGCGGGGGCTTCTCCGAGAGCATCGGGAGGCTGGTGCTGGGGGACGCGCCGCAGGTGCGGTGGAAGATGTTGAACCGGGAAGACGGCATCGGGCGGCTGGCGGTCCGCGTGGGTCAGCATTCGGCGAGGACAGAGACGCTCACCGAGGCGCTCACAGGGCTGACAAGAGCGGAGCCCGGGCCATTGGTGTCCGCTGGTCGGCTCGAACCCGGCCCGGTTGCGGGTCTGGTGGAGCGGGCGGCGGGCGTGCAACGCCCGGTGCTCGGGTGGGCAGACCAGATCGAATCCGTCACCTGGCGGACACGCCGGATGGGTGAGGACCGCGTGAAGGCATCGTTCGAGATCGATCTCCGCGGGGGCGGGTGAGCGACTTCCGGGCTCGGGCTGCGAATGATCCGGGTTCAATGAGCACCGATCCCGCACACATCCGCAACGTCGCCATCATCGCCCACGTCGATCACGGGAAGACCACTCTGGTCGACCAACTGCTCCAGCAGTCGGGCCAGTTTCGCCAGGCCGAGCTCGACAAGCTCAAGGGCGGGCAGCACGGTCTGATCATGGACTCGGACCCGCTCGAACGCGAGCGAGGGATCACGATCCTGTCGAAGAACTGCGCGGTGACGTACCCCTCGCCCGAGCACGGCGAGATCCGGATCAACATCATCGACACGCCCGGGCACGCAGACTTCGGGGGCGAGGTGGAGCGCGTGCTGCGGATGGCCGACGGGTGCCTGCTGGTGGTGGACGCGTTCGAGGGCCCGATGCCGCAGACCCGGTTCGTGCTGAGCAAAGCGCTCGAGCTGGGCCTGAAGCCCGTGGTGATGGTCAACAAATGCGACCGAGCCGAGGCGGACGCGCACCGGGTTGTTGATGAAGTCCTCGGGCTGTTCATCGAGCTCGGTGCGCCCGATGATGCGATCGACTTCCCCGTGGTCTACGGCAGCGCGCGCGACGCGTGGGCGGTCGACGACATCGATCACGTGACGATGGAAGAGGCGAAGCGCGGCGACCTGCGTCCTGTCTTTGAGGCGATCGTCAAAAACGTGCCCCCGCCTGGCGGCGATGTTAGTGCGCCGCTGCAGATGCTGGTGACCACGCTGGATTACTCCCAGTACTCGGGGCGGATCGGGATCGGACGGGTGTACAACGGCGCGATCCGCAAGGGCCAGCAGGTGGCGCGGATCACGCGGCCCGACTCAAACGGCAACTCGAAGACGCAGACTGTCAAGATCGGGCAGGTGCTGCGGTTCAGCGGGCTCGGACGGACCGACGTCGAGGAGGTCTCGGCGGGCGACCTGTGCGCGATCGTGGGCCTGGACGCGGTCGATATCGGCGACACGCTTGCGGACGTGAACACGCCGGAAGCTCTGCCGCCCGTGCAGGTCGACGAGCCGACGCTGACCATGGTCTTCCGGATCAACACGAGCCCGTTCGCGGGGCGGGAAGGCGAGTACGTCACGAGCCGCCAACTGAAGGACCGGCTCGAGAAGGAGCTGCAGTCGAATGTTGCGCTGCGGGTCGAGCCCGGGGCGAGCTCGGACGAGTTCATCGTCTCCGGTCGCGGGCTGCTCCACCTGGGCATCCTGCTCGAGAACATGCGCCGCGAGGGGTACGAACTGGCGGTGGGCAAGCCCCGGGTGATCGAGAAGTCGATCGAGGGCGTGATGCACGAGCCGGTCGAGGAGCTCGTGGTCGACGTGCCCAACGAGCAGATGGGCGCGGTGATGGAACTCGTCGGCGCTCGCAAGGGCGAGACGGTCAAGGTCGAGCAGCGGGGCTCGGCGATGACGCACCTGGTGTTCACCATGACGAGCCGGGCGCTCATCGGTCTGCGTGGGCGGGTGATGACCGCGACCCAGGGCGAGGCGATCATGCACCACACGCTCAGCGGATACGAGCCCACGGTGCCCGACCGGTTCCGGCGCATCAACGGCGTGATGATCGCGACCGAGCCCGGGCAGGTGACCGCCTACGCGGTCGAGGGTGCCCACGACCGGGGCGTGCTGTTCGTGAAGCCCGGCGACCCGATCTACGGCGGGCAGATCGTGGGCGAGCACAACCGGGGGAACGACCTGCCCCTGAACATCGTCCGCCAGAAGAAGCTCGACAACATGCGCAGCGCCAACAAAGAGGCGACGGTCACGCTCAAGCAGCCCCGGGAGATGAGCCTGGAAGAGGCGCTCGAGTACATCGAGGACGATGAGCTGGTGGAGCTGACGCCGACGTCGATCCGGATGCGGAAGATCCTGCTGGACGAGGGCTCGCGGCGCCGCGCGGAGCGGGCAGCGAAGGACAAGGAAGCCGCGGGCGTCTAGGGCTTGACCACCCGCGTGCAGACGCAGACGCCGAAGGTCATCCGTTTCTGCGCGATATCGGTGAAGCCGGCCTCGGTCGCCTGCTCTGCGAGTTGCTCGCTGGTGAGGAAGGTCTCGACGCTCTTGGGCAGGTAGCGGTAGGCACCGCTGCGGTCGCGTGCGATGAGCGTCGCGGTCCAGGGCATGACACGCTTGGTGTAAAGATCGTTGCCGACGCGGATGAGCGGGTTGCGGGGCGTGTCGAACTCGAGGATCACGAGCCGCCCGCCTGGCTTCAGGACCCGGAAGAACTCGGCAAGACCCCGGGCAGGGTCGGAGACGTTGCGGATGCCAAAGGCGATGGACAGGACGTCGAAGGAGGCGTCGTCGTATGGGAGGTCGGTGGCGTCCGCCTGCTCGTAGGTGACCTTGTCGGCGTATGCCCCGAGCGAGGGCCGCTTGGTGGCTGCGAGGTCGAGCATCTCTTGGGTGAAGTCGGAGCCGACGACCTCGGCCGCTTCGGTCTTGGCAAAGGCCATCGTGAGGTCACCCGTGCCGCAGGCGCAGTCGAGCACGCGGTCGCCGGGCCTGATGCGTGCCATCCTGACGGCGGCCCTGCGCCATGCCTGGTCACGCCAGAAGCTGTGCAGGCGGTTGTTGAGGTCATAGGACCGCGCGATGGCGGCGAACATGGCTCGGACGCGTTCTGGCTTGTCGCCCCGCTCGTGGGGGGAGGAGGCGAGGTCGCGTTCGGACCATGCGGGGGCGGTGGTTGCGGTAGGATCGGGCATCGTTGATGGTATTCGATGGCCTTGGGTGTTGGATGCCTGGCACGGGAGGTGCGTGATGCGTCGGACGAGCGGGCTGATAATCGTGATGCTGGCGGCCTCGGCACTGCTTGGCGGGTGCGGGATCAAGCTGCTCTCGTGGGAGCGTGAGATTGCGATGGGCCTGGAGGCGGCGCCGCAGATGACCGCGGAGTTCGGAGGCGAGACTCCAGACGCGGAGGTGCAGGCCTACGTCGACGAGGTGGGTCGGCGGCTCTTGGCAGGCGTGGACGAGGACATCCCCGAGGACCTGCCCTGGGAGTTCACGCTCCTCGACTCGGGCGTGATCAACGCGTTCGCGCTTCCCGGGGGACAGGTGTACCTGTCGCGTGGGCTCGCGGAGAAGCTGAAGGACGAGGCCGAGATGGCGGGCGTGCTCGGGCACGAGATCGGGCACGTGACCGCTCGGCACGGGAACCAGCGGGTCAGCAGCCAGATCCTGTTCAACGCCGGCGTCGCGGGAGCCGCGGTGGCAGTCGGTGTGGCCGACAAGGAGTCGAGACTCCGGCGGTACGGCACGGTCGCGGTGCCCGCGCTGGCGGTGGGCGGGAACCTGGTGCTGCTGAGCTACGGGCGGGGGGAGGAGCTCGAGGCGGACGAACTCGGGATGAAGTACATGGCCGCGGCGGGCTACGACCCAGCGGGGCAGCGCGGCGTGATGGAGACGCTCAAGGCCGCGAGCGGGCCGCGCTCGACACCCGAGTGGCTGAGCACGCACCCCGCAAGCGACACGCGGATCGATCGCATCGACCGGCTGCTCGCCGAGCAGTACGGCGCGACCCGCAACAACCCGAGCTACGTGCGCAACGCGGACGCCTACGAGCGCCGGATGCTCTCGAGGCTGCGCGGCCTCCCGCCCGCGGGGCACGGCTCGACGCAGCAGTCACTCCTGGACAACCCGGCGCTGTGGTGCGGTCACTGCGCAGTGGCGGCCTCAAGCGAGAAGAACCTCGACCAGTTGTTGCAGGCGATATCGGAGATGTCGGCGTCGCTGTAACCACGACGGCCAAGCTCTTCGAGGATCTTGTGCAGATCTCGGGCGCGGTCAATGCCCTGGGGAAGGCTGGTCGCGCCGAAGCCGCCGTCGAGATCGGAGCCGATGCCTGCGTGGCGGGCGGAGCCGGCGATCTGACAGACATGGTCGATGTGGTCGACAGCGTTGGAGATGGTCGGGCGATCGGTCTCTCCGAGACCGAGCCGGATAAAGCCTCGGTAGAGGTTGAGGCCGATCACGCCCCCTCGGGCGCACACCGCGGCGATCGTGTCGTCGTCGATGTGGCGCTGCCAGCCCTCGGTGTTGCGGTCACCCAGCAGAGCGCGGCAGTTTGAATGCGTCGCGCAGACACGCACATCGGCAAAGTCGAGCGCGTCCATCGTCGATCGCTGCGAGAGATGCGAGAGATCGAGGGCAATGTCGAGGCGGGCCATTTCTTTGATCAGCTCACGCCCGAGGTCGGTCAGGCCCGTGTCCGTCGCGTTGCCCCCCGCGTAGCGGGACTGGTGCACCCAGGTGAGGCCGATCGCGACTACACCCCGTGCGGCCCAGAAGCTGAGGTCGTGGGGGCTGATGATGGGGTCGGCGCACTCGACGAGGATCCCGAGCTCGATGGGAGCCTGACTCGGAGCCTCCTCCTCGAAGAAGCGGATGAGGCCGTCACGAGCCCAGGCGTGGTAACGGTTGAGCTGATTGACGCCCTTGAAGTACGCGGCGGTCGCGTCGCCAGGCGGGTAGCTGACCGGGGCGTACCTGCCGTCGGGGTCGCTCGACGCCTCGGTGAATATCGTGCCCAGGCATCGGCGGACGTTTGCCGCGGCCAACTCGGGTAGAGTGACGGCGGCCGGGGCGTGCGGGTCGGACAACAAATCGAGATCGTCGAGCGGCAGGGTCAGGTCGCGACCGAGCTCGGCAAGGTAGGCGAGGTCGAGGTGGGCATCGAAGATCGGCTGGTCTGAAAGCACGAGCGGACGGTAGCCAAGAAAGCAGTGTCAGGGGGTTGCGCGATGGACGACGGGGTGACGATGGGGCCGAAGAAGTCGAACGTGGGCAAGTACATCGCGGTCGGGTGTCTGGGCGTGGTGTTCATCGTGCTGATTGCTCTGGTGATCGGCGGCGTGTTCGTGGCAAACAACTGGAAGACCTGGGCAGCCGACACGACGACAACGATCGCCGCCGAAGTCATCAAGGACTCGCAGCTGTCGGGCGAGGACAAGCGGGCGCTCATCGGTCGTGTGGAGATGATCGGTGAGGAGTTCAAGAACGAGACCATCAGCTGGGAGGAGATGCAGACCGTCTTCGAGGCGCTGGTGGAGAGCCCGATCCTGACGGTCGCGGTCGTCAACGAGCTTCATTCGGACTATTTCGAGATCTCGGAGCTGTCCGACGAGGAGAAGGCCCGGGCCGAGCGGATCAACGACCGGCTCACCCGCGGGCTCTACGAGGAGCGCATCCAGCTCAACGAGCTCCAGCCCGTGCTCGCGCCGATCTCGAAGGAGGGGAGCGGGAACATCGAGGTCACCACGTCCGAGGACGGGACGACGACGGGCCTGAACCTGAACCTGAAGCCTCCGAACGAGGTGACGGCCGACGAGCTGCGGGCGTTCATGACGAACGCCGAGAGCCTGCTCGAGCAGAAGGCCATCCCAGACGAGCCCTTCGACATCGACATCATCGAGGAGTTCGACAAGGCGATCGAGGCGGCGATCGGGCGTCGCATCGTGCCCGACGAGTCGTTCGGCGACGCGCCTGCGCCTTCAGAGGAAGCGCCGGAGCCCGCGGGAACGGGCGCCGGCGGCTGATTCAGACTAATAGTGCAGGGCGCGGTCGAGCGTCTTGGCGTGGTCGATCCAGCCAGCGACCTCGCTCTCGCTGGGCACGCGCCGGGTCAGCTTCTTCGCGTCGTTGACCTCGACCATCTTCCCGGCCAGGTTGGCCGCGTTGCGCTGGGCAAGCTCGGGCACGGTGTCGACGCCCGCGGCCTCGAGCAGCTCGCTGAACTCGCTGCCGATGCCCTTGACCCGGTACAGGTCGACCATGTTGGCCCACTTGAGGATGTGCTCGTGCCCGATGCCGGTCTTGTCTTCGAGTGCCTTGCGGTCGTCCGCGGTACCGCAGGCCTTGAGCAGGCTGTCCGTGTCCTCGATGCCCGCGGCGCGGAGCTTCTCGCCGTAGGTCGGTCCGATGCCTTCGACGTCTTCGATGGGGTAGTTGGCCATGGGGGTTCTCCTTGTGGTTGGGTGAACTAAGGCAGAGTAGCGTAACAAATCCGGATGCGACATCCGGCACCCGTGTTCAGAGCGTGGTAGGGATTCTTGTGAACGATGCCGGAATCCTGCATCTCGCACTTCCCCTGTACACTTCTTCTCAAGAACGCGAAGGTGTGTGAATGAACACTGGAATTGTTGTCGTCACAACAAGCCTGGCTGCGGTACTGGGTGCATTGACCGCGATGTCGTCCGGATCGGCAACGACCCGCATCGATCCTGCGGCCATGGTCGGTTCGCACACACGCGCGGAGGACGCCATGCAGGTTCAGTATCTCGAGATCGTCACGCCGGACGTCGAAGCAACATGCAAAGCACTGGCGAATACCCACGGCGTGACCTTCGGCGATCCGATCGCGGCATTGGGGGGCGCGCGGACGGCGTCGCTCGGCAACGGCGCACGCATCGGGGTCCGTGCTCCCCTCCGCGCCGACGAAGAGCCCGTCGTGCGGCCGTACGTGCTCGTCGATGACATCCAGGAGGCGGTGGAGCAAGCCGAGGCCGCCGGAGCCACGATCGCATTGCCTCCGATGGAACTCCCGGGCGAGGGGACCTGCGCGATCTACATCCTCGGCGGGATCGATCACGGGTTGTGGCAGAACTAGCGCGCCGTACTACCGGCTTTGTTTCTTCCACCGTCCGTAATGAATCGAGTCAACCACCGACCCGATCATCGCGAGCACGAGCCCCACACCCGCTGAGCCGAGCATGATCATGCCCAGGTGCGGGGCCACGAACCCGTCGCCGCGGGCGAACGAGCCGGTCTCGAGCTTCTGCCACGCGAAGATGCCGGCGATGCACAACGCACCGAGCAGCAGCGCGGCGAGGCCGAGCTTGGTGATGATGCATTTGGTTGGCTTGCTCGATGTCATCGCTATCCCCTACTACCGCTGGGTTGCCGCTGCGCAGGCAACCCGTGGCACCCTGTCAGCCGGGCCGCATCGCGGCAGCGGGCTCACCACCCAAACATGAAGGACGCCATCGCCAGCAGGATGCCGACGCCAATGAAGAAACCCACCGTGAGCAGAATGCCAAGGGTGATCTGCCCGATCGTCAGCTCGATCTTCGTGGCCAAGGACTTCGGCCGGTAGTCATCGCGGAGCACGATCTCGGCCGTCTGTGCCGCCTCGCCCTGTTCGCTCAAAAATTGGATGCTCCGCGTGCGCCAAGCGGCTTCATCGGCGTAGGCCGCGGCCTGCGAAAGCGATTTCGCTTTGAGCGTGATTGGTCTCGGCAGTTGAACAGCATCGATCCGGTAGACCGGCATCTCACACCCCCACCGTCACCAGCTCATCGGCGAACAGGATCTCCGCCTCGGTCTTGGCTTCGATCTCTTCCCGCGTCACACCCTCGGCGAGCTCGGTCACGCGGAACCGCTGCGCCTCGGGATCGAAGTGCATCACGCACAGGTCGGTGATGACCATGTCGATCACGCCCTTGCCGGTCAGCGGCAGGTTGCACTCCTTCAGGATCTTGGGCTCGCCCTTCTTGTTGGTGTGCTCCATGGTGACGACGACCTTCTCGACGCCGGCGACCAGGTCCATCGCGCCGCCCATGCCCTTGACCATCTTACCCGGGATCATCCAGTTGGCGATGTCGCCCGTCTGGCTGAGCTGCATGGCGCCGAGGATGCACATGTCGATGTGCCCGCCCCGGATCATGCCGAAGCTGTCCGACGACGAGAAGTAGGACGACCCGGGCACCGCGGTCACGGTCTGCTTGCCCGCGTTGATGAGGTCGGGGTCGACATCGTCCTCGAAGGGGAAGGGCCCGATGCCGAGCAAGCCATTCTCAGACTGCAGCCAGACCTCGTACGGCGTGCCGTCCGGGTAGGCAGGGATGTGATTGGCGACGAGCGTGGGCATCCCGATGCCCAGGTTGACGACGTACCCATCGCGGAGTTCGCGGGCGGCGCGGGCGGCGATCTGGTCACGGGTGAGCGGCATGGTGTTCTCCTGCGGCAGGATACCATGAGGCGGGGCGAGGAGACCAGCCTTGAACGTCGTGCTGACGCTGGCACTGGTGGTGTTCATGCTGGCGGTGCCCCCGCTGATCCCGGCGTGGACGGGCCCGGCGACGATGGTTGTGATCGTGCTGGAACTGCTGTGTCTGGCGGTGGTGATCAGCCTGTGGTCGCGGCGGTACGCGGAGCACGCAATGCGGGCGGCGGCGGCGTTGATCGCGGGGATCTTCGTGGCGGCGTCGGTCTCGACGGTGCTGTCGGCCGTGAGCACGCGATCGCCGATCGTGAGCGGGAACTCGCCGGTGCTGGGGCTGGTGTTTGTGGGTGTGCCGGCGCTGGTCTTCGCGGTGCGTGGGTTCAAGGACGGCACACGGCGTGATCTTGGGATCGGGCCGTACGCCGACGATCATCGCCTGAACGAGGACTGGGACGACGGATGGGATGAGGAGGACCTTGAATCGCATTAGCAGCCGAGGGCGTCGGCAAGCTCGGCGACGGAACGAACGGCCATCGTCGGCGTGGCGTCGGCATGGCCCGATGCGCCGAGCTGATGGCGGTCGACATGGCAGGTTGGGATGCCCAGCGCGCCCGCCGGGGCGATGTCGTGGTACAGGCTGCACGCGGCGACGAGGAGCTGATCGGGTTCGAGGTTGAGGCGGGCAAGGGCTTCGTCGAAGTGAGCCCGTGCGGGCTTGTAGCTGCGGACCTGTTCCGCGGTGACGAGCTCGTCGAGCCCCCCCACTGTTGACAGGCCGAGCTTCTGCCGCGGGGCCTGGAAGAGGTCGTCGTCGATGTTGCTGACGACCACGAGCCTGTACCTCGTCTTGAGCCGGCGCAGGCCCTGGGCGGTGTCGGGGAAAGCGGGCCAGTGCCGGATGGAGTCGGCGAGGATGCCCCGGTCCATCGCGGGCAGCGGGAAGCCGAGCTTCTGCGCAAAGCCGGCGGCGACGTCTTCGAGGACTTCTTTGTAGGGTCGGTACGGGCCGGCCTCGGCTTTGGCTTCGAGTTCGGCGTAGAGCCTGAGCAGGTCGGCGGCGGGCGGCGGGTTGGTGACGCGGTGCCGCTCGAAGAGGGCGGCGAGGGCATCAAGGATGCCGGCTTCCCAGTCGATGAGGGTGCCGAAGCAGTCGAAGGCGATGGCTTGGATGTCGTTCACTTCAGCTCCCGCTCAAGAAACCCAGTCGGAATACGAAACGCTTCGACTGACTTGCTAGCACGAATCTGAGCTCGCAGAGTCCAGAATGGAGCCATAAACGTCCAAGCCGGCTTCGCGCGAAGCTGCTGGTACTTTCCGTGCAGCATACTGAGCAAGAACTCACCAAAAGACGTATTCAGCGGCGTGGGCACCAAGTCAGGGCCAAAGCGATGGACAAATCGATCGTGTTCAGTTCCCGCGTCCAGGTCTATGACGTTCGTGTGGCCGTACCGCATGGCAACTTGAGAAGAATCGAGAGCCCATATGGCAAACGCCATAGCCCCGCACGTCCAGCAACTCTTCGAGCCATCGCTCGTGAATGTTGTGACAAGTGCATGTCTCGGCGCTTTCGCATGAGACAACTCACAGAGATACGTACCGTGCGCAACATCCTTAACGAGCACGTACGCATCGGCAAACCCCTTGAATCTGGCACGAAAGCACTGGCAACTGTCGTCTTCGTGTTGCTCCGGTAGTGCTGGCGGACCAAACAGAACTCGTCGAATCATTGGCTGAGTACCAACTCTGTACTCGTGAAGCGATATCGCTTCAATCTGTTTGCAAGACGGGATGACGAACAAGACAAAGACGATGTTGTAGAGCGTCACAAAGACGTAAACCGCAACGACCAAAACCAAAAACAACCACAATCCCGTCATGCCATCAACCTGCCTAACCACTCACCGTCCGCTGCTCGATGCGTTTCTCGCTGACGGTTCGACCACCCGATCCACAAACGCTCCCGGTGTGTGGACGCGATCGGCGTCGAGAATGCCGGCTTCCCAGTCGATAAGGGTGCCGAAGCAGTCGAAGGCGATGGCGTGGATGTTGCTCATGGCATCGTGCTGTGCTGCGACGCGTCACGGACCCGTTGCTCGGTCACAGGCTTGCCCGTGCGGAGCGACTTGGTGCAGAACCACCACAGGATCATCAGCGGCCAGAGCGGGAAGGAACGGATGTGCTCCGTCTGCTTCTTGACGGCCTCGAGGATGAGCCGCTCGAGCGGCTCGTCCGGCACGTTCGGGGCAACGCGCGTGACCGACTCGACCAGCTGCATCGAGGTCTCGTGCCTGGCGAGGAGCTGGTCGAGATCGGTCTTGGGGAACGACTGGATCAGCCAGGTGCGCGGCATCGGGAAGGTCATGCTGTCGGGCGAGTTGGAGGTGGTGAGCCCGAGGTCGTTAGCGTTCTCGAAGCTGGAGACGAGCTCCTGGTAGACCTTGTCGTTGACCATGTAGAAGACGAGGAACGTGCCGTCGGGCGACTGCCACGCCCCGATGACCGAGCGCATCGAGCGAGGGAAGCGGGTTTCGTACATACCAACCCACTCGAAGCCCTCTCGGACGGCCCAGTCGTTGACGTGCCTCGTCCGCACGACCTCGGGCGAGGCAGGCCCGGGCTCGATGGGCACGATGTCGGCCTTGGGCGAGCCCATGCCCAGGATCGCGGAGGTGCCGGCCCCGATGATGAGCAGGGCCGGAAGCCCGATGACAGCGATGATGACCCAGACGATCTCCATGGAGCGGCTCCTCGGGTGGAGCGTACCGAATCCTGGGCGGGATGACGAATCGGGGTTGATGAAGCCCCGCCGCGGCGGGGTTGGGCCAGGTGTTGGCTTCCCAGTCGATGAGGGTGCCGAAGCAGTCGAAGGCGATGGCGCGGATGCTGTTCATGGAGTCTCCGCACAGAGGAAGTTCGGTGGTACGTGCAACTTGTCGACGGACTTATTCGCGCGTGTCAAGGCTTTCGCATTCCAGAAGGGCATCCGGAATACCCAAGCACGGCGTGACCGTAGCTCGCGATTCTTTGCGTGCAGCGAATCGAACAGGAACTGTCCGAAGCTTCCTTCCAACCGCGTCGGTGCATGATCCGGCTCAAGACGTTCCAGAAGGAGCCCGTGCTCCTTGCCCAACTGCTCAACATCAGCTGGCCCGAATCGCATTATGGCTTTGGAGTAACCAAGTGAAAAAAGAGTGGTTTCCATTGCACTGCATGTCCAGCAGCTTTTGCTTCCATCTGCGATCAGTGTTGTTACAAGGGCGATCTTTGGCATTTTCGCCTGATTGAACTCGCAGAGATATGTGCCTGAAGAAACCTCCATCACCAACAGGTAGACGTCTGCAGCCCCTTTGAGTCTGCCGTAGAAGCACTCACAGTCTTTGTCTTCACCTGGAAGCGGCGGAGGAGGGGATCCGCTCCAAATGCGTCTGAGAAACGGCTATGTACGAATTTGGTACTCATGGGGCGTGATGGGTTCCATCTCTTGGAGGGACGGAATCACCGATAGTGAAAACCATGCATTCCCAACCACCGCAATCAGGTAGATGAACAACAGCACGGCAGAGAAGAAAACCAGATGACCAATCATGCGATGATCTTGTTCACCCACTCACCGTCCGCTGCTCGATGCGCTTCTCGCTCACGGTCTCGACGACCCGATCCACGAACGCACCAGGAGTGTGCACACGATCGGCGTCGAGCTCACCCGTGTCCACGATCTCATCCACCTCCGCGACGGTAAACGCCGCGGCGGTCGCCATCATCGGGTTGAAGTTGCGGGCGGTCTTGTTGTAGATCAGGTTGCCGAAGCGGTCGGCCCGGTGGGCCTTGACGAGGGCGAGGTCGGCGTAGAGGCCGGTCTCCAAGACAAAGTCGCGCTGCATCGAGCCCGCCTCGGGGCGGTTCGCCTTCGCGTGGTACTTGGGCGGGGTCATGGTGCGGGTTTCCTTGCCCTCGGCGACGAGGGTCCCAAAGCCCGTGGCGGTGTAGAAGGCGGGGATGCCCGCGCCGCCCGCGCGGATGCGCTCCGCGAGGGTGCCCTGGGGGTTGAACTCGACTTCGAGCTCTTTGTCGAGGAACTGCTTCTCGAAGATGGCGTTCTCACCGACGTAGCTTGAGATCATCTTCTTGATCTGGCGGGTCTGGAGGAGCAGGCCCAGGCCCCAGTCGTCGACGCCCGCGTTGTTGGAGATGCAGGTGAGTTCTTTCACGCCCGTATCACGGAGCGCGATGATGAGGTGCTCTGGGATGCCGCAGAGGCCGAACCCGCCGACCATGACGGTGCACCCGTCGTAGATGACGCCCCGGTCCCTGAGGTCTGCGAGTGCGTGGGCGGCGGTGTCGATCTGTTTGCTGGGCATGACGCCAGTCTACGGCCCCGCGCGCCGGGTTGCGGCCGCTAGTTCGCCGCGATGCGGACCCAGACGCGGTAGCGCCCGTCGTCGAGCTGGCGGGTGACGGTCTGGTCGATCGTGCCCTGGTCGAGCAGGTCGAAGGCCGCCGCGACGGCCTGGCGGCGCGCCTCGAGCAGATCGCGGTGCGTCGCGACGGCCGAGCCCACGCGGGCGTTGTCGGCGACGGTCACGGTGCCCGTGTGCCAGTCGGGCTGCCACTCACCGGGCGTGACCGGGGCGACCGCGGCGTTGGGCGCGGGCGTCGGGCGTGAGAGCGCGGTCGAGCCCTGCGACTGCATCGCGGGGTCGAGCCTGGGGGTGGTGCGCTCGGCGGGCCTGACGACCGGGCGGGCGCCGGCGCCCTGGTCGGCGCGAGCGTTCGTATCCGCCGCGGGCTCGGACGGTTCGGCATCGCCAGCGGGCCGGGCGGCGCACCCGGCGAGGGCCGCGAGTGCGAGGGTCAGCAGGACGCGGGTGGTCGTCATGGTCCGGCCTCCTTGAAGAGGGTCTGCTGGTTCTTGACGTCCTTGATTCGGGCGTTGAGCTCTTCGATCTGGCGGGTGATGTCGTCGACGTTGCGGAACTGGTAGTACTCGCTGGCGAAGCGGATGTAGGCGACCTCGTCGGTGTCCTTGAGCTTGACCATGACGTGCTCGCCGATGACGCGGCTCTCGACCTCGCGGTCGTAGCGCCGATGCAGCTCGTCCTCGATCTCGTCGATGATGCGTTGGAGGGTCTGGGCAGCGATCTTGCGCTTGCCGCAGGCGGAGTGAATGGAGCCCGAGATCTTGTCGCGGTCGAAGGGCTCGCGGGCGCCGTCCTTCTTGATGACCAGCAGCTTGGTGGACTGCTCGACACGCTCGTAGGTGGTGAACCGCTTCTTGCAGTTGAGGCACTCGCGACGGCGACGGATGACCCGCCCCCCCTCGCTGGCGCGGGAGTCGATGACCTTGTCCTCGTTGGTCTCGCAGTAGGGGCAGATCAAGGTGTGGGGTTCCTCGGTGGTGTCGTCTACCGAGGGTAGTGTCTCCGGGCGGTCCGGGCACGAGAAAGAACCCGCCGCCCGCTATTCCTCTCGGAACGGCGGGCGGCGGGGGTGTGCGAGCGGTTGGCGGGGCCTGAGCCCGCCCCTAACGAACTGTGATGATATCGCCGTTGACGATGGAGCCTAATGCGGTATCGGCACCCTTCGCCGAGTCTCGACGCGATGCTGCGCTCTCGATATCGGACAGCTCCGACTCACTGCTCTTGAGTTGGGCTCTTGAGATCGCCAAACTCTGCTCCATCTTGACCAGGCGATTTCCGAGGTCAGCGACCTGCCGGTTGGCGGAACTGAGCGCGTCGGTTGCGTCGGCGTGATCGAGGCGGAAGGGGATTTGGTCGTCGCCACGGGCCCTTTGCATCTGGTTCTCAAGCTTGAAGACTAACTCGCGGGCGGTGCGTCGAGTTGCACGGGCCTCATCGAGCTCAGATGTGATGCGGGCGATGGTCTGCTCGTAGCCCTCGATCTCGCGCGTGAATCTGGCGATATTCGTGGTGAGCGTGGCTTCGCGGTCGGCACGTTTGGTTTCTCGCTGCTGCGCGTGTCTCGCTTGGATTCGGGCGATGAGATCGTCAATCTTGGCGTGCACGCGCGGGTGGGCGTTGACGAGCATCGTCGTGGAGATCATGCCAAGATGGGCGGTGTCTCCCCAGAGCTGCGGCTCGACGAGAGACTCGACGGTGCCCGCAAAGGCACTCGGATCGATCGTGTCGCCCTCGGGCGGAGTGAGCAGGCTGCTGATGTCGTACTCGATGAGCACCGCGTCGCGACGATCGAAGTAGCTCTGCGGCGCAAGCTCGAGAGCCGTTTCGGTCTCGTTGAGCACGAACGGATCGTTCATCATGCCGCCGCCCAGCTCGGCACCGATCATGCGTACGCCCTGGTCGAGCGAGAGCCCGGTCAGCGCGAGCGGCCTGATCGGAACATCTGTGGAAACCGGTCCGCCGTGTGGCGAGACGCCGGCGGCGGGTAACACGACCCGGCGACCGACGGTCTCTTCGAGCAGGTCCAGAGCGTCGGCGACCGTCGGCATGGCGGGCACCTGCACACCCCGACCGGCGCCTCGCACAGCAACCTCCCGAGTTGCGGCGTCGGGCGCGACCAGATCTCGTTTGAATGTGATCGGCTCAGCCTCGCCCGCGGTCGGCGCCTCCGCGGGTGATTCGGCGTCGTTCTGAGCGATCGCCTGCTGTGACGACGATGGGATGCTGCTCACCGAGAGCAGCGCGGTGGACCCGGTCACGATCGCGATACCTGTGGCAGCGAGGACGGTCGCTTGCATGAGCATTCTCCTTCTCGGTGAGGTGCGTGCGGCGGCGAAATCTCTGGCAAGCTCGGCGGTCTCGCCCAGTTCGGCGACGGCGATGCGGACGGCCTCGGGCTCGGGCTGCCCCGTGACCATCAGGTCGTCGACGCGGGCCCGGAGGTGGTCCTCCAGTTCGTCGCGGATCCGCTGCGCGTCGGCCCTGGGCACGCGGAGCAGACGCACGAACACGTCTAGCCAGCGGTCGATCGGGTCGCGAGCGGATGACGCGACCTGATCCGGACTGGTGTGAGCCTGGCTGCGGGTCTCGGTCATGACGCGGCTCCCAGCGCGCCGTCGCTCGGGATGAACGTGTCGATCAGGGCGGTGAACCGGCGGTGGGCCTCGACGCGCTGCGTGAGCCGATTCCTGCCCTTGGTGCTCAGCCGGTACCACTTGCGGCGTCGCCCGGGGGCGTCGTCGTCGCTGGCCTCAGCCTTGACCTCCTCCCAGGACGGCGAGACGAGCCCCTGCTTCTCGAGCCTCGTCATCAGCGGGTAGAGCTGGCTGGGCGGGAGCCTGAACGCGTCGCCCGAACGGGCCGTGATCTGCTTGGCGATGGCATAGCCGTAGGACGGGGCCTCGGCGAGGACGCTGAGCACCAAGAGCTCGGCGTGCTGTGGCGTGAGCTTCGGGTCGGGATCGGGCATGGCGGGCCTCCGGGTGTCTGTACCGGTACAGAATATATCGGTTTCAGATATATTGCAAACTGAGTGATTTCCGGCCTGGACAGAAGACATGAACGGGACGGCTACAGTCGCCTGTGAGCGTGAAGAGGCCGATCCTGGTGCACCAGATGGGCAAGGTCGGGAGCCGATCGGTGGTCGACTCGTTGCACGCATCGCTCCCCGACGCCCAGATCGAGCACCTGCACACGTTGACGGAAGCCGGGCTCTTGGCGGTGCGGGCGTCGTGTGAGAGCCGGGGCAAACCGGTCCCCCCCCATGTGATAGATGCGGAACGGGTTCGCAGGGAGGTGATCGATGCCGGTGTGGAGGCGGATGTCATCACGCTGGTTCGCGAGCCGGTAGGACGAAACGTATCGGCGTTCTTCCAGAACTCGGTCGGGGACCTGTGGGAAGTGCCCGACGAGCAGATCGACGAGCTCTGCAAGCGGTTCATCGAGGGGTACGCGCACACGCAGCCGCTCCAGTGGTTCAAGCGTGAGTTCGACCACGTCTACGGCATCAACATGCACGAGGCCCCTTTCGACAAGTCGGTTGGCACGCGGGTGTACCGCGCCGGTCGGTTCCGGGTGCTGGTGCTGCGGTGCGAGCTGTCCGACGAGGCCAAGAGCACCGCGATCGCGAGCTTCCTGAGTGTCCCTCGCCTGGAGTGGGTCCGCTCGAACGAGACGGGCGACAAGATCCAGCGCCACGTCTACGCGCGGTTCAAGGAGAGGCTTCGGATGCCGGAAGCGCTGCTCGATCAGCTCTACATCTCGGCGTACACCCGACATTTCTACCCACCGGACGCGATCGCGGGGTTCCGGGCCAAGTGGTCGAAGAGACCCTCGCACGGCGAAGCCGCGAGCGGTTCCCTGAGCGGCTAGCATCAGCCCATGGAGCGGACGGCCGGCACGACTACGAGCGAACAGCCTCTCGGGTAGCGGCCGGCGATCCGAGAACGACGAGCGAGTACCCGGCCGACGAGCCGGGTTTTTTGTTGGGCCAAGCGATGGGCTGGCGAAGGGGACGGGCATGCCGCGGGTGACGCTTCCGGACGGATCGGTGAAGGAGTTCGAAGGGGCCGTCTCGGCCTTCGACGTCGCGATGTCGATCGGCGAGCGGCTAGCCAGGGCCGCCGTCGGCGCGAAGATCGACGGCGAGCTCTCCGATCTCTCGACCGTGATCGAGCAGGACTGCGAGCTGGCGCTCGTCACCCCCACCACGCGTGACAAGGAGCCCGACGCGGATGCGCTGTTCCTGTGCCGACACTCGGCGGCACACGTGATGGCGGAGGCGATCCAGCGCGTTGTGCCCGGGGCACAGCTCGTCTACGGCCCGCCCTTAGACAACGGGTTCTACTACGACATCGCGTTCCCCGAGGATCGCCCGCTGCGCGAGGGCGACTTCGAGGCGATCGAGACCGAGATGGACGCGATCATCAAAGAAGACTGCACCTTTACGCGGTATGAGATGGCGATCGATGAAGGGATGGCCAAGCTCCAGGGCGAGGGCAGCAAGTACAAGCTCGACAACGCGGAGCGGGCGGTCGAGGTCGGCGCGGATGCGCTGAGCTGGTACGCGACGGGGACGCCCGGCGAAAGCTGGGAGGACCTGTGCCGCGGGCCGCACGTGCCGAGCACGGGGCGGATCGGCGCGATCAAGGTCATGAGCCTGGCGTCGAGCTACTGGCACGGCGACGAGAACTCCGACCGCCTCACCCGCGTGTACGGCACTGCGTTCTTCTCGAAGAAGGACCTCAACAAGCACCTCGAGCAGCTCGAAGAGGCCAAGAAGCGCGACCATCGGCTGCTGGGCAAGCAGCTCCAGCTCTTCCACATCGACGAGGCCGTCGGTCAGGGGCTGGTGCTCTGGACGCCGCGCGGGAGCATCATCCGCAAGGAGCTCCAGGACTGGATCGGGACCGAGCTGCGGAAGATGGGCTACACGGATGTGTACTGCCCGCACATCGGCAAGCTCGATCTGTACAAGACCTCGGGCCACTTCCCCTACTACAGCGACAGCCAGTTCGTGCCCGTGATGGAGCGGCAGTTCCTCAAGGCGGTCGCGGACGAGGGCTGCTCGTGCGCCGAGCTGAGCTCGATGATGGCCGAGGGCAACATCGAGGGCTACCTGCTCAAGCCCATGAACTGCCCGCACCACATCAAGATCTACGCGAGCCAGCCCCGGAGCTACCGCGAGCTGCCCGTGCGGCTCAGCGAGTTCGGCACGGTGTACCGCTGGGAGCAGTCGGGCGAGCTGAACGGCCTCACACGTGTGCGCTCGTTCACGGTCGATGATGCGCACCTGTTCTGCAGGCCCGATCAGGTCGAGGCCGAGGTCGCCGGGTGCCTGCAACTGGTCAAGCTGGCGTTCGACACGCTGGGGCTGACGGACTTCCGGGTGCGGGTGGGTCTGCGCGACCCGGACAGCACGAAGTACGTGGGCAAGCCCGAGGTGTGGGACGCGGCCGAGGACGCATGCCGAAAGGCGGCGGCGGGGCTCGGCGCAAAGGTCTCGGAAGAGGCGGGCGAGGCCGCGTTCTACGGGCCCAAGATCGACTTCATCGTCAAGGACGTCATCGGCCGCGAGTGGCAGCTGGGCACGGTGCAGATCGACTACAACCTTCCCGAGCGCTTCGGGCTGGAGTACATCGGCGACGACAACACGACGCATCGGCCCGTGATGATCCACCGGGCCCCGTTCGGCTCGATGGAGCGGTTCGTGGGCGTGCTGATCGAGCACTTCGCGGGGGCGTTCCCGCTCTGGCTCAGCCCGGAGCAGGTGCGGGTGCTGCCGATCAGCGAGAAGTCGGCGGAGTACGCCGCGAAGGTGAACGCGATGCTGGTCGAGGCGGGGGTGCGCTCGACGGTGGACGAGTCGAACGAGCGCGTGCAGGCGAAGATCAAGCACGGGTCGCAGTGGAAGGTGCCCTATCTCGCGGTGGTCGGCCCGCGCGACGCGGAGAACGGGAACGTGTCGGTCCGGGCCTTCGGCATCGAGAAGGATCTCGGCGCGATGAGCGCCGAGGACTTCGTCGCGGGGCTAAAGCAAGAGATCGAAAGCAAGGGCCAGCACTCGGTGCGGGCGAGCTTCGCGTGAGCGGGGTCTGCGTCCGCATCGCGATGTGGTCCGGGCCCCGGAACATCTCGACGGCGATGATGCGGTCGTGGTCGAGCCGGGCGGATGCCGCGGTGTCGGACGAGCCGCTGTACGCGCACTATCTCAGCACGCTCTCGGCCGAGGCTTGCGCGGCGCACCCGGGGGTGGACGAGGTGCTCGCGTCGCAGCCGACGGACTGGCGGGTCGTGGCGGAGACGCTGACGGGCGATCCGCCGGGCGGGGAGCGGGTGTGGTACCAGAAGCACATGGCGCACCACCTGACGCCCGGCATAGATCTCGGGTGGCTCGGGTCGCTGACGAATTGCCTGTTGATCCGCGATCCCGCGCAGATGATCGCGAGCTATACCGAAGTCATCGACAGCCCGACGGCGAGCGACCTTGGGTTGCCGCAGCAGGTGGAGCTGTTTGAGCGGATCGTGGCGGACACGGGCGCGGCGCCGGTGGTGATCGACTCGCGGGACGTGCTGACGGACCCGGCGGGGATGCTGTCGGCGGTGTGCGAGCGGGTGGGCGTGGCGTTTGACGAGGCGATGCTGTCGTGGGAGGCGGGGCCCCGCCCCGAGGACGGCGTGTGGGCCCCCCACTGGTACGCGAGCGTGTACGCTTCGACCGGTTTCGGGCCCTATCGCCCGAAGAACCGCCCGATTCCCGAGGCGCTGCGGGGTGTGCTCGACGAGTGCCGGGGGCTGTACGACACGCTGGCGGCGCACCGCCTGACGGCGTGAGCTTGAGTGAGGTGATGCGTGCTCCAGACTTTCGATGAGCGCAACCGCGATCTGATCGTGAACATCAACGGCGAGCTGCTGCACCGCGACAAGGCGGGCATCAGCCCGTTCGACTCGAGCGTGCAGGGCGGCGACGCGGTCTGGGAAGGGCTGCGCGTGTACGACGGGCGGATCTTCAAGCTCGACGAGCACCTCGGCCGGCTCCGGCGGAGCGCGCGTGCGCTGGCGTTCGAGCAGATCCCACCGAACGACGAGCTGATCGAGCAGATCACGCGGACGCTCGAGGCGAACCAGATGCGCGACGGCGTGCACATCCGGCTGACGCTGACGCGGGGCGTGAAGGTCACCAGCGGGATGGACCCGAGGCTGAACCAGAGTGGGCCGACGCTGATCGTGCTGGCAGAGCACAAGCCGCCGGTGTACGCCGATGCGGAGGGGGGCAGCGGATTGACGCTCGCGACAGCGTCGATCCGGCGCTTCAGCCCGGACACGATGGATCCCAACATCCACCACAACAACCTGATCCAGTCGATCATGGCCAAGGTCGAGGCGAACGCCGCCGGCGCCGACGATGCGCTGATGCTCGATCAGCGGGGGTTCATGGCTGAGACGAACGCGACGCACGTGTTCGTCGTCACCGGGGGTGTGGTCGAGACGAGCCATACGGTGGCGTGCCCGGAGGGGATCACGCGGGAGACGGTCCTCGAGATCTGCGCCGCCAACGGCATCCCCCACGCGGAGCGGGACATCTCGCTCACGCACGTGTACAACGCCGACGAGTGCTTCACGACGGGCACGATGGGCGAACTCGCCTGGGTCGGTCGGATCGACGGGCGAACGATCGGCGGGGGAACGATGGGGCCAATGACTGCCCGGCTTCGCAGGCTCTTTACCGAGCGGACGTCGTCCGAGGGTCGGCGTGTGATCGACTAGGGGCGACGGAACCGGTCGGTGCGGGATCCCAATACCCTTTCGGCGTGACACAGGAACTGAGCGAGCGGCAGCAGGCGATGGTCGAGGCGAACGCGGGATGCCTCGTGGCGATGCTGTCGGTGTTCGCGGTGCCATTCTCGACGGCGTGCGTCTTCTTCATCGTGGCTGGGCTGTCCGAAGCTTGCGGGCAGACCGCACCGAGCCCCGATCCGTACCTCGGCGCGTTGTTTGGCGTAGCGATGCTCGAATTCATCGCGCTCGGGCTCGTGTTCCTCCTGGCGTGGCGGTGGTTCGGATGGTTCACGCTCGGTGCGTTCGCGGTCTCGGTTGGCGGGCTCATGGTGATCGGTTGGATCGGCTGGGAGTGGCAGGCCGCGGTGCCTGGGGATCAGCGCCCAGCCTGGATGGCCTTCGCGATTGGCGGCGCGGGCGCGGCGTGTTTCGGACCGGCGGGCGCACTGCTCGCATCGCGGACGCGGGCGGGCGAGTATCGTGAGGCGCTCGGGATCGTCGCGGCGCAGACGCGGATGCAACAAGAGGGAGACGGCACGTGAGCACGCGGTACATCGTTCATACCCAGCACCCGCAGACGATGGTGCAGGAGCGGAAGGTGTTCGAGGCCGACTCGGGCGAGGCGGCTCGCGGGATGGCCCAGGCGATCGGGCTGGAGGTGCTCGCGGTCGAGATCGACGCGGGATCGGTCGCGCCCGCAACACCAGAACCCGCGGGAGATCCGCTCGGCGGCGGGGACACCGGGGCATTCGAAGACCCACGCGACAAGCCCGAACGCGAGGACTGGCAGGGCTCGCCCAGCCAGTGGACCAACTTCTGGTGGTACGTCCTGTGCGTGTTCGTGATCCCGATCCCTTGGGCCGTGTGGAAGCTGGCGGTGACGGCGACGACGGACTACGCCGTGACCACGCAGAGGCTCACGCTGCGCAAGGGTGTGTTCAACCGGACGCTCGAGGAGATCGAGCTGTACCGGATCAAGGATACGACGCTGACGAAGTCGTTCTGGCAACGCATCCTCGGGCTGGGCAGTGTTGTGGTCGAGAGCTCCGATGCGTCGATGCCTCGGCTCGTCATCCCTTGGGTGAAGGACGCGGAGGATGTCCGCCAGACGATCCGTCAGAACGTGGAGGCGGTGCGCCGTGCACGGGGCGTGCGCGAGCTGGACGTGAACTGAAAGCCCGCCGGGGCTGGTGGGCCTCGGCGGGTGGAGGAGAGTTTGGGTCCGCTACCTGCGTCGACGGCATGCGGCGAGTCCGCCCAGGCCGAAGAGCGCGGTGGTCGCGGGCGAGGGGATGAGCGGCGCGGCCAGGCTGAAGCCGCAGAATGTAGAGCCGCGCGTGAGTGTCATCTCCGAGATATCGATGAGCGAGGTCATGTGCACCGCGACGTTGGGGTTGCCGCCCGTGACAGTTGAGCCGTCGATGGTGTAGGTTCCGGTAGAGGCGACCCACGACCAGCCCGGGGTGTTGCCGGGCAGGATCGTGCCGCCGCTACCCGTGCCGGTGCCGGTCACGGAGATGGGCAGGCTGAGCCAGGGCGTCGTGATGACGTTGTTGAAGGCGTCGAAGGCCCTGAGCGTGAAGATCTCGTTGGTGGTCGAGCCTCCGTCGACGTCGCCGAAGCGGAAGAAGGTGCCGCTGGGCAGTTCAAGGTTCGGGAGCCCCGTGAAGTCGTAGCGGGTGGTGCCGACCGTCCCGGCACTGGTGGGCACGGGGCCCGTCGCGTTGAAGCTGCCGATCCAGTCGGGATGAGCCGGGTTGGTCCAGGTGCCGGTCCACGTTCCGCCCGTGATCGTCGTGGCCCGCGGCTGGTTCGGCGGGGGCGGGTTGTTCAGCGAGGGGATCGGCAGGTTCGGGCCCGAGCCGATGAGCTGGGCCGATGCGGTGGCGGTGCTGAGTGTGAGTGCGATCGTTCCGAGTGTTGCGAGCGTTTTCATGTTGTGTCTCCGAGCTAGAGGTTTGGCGACGCACACGCGTCGGAACCTCATGCGGAGTGTGCCGCTCGGGGCGACACGATATCATGAAATTTTCTGAGAAAGCCCCGTCAGCGGCTGAGCAGCTCGACGAACCACTCGGCGAGGTCCGACTCGCCGTAGGCCTTGTCCCATGAGTTGTGGTCGACGCCCGGGTAGGTCTCGAGCACGGCGGTCGAGCCGCGGGCCTGGAGCGCCGCGTGCATGTCGATGCTGTCCTCGACGGGGACGACCGAGTCGGCCTCGCCGTGGTACAGGCGCATGGGCATGTGCTCGAGCCCCTCTGCGAGGCGCCTGATATGGCCCTCCCGGTCGCGGGGGTTGTTGAAGTCGAACTCGGGAAAGCCGCAGACGGGCACGACGGCGCGGAACCTGGACGCAACCCGCGCCCCGATCTGGAGTGCGCCGTTGCCCCCCTGGCTGAGCCCGGTCAAAACGATCTTGTCCTCGTCAAGGTCGTTCTCGTTGATGCTGCGATCGAGGTGCTCCAACACGGAGTCGTGGTAGTCGAGCCAGGGACGCTCCGGGTCTGGCTTCTGGGGAACGACGACAGCAAACGGCCAACGCTCGGGCTCGAGCATCAGCCAGCGGGGCAGACCCGTAGTGAGCTGGAGCGTGCCGTTGGTGCCGCACTCACCGCGCCCGTGGAGGAAGAGCACGGTGCCAATTGGTTGGGCATCGCGCGGGACGTACACGGTGCAAGGGATGGCGTTGGGTGTCCGGAAGAGGAAGCCGGTGCTCATGGTCATGACGCGATGATCCGTTGGGTGATGGTCCAGCCGATCGCGGCAAGGGCGGTCCCCCCCACGACCGATGCCGCGATGTTTGCGAACGCGAGCCCCGGTGCGTGTGCATCGAGCAGTTCGAACGTATCGAGCCCGAACGCGCTGAACGTGGTGAACGACCCCAGGAAGCCCGTGACGAGCAGCAGGCGGAGCCGGTCGTCGGCGGAACGATCGATGAACAAGGCCGCGATGACCCCGATGAGCAGGCAGCCCGCAAGGTTGACCGCGAGCACACCCCACGGGAAACGCGGATGATCCGTGTCAGCAACCAGCTTGCCCAGGATGGGGCCCGTGATCGCGAACCTGGCGACAGCACCGGCGGCACCGCCGAGCGCAATGACGAGCATGGTCGTGAGCGGCGGCATGGGCCCAGCGTACCGCATCTACTCCCACAGCCACCAGAACGGCGACTTGACGCGCTTGAATCGCTCGGCGTGATCGGCCTGGGCGGACCGGAGCACGTCTTCCACTTCGTCGTGGTCGTCGGTGAACACGACAAGGTCCAGGTCGGACTCGTCGATGGTCCGTGCCTGGACCATGTCGTGGCGCACGAAGTCGACGATCGGACGCCAGTAGTCGGTGCCCATGAGGACGATGGGAAAGCGCGTGATCTTGCCGGTCTGGATGAGAACGAGCGTCTCGAAGACCTCGTCGAGGGTGCCGAACCCACCCGGGCAGACGACGAAGGCGCACGAGTACTTCACGAGCATGACCTTGCGGACGAAGAAGTAGCGGAACTCGATGAACCGGTCGAGGTACTCGTTGGGCTGCTGCTCGAAGGGAAGGGTGATGTTGCACCCGATGGACCTGCCCCCGGCATCTCGGGCGCCGCGGTTGGCGGCCTCCATGATGCCCGGGCCCCCGCCCGTCATGGTGGTGAGCCCGACGCGGGCGATGCGTCTGCCGACCTCGCGGGCCTGCTCGTAGGCGGGGTGCTGCTCATCGAAGCGGGCCGACCCGAAGACGGTCACGCAGGGCCCGACGAAGTGGAGCGTGCGGAATCCCTTGATGAACTCGGCCGCGATGCGGAGGACACGTGCGGTCTCGGAACGCCTGAAGCCCGGGCCCGCGAGCAGATCGTGCTCGGCGGGGGTGCCAGGCTTCTTGCCCCAGTGCCCGATGCCCGTGCTAGCGTGATCGGTGGTCATGCGGGCAGCGTAGTGCCCGCGGCGCGATAGGATGCCCGAACGGGCCCGTGGCGGAATTGGCAGACGCGGCGGACTTAAAATCCGCTTGGGGGAAACCCCAGTGTGGGTTCAAGTCCCACCGGGCCCATTGATCGTCGATGCACTGGTGAGCGCTGCCCAGCACGACCACGCGTAGTTCCACCGCTGCCAGTACTTTGCACGCCCGGCTGCGAATCGGTGCCATCCGGTGCGGCTTCGTGCTGCGTCGTCTTGTGCGCTAAACGTGCGTCGGATTCTGCGTCACGCCCGGCCGGCGCACCGACGGCTCGCTCCCAATCGGCGTCGTTGGTCTTGTAGTAGTGCCCGGCGGCGACCAACCGGCTGTTGCCGATCCAGGCGCACGCCGTGGTAATGGGGTACTCCAAGATCAGCTCGTTCTGACGGCTCGCCCGCAGGTTGTGCAGCAACCGAGGCCAGCGATCTACGCCGGCGCGCTCGACGATCCTGGCGAGCTGCGGGCCCGGGTTCGAGTCGGTCCGGAAGTCACTCAGGATCCGCTCGCTCTCGTCCGACGCCTCGAACACGTCCATCAGCAGGCCGCGCAGCTCGGGGAACAGAGGCACGATCCTCGACCCCCCACCCTCATGGTGCTCGGTCTTGGTCGAGCGCACTCGGAGGCGCCCGCTCTGCCAGTCCACGTCCGCCCAGCACAGCCGCAAGGCTTCCCCGACGCGAAGGCCACCGAACCGACACAGGGCGATCAGGGCACGCCACTGAGCGGTAGGCGCGGCGTCGATCACGCGATCAATGGTCGGGCGATCAACGAACACCGTTCTGTCTGGGTTTGATTGGCTCCCGGTCTTCGTCTCGGCGAACGGGTTGTTGGAAACGACCGCACGCTTCACACCCCAGAGGAAGAACTGCCGTGCGTAGCGGACGGTGCGGGCGATCGTGGCCTCTGCGTACCCGGACTCGACCTGCCACGCGCGCCACTCGTCGGCCGCCGTGACGTCGATGCCGTCGGCGGTCGCGTCGCTCCCGAAGAACTCCTCCAGCCTGGTGCGAGCCTGGCGCATCCGGACGCGAGAAGATTCCTTACCGCTGTAGGACGCGAAGAACCGGTCGAGCAGCGCGCCCAGCGTGACGATCTCGGCTGCTTGCCTCGGCTCAACCAAGCCGAGCCGGGTGAGCTTGTCGTGGTACTCGTCGGACATCTCCGCCAGCCACGTCGCGGTCGCGGAGTCGATCGGCGAGCTGGTCTTCAGCGACGCAAGCAACGCC
>JANQQZ010000017.1 GCA_028284805.1 Phycisphaerales bacterium
TCTCGATCACGAGTCGGCCGGCCAGCACACGATCACGGTGGTGGCGACCGACGCGGACGGGCTGACGGTCGAGCGCGACGTGACCGTGACGGTGGGCGATGTGAACGAGGCGCCAGTGTTCTCGGTTACGGGTCAGGATGAGGTCATCCGTGCGGTACAGGGGCAGCCGGTTCAGATCGATGCGGGAGCCTCTGACGAGGACCGGGATGAGCTCAGGTACACGTGGAAGCAGGTCGAGGGCCCGCCGGTTGCGATCGAGGGAGCAGCGACCTCTCAGCTCGGATTCACCGCCCCCAATCTGGAGACGGACACGGATCTGGTCTTTCTTGTTGAGGTCTCCGACGGCAGCGAGGTCGTCGAGCGGGTGGTGCGTGTCAGCGTGGCCGCGGGCGATGCGGGATTCGATCTCGAATCCGGTTCCGGTGCCGATGCAGTTGCCGCCGGCGATGCCGGCTCGGCAGAGACAGCTGTCGAGCAGCCGGGTGCCGGCGTTTCCCAGTACATGGCGGATGCCGCACCGATTCCTCTGAGCGAGCAGCCGCTCGATGTCGAACCTGGCATCGACCAGGCCGAGCCGGTCGAGCCCGCGTTGTCCTGGCTTGCTTCGGAGATCGATGAGATCACCGAGATCGCGCAGTCGATCGAGCCCGAGGATCTGAGCCTGCTGCCCGTGGATGCGGGGGGGGAGCCGGAAGCCGTGTTCCGCTCTGTCTTCAACGAGGTCCCTTCCTTCAGCGGCGAGGAGTCGGAGCAGCCCGCGTTGGAATCGGAGCCGGAGCCTGCGATGGCATCGCAGGATGGCTTCTTTATGAAGCTGCTGACGATGCTGCGTGCCGGGTTCGGTGCGCACTGGCGCGATGAGGAAGACGGGCACACACGTCGGGATCAGTTCAAGCGGTAGGCGAGTGCGGGGAGTAGCTCATGAAACGCAACGACAACAAGGGCGATGGGGGGTTCGACGCGTGGGCCCACACCCTCCTGCAGGAACTCGAGCAGCAGACCCCGGAAGCGATCCGGCGTATGCGTTCCTCGGAGCGCCAGTCGATCAAGGTCGGTTTGGAGGTGTTCCCGGGCAACTCGAGCGACCGGAAGCCGGGCGTCAGCATCGAGGCTGTCACGGGCGACATCTCGACGGGCGGATGCTGCCTGATGACCTCGTCACCGATCCAGGTGGGGGACGTATACCAGCTTCGGTTTACGAAGGGTGAGCTCGACCTGCCCATCGTCTACGCACGGTGCCTCCGGTGCAGGCTGGTACGGGAAGATGCTTTCGAGTCGGGCTTCGTGTTCTTCGAGAAGATCGAGCTCGCGTCTCCTGACATGAAGGAGGAAGCCGACGGGCTTCTCTGAGCTATGAGCGACCGGACGATTCAAGCTGAGGCCTCGGCCCCGGGCGGGAGCATCGCCCGCGAGCTGTCCGCGGAGATCGCCGGGCTCGCTTCCGTTGCAGAGTCGGGGCCGAGTTTCGTCAAACAGGTATGCACCAAGATCGTTACGGCGTTTCGGAGTCCGTACGGCGCGGTGAGCATCCGTCTGGGTTCGACGATTGTCGAGGATTACTGGCACACGGGCGGTACCGATCCGAAATTCTGGAAGAAGCCGGTCGACGAGATTCTCGACGAGTCGTTGCAGAACGCTCAGCCGGTCGCCAGACAGTTTACCTCCCACGACGCCCGTTTCCGGATCGGGCTTGTGTCCGTGATCCTGCGCGACCTCGGCGGTTCGATGATCGGTGTGCTCTCGCTCGTCACTCGCATCGATGAGGAGCACCAGGGACCTGCCCAGCGCGAGCTGCTTGAGGCTCTCGGTACGCAGATCTCGCTCGGGCTCGCGATGATCGAGCGACGGTCGAGCGGCTCCTCGGCTCAGGCTCCGACGAACGAGCTGTCGAAGGCCGCGGGGTATCGCTCGGGTGTCGAGCTAGCCTTTGCGCTGGCCTCAAGCCTGCGGAACAAGTTCGGGTGCGATCAGGTCGCCATTGGTTTCTCGCGTTCAGCTCGGGCCCGCGTCGTTGCGGTCTCGGGTCTCGACGACGTGAGCGAGCGGTCGGAGGCCGTGCGGAACATCGCCGACGCGATGGGGGAGACGCTCGATCGGCGGTTGCCCACAGTCTGCCAGCGGGGCGAGCACTGCGGCTACCGGGTGCACAAACGCTGGCACGATGCTTCCGGGGGCGTCCCGGTCGCGACGGTCCCGCTGGACGCTGGCGAGGGCTGCACTCTCCTCGTGGCGCTGCGACGGGCCGGCGACATGCCGTTCCGGTCCGACGAGATCGAACAGGTTTCGGAGACGGTCGCTCCGTACGCGCCCGCGTTCGAGATGCTTGAGCGTGCGACTCGCTCGGTCGGTGCCCACGCGAGGGCCGCGATGAACAGCCAGGCGCAGGAACTGGTGCGCCCGGGCGGCTGGTTCAAGAAGGCCGCGGTGATCGGAACGCTGGTCACAGCGGGCTGGGTTGCCTTCGGCACGCTCGACCATCGGGTTAGCACGCCCGCGTCGGTTCTGCCGGCTCAGCAGCGTCACATCGCGACGCCCTTTGCGGGAACACTCGCCGCGGTTCTCGTCGCGCCGGGGGACGATGTCCAGGAAGGCCAGCTGCTCGCACAGCTCGATACGGCATCGCTGGAGGTCGAGCGTGACGAGCTGACAGCCGAGATCGCCATCGCACGCCTGAACGAGGATCGCGCTATCGCCGAGGGTATCTCGGCCGATGCGGCGCTCGCGAGGGCGGAACGGACGAGGGCGGAGGCCAGACTCACCGAGATCGAGCGTCGGATCGAGCAGTCATCGATCCTGGCGCCGTTCACGGGGCGTGTCGTGCAGGGCGACTTCCGTCGCCGAGTCGGCGAGAGCCTGCCCGTGGGCGAGCCGATGTTCGAGATCGCGAACACGACCCGCTGGACGATCGAGATCGAGGTGCCGCAGCGTGTTGCGGGCGATCTCGCCGCCGGGCAGACCGGGCAGTTCGCAACGAACGCTCGCCCGGAGTCGGCGTCGAGCATCAGTGTGGATCGCGTGAACCCGCTGCCCGAGATCCGGGGCGGGCGTTCGGTGTACATCGCCGAGGCCGAGATGATCGATCCCGACGGGTGGCTCAAGCCGGGCATGGAGGGCGCGGCGCGGGTCTCGCTGGGCGAGAAGCCGGTCTGGTGGGTCGCCTCTCACCGTTTCGTGAACTACATGCGGATGAACTTCTGGCTGTGAGCGCATCCCCGTCCAATACGGATGCCCCTGCCAGCGAGTTGCTGGCTCCGAAGCTGAGCCCGGCGCACGTTGGCCTGCGCGCAGACATCGAGGTGCACCGTCACGTCTTCCGGGGTGAGCCGTCGTATGTCATCCGCGACCCGGTGACGCTCGCGGTCCACCGGGTCACGCCCGAGGACTACCAGATCGTCGCCGCGCTGACGAATGAGCGTCCCCTCGGGCAGATCTTCAGCGATCTCGTCTCGGAGGACAGGCTCGAGCCCGAGCACGAGGAATCCTTTTACCGTTTCGTGCTGACGATGCACTCGCTCGGCTTCCTGAGCCTGCCCGTGCCCGATGATCGCTCGCTCTACGATCGGCGTCTCAAGAAGCAGCGGGCCGAACGCACGGCGAAGCTCATGGGCTTCCTGTTCATGCAAATCCCTGTGTGGAACCCCGACGCGTTCCTTGCACGCACGGGCCACTTGGTGTCATGGGTGTTCTCACGGTGGTCCCTCGCGGTCTGGTGTCTGCTGGTCTGTGCCGCCAGCGTGCTCCTGTGGCAGAGCCGGGCGGAGTTCTTCCAACCGATCACGACGATTTTTACGCCGAGCCGCCTGCTCGGCCTGTGGTTCACCCTCGTGGGCATGAAGGTGCTCCACGAGTTCGGGCACGCCTACGCCTGCCGGATGCGCGGGGGCGAGGTCCCCGAGATGGGTGTCTATCTCATCGCAGGAACCCCCTGCGCATATGTCGACGCGACCTCGTCCTGGGGCTTCACGCGTCGCAAGGACCGGATCGCGGTTGTTCTGGCTGGTGTGTACATCGAGCTCTTCATCGCGGCTCTGGCGGTGTTCGTATGGGCGGTTTCGCCCTCGGCCGCGGTCAAGGTCATCATGTTCGACATCGTGCTCGTCGCGGGCGTCGCGACCATCATCGCGAACCTGAACCCGCTCATGCGGTTCGACGGCTACTACCTCTTCTCCGATCTGCTTGAGATCCCGAACCTGCGGAGCACCTCGCAACGCTACTGCGCATCGCTGATCCGCTGGATCGCGGTGGGGACCAAGCCCGTGGACCTGCCGTACGGGCCGGGCCTGAAGGCCTTCCTCGCTGTATTCGGGGTTGCCAGCGCGATCTACAAGTTCACGATCGTCATGGGGATCTCGGCGCTGCTGGCCACGAAGGCGCTGTGGCTCGGGATCGGGCTTGCCGTCTTCTACGCGGGCGGGGAACTGCTAAAGGTACTGCGCAACACCGCGAAGTACCTGATCCACTCGGACGACGCCGCTGAGCGCAAGATCAGGAGCGGGATCATCGCGTTCGCGGTGTACGCCGTGCTCCCGGCGATGCTGGTGCTCATCCCGTTGCCTCGCCAGGTGAAGGCCTCGGCATCGGTCGGACGTGAGGTCGAAGCCGTGCAGTACCCGGTCCTGGGCGGGTTTGTGGAGTCGGTCGACATTTCGGCGGGCGAGAGGATCGATCCGGGCGAGCCGATCGCGACCATCCGCAACATGGATGCCGCGGGGATGCTGGCCGACGCTGTCTCGGCCCTGGACCGGGCGACGATTCAGGCCCTTGCCGCGATAGGCGGGGACCATGCGCTGGCGCTGCGTCACGAGTTCGAGGTACGCGCCGGGCGGACGCGCGTCGAGCACCAGCGTCGCCGGGTCGAAGCGGCCGAACTCCGTTCGTCGACCGCGGGCACCATCGTCGAAGCGATCAGCGGGGACGACACGGGACGGTACCTCACCCCCGCGACGCCGGTCGCGACGATCGCGGACGGCCGCTGGGTCGTCCGCGCGATGATCCGTGCCGAGGGCTTCGCTGCCCTTGGCCTCGGGGAGAGCAGCGAGATTGAGTTCCGCCCGGAGGCCGATCCAACCCGGACCTTCCGCGCGAAGATCATCCGCGTTACCCCCTCGGGCTCGAAGGACTTGGCGGGCACCGTGTACGCGATGGAATCGGGCGGTGACGTCGCGATCTCGCCCGTCACCGGGCACGCCGACGAGTCGTACTTCCTCGTCGAGGCCGCGATTGCTGACCCGGAGGGGCTGTCGTTCGGGATGACGGGCCGCGTAAAGCTTGGCGTGGTGTCTGAACCAGTTGCGACCTCGGCTTGGCGGGCGGCGCTCCGCCTGCTTCAGCGACTGGAACTCGGCTAACACCTACCCCCTCGGCATCAACAGAGGCTCGGGTATCATGCCGCTATGGCCGAACGGACCGTCCCAGCGCTCGCGGCACCGCCGCGATCACGTGACAACCCGCTGACACGCAGCAAGGCCGGGCTCGCCGGGCTCGTGTTCCTGCTCGTGATGACGGCGGTCTGCTTCGGCTCGCTCCCGTTCGTGACCGCGCCCGTCGGAGAGACCGCGACCCCCAGGTACAACGCCGGAGAGCCCAGAGAGGGTCGCCTGCCGCCGGCATGGGCACCGGCAAACACCGAGCAGGCCCTCGCACTGAACCGCTTGGTTCCTGACCAAGACGTGCAGCGGATCGCGAGCGAGTTCGATACCACGGTGGACGAAGCCCGCAAGGCAACCGAGGGCGAACGAGCCCGAGCCATGCAGCGCCACTGGCAGCGTTCCCTGCTGGGCACCGACGAGCTCGGGCGCAGCCTGCTGACCCGAGCCCTGCTCGGCGGTGCCATCAGCCTGGGCATCGGCATCGCGGCCGCGGGCATCAGCGTGTTCATCGGCACGGTCTACGGCGTCATCGCCGGTGCCTCGGGGGGACGCGTCGACGAGGTGATGATGCGCATCGTCGACATCATCTACGGGCTGCCCTACATCCTGCTGGTTGTGCTGCTGGCGGTCGCGGTCGATGGTCTCGTGTCAAGACACGCGGCCGACTGGGAACTCTCACAGACCCAGCGGCTCTGGATCGATCTCGCGACGCTCTTCATCGCGATCGGCGGGGTGAGCTGGCTGACGATGGCACGCGTCATCCGCGGGCAGGTGCTGAGCCTGAAGAATCAGCCGTTCATGGAGGCAGCCAGGGCGATCGGCGTGCCGCTGCACCGCCAGTTCCTGCTGCATTTGCTGCCCAATCTGCTCGGGCCGATCATCGTCTACGCCACGCTGACCGTGCCGCAGGCGATTTTGCAGGAGAGTTTCCTGAGCTTCCTGGGCATCGGCGTGAAGCCGCCGCTGCCATCGTGGGGCAACCTCGCCGCGGACGGGCTCGATCAGGTGAACAAGCACGGGTCTGACTGGTGGCTGCTGCTCTTCCCGAGCCTGCTGCTGGGTGTGACCCTTCTGGCGCTGAACTTCGTGGGCGAGGGTCTCCGCGAAGCGTTCGATCCGAAGCGGGAGCGTCAGGCGTGAGCGAGATACCCCTGCTGGAGATCACCGACTTCGCGCTCTCGTTCTCCAACGGGGATGGGCCGCGGATCCAGGCGGTCGATGGCGCGAGCCTGACGGTCTTCCCGAGGCAGACGGTCGCCGTGGTCGGTGAGTCGGGGTGCGGCAAGAGCGTGACCGCGATGAGCCTGCTCGGTCTGGTGCCGACGCCGCCCGCACGGGTCGACCGGGGCGCGATGCGGTTCCGCTCCTCAGAGGGTGAGATCGACTTGCTCGAGGCGAGTCCGCGAGAGCTCCGTCGGATCCGGGGCGGGGACATCGCGATGATCTTCCAGGAGCCCATGACCAGTCTGAACCCGGTGTTCACGATCGGTGAGCAGATCATGGAGGCTATCCGCCTGCACCGGGACGTCAGCGGCGATGAGGCCCGAGCCATCGCGGTGGACGCCCTGAGCGAGGTCGGCATCCGCGACCCCGAGCGAGGGCTCGGGTCGTACCCGCACGAGTACTCGGGCGGCATGCGCCAGCGGGCGATGATCGCGATGGCGCTCGCGTGCCGCCCGCGTCTGCTCATCGCCGACGAACCAACGACGGCGCTCGACGTCACCATCCAGAAGCAGATCCTGGACCTCATCGGAGGCCTGCGCGGAGCGCACGACATGGCTGTGCTGCTCATTACGCATGACCTCGGGGTCGTCGCCGAGCAGGCGGACGTGGTCTGCGTGATGTACGCGGGGCGCGTTGTCGAGTACGCCGAGACCGCGGAGTTGTACCGCCGCCCGCTTCATCCCTACACACGAGCGCTCCTGGCCTGCATCCCATCGCTCGACCGAGCGCAGCCAACGGAAACCAAGCTCGAGACCGTCAGCAGCGTGACCGGAGACGAGTCGCAGTGGAGCGAGCTCGCGAAAGACATCGGCGCAGACCCCGCGGTGCTCAGACCTTGGTGGGTCTGGCACGATCCTCCGAGCGATACCGACCCGCAGCGGGATTTCAGGCTGGTTGAGGTCGCGCCCAGGCACTGGGTCGCGGCATGGGCAACACGCGGGCTGCTGGACAATGCCGATCGCTTCCCGCAGACACCCCCCGTGCTGCAGGCTCGGCGATCGAGTCCCGCGATGAACGGAGCCAGCGATGCGATGTCTCCTGCTGGCTGATGCCGACCTGGCGTTGCGCGAAGCTACGCTGCTGCACCGGCTCGTGATCGGGCTGCTGGACGCGGGGGTGCACGTCACCCACGCGGCTCCGGAGTCCGTGCTCGAACGGATCGAGCCCTCGCTTGGTGTCGAGATCCTGCCTTACAGGTCGTCGGGCCTGCCCTGGACCCGTTCGCTCCGTGCGGCGAGGCTCCTGGAACAGTTCGAGGTCGCGACCTCCGTGAGCGCCGACGATCCGGGTCTGGTCCATGCGTTCGGGTCTGACTGCCTGCCCATCGCGTTGGACGTCGCACGAGCCGGGAATCTGGCGGTGGTCATTGATGTCTACGCGCGGTCCGTCGCGTCGCGCGTGACGCGCGCGGTCGGCGAGCGATTCGAGGGCGTGCTGCTCGCGGGAAGCCCGCCGATCGCCAACGCGCTGATGGCGGCGGGCATCGCCGCCTCCAGTGTCCGCGAGTGCCGATGGGGAGTCCCGCCCTGCGACCGGCGCGAGCGGCGCAGCTACGGCACGCTCTCGGTCGCGATCGGCGGTCAGGGAGCCTCGCGCGAGGCCTGGACGCGGTGCCTGCGGGGTGTGGCGCAGGCCGCTTCGCGCCGGGAGGACATGGTGATCTTTGTTGATGCCGATGCTGCCGATCGCGCATCGGTCCAGGGCCTGATCGGATCGCTCGGTCTGTCCCCGCTGGTCTCACGGGTACCCGACTTCGAGTCGCGCCGAGACCTGGTCGTGCAGGCGGATCTGCTGCTCTGGCCCGAGAGGCTCTCGGAGGTCCGTTCGCTCGTGCTCGACGCGATGGCGGCGCAGACCCCCGTGATCGCGGTGAACGACACGGACGTCCCCGTGCTGAACGACCCCGGGATCGCGTTGCTGGTCTCGGGCGAGGAGGCCGACTGGGCGAAGGCAGTCGAGTCATTGGGGGCGGACTCGGAGCGCCGCACTCGGCTCGGGGCAGCGGCTGCCGAGCACATGCGGGAGCACTACAGAGCCTCTCGGCACGTCGGCGCAATCGTGGATGCCTATGAGTGGGCGACGGCAAGCTTCGCGGAGCAGAAGGTGCGCCCGTGAGCCGCCTGCCGTTCAACGCGCGCCGGGCCAGGGGTGAGGGGGACCCGCCCAAGCGCCCTGACGATCGGCCCATGCCAGTTTCGGCGCTGGCCGGGCTGATCGATCAGGCCCTGCGGGACGGGCTCCCGGCCCGCGTTTCGGTCGAGGGCGAGATCAGCGGCTTCCGTGAACGGACGCACTGGTACTTCGATCTCAAGGACGAACAGGCCGTGGTGTCCTGCGTGGTCTTCGCATCGACCGCAGCCAAGCTCGACCGGATCGCCGATGGCGACCATGTTGTTGCTCGCGGGCGAGTTGAGTTCTACGCGCGTGCGGGACGCGTCTCGCTGATCGTGACGGGCATCCAACGCGCTGGCGAGGGACGACACGAGGCTGCGCTCAGGAGACTCGTCGAAGAGATCCGGACCCTGGGGTGGCTCGACGCCGAACGCAAGCGGAGGCTGCCCCCGTTCCCGACTCGTGTAGCCGTCGTTACGAGCCGCACCGGCGCTGCTCTTCAGGACGTGCTGGACACCCTGCGCCGGCGCGCTCCGATGATCGAGGTTCTGGTTGCCGACGCACGCGTGCAGGGGGACGGGGCCGCAGCAGAGATCACCGAGCGGATCCGTGATCTCTCCGAACGGGCCGAGGAACTGGGAGTCGACGCGGTCATCCTGACACGAGGGGGCGGCTCGTCCGAGGATCTCGCCGCGTTCAACGACCGGGGCGTCGCCCAGGCGGTGCTGGAGTGCGCCGTGCCCGTGGTAGCCGCGATCGGGCACGAGACCGACACGAGCATCGCAGAGCTTGTCGCGGACGTCCGTGCCGCCACGCCGACCCAGGCGGCGGTGCTGGTCTCGCCCGACCGCGAGGCGGTGGGCGAGCTGCTTGACGCCCACCGATCTCGGCTTGCGTTCGCCCTCTCTCGCAGGCTCGAAACCGCCCGAGAGCAGCTGAACGCGAGCCGGAGACGACTCGATCGTGTTCATCCGGGCCGGTTTCTGGTCGCCGAGCGTCAGCGCCTCGGAGAACGCGGTCATCGGATCGAATCGGCGATCGGGAATGCACTCGGAGGCCTGGGCCGCCAGCTGGACAGGATGCAGCTGAGCCTGAACAGACTCCGCCCGGACCGTCGCATGGCTCGTGAGCATGCCGGGCATGCCGCCGCTCTGTCGCGCGCAACCGCGAGACTCGAATCCGTCCTGCGTGCGAGGCTCACCGCCTCACAGCGACGTTTGGCGTCGTCGGCACGAGAACTCCACGCGGTGGGGCCGATGGAAGTGCTGAGCCGGGGGTACTCGGTCACACTGGGCCCCGATGGCTCGGTGCTCCGAAGCGTAGAGGACGCGCCCGCCGGGGCCAGACTCGAAACCCGTCTGCCCGATGGCTCGGTCCGTTCGGTGGTGGGGGGGCGTCCCAACCTGTCTAGGGCACCGCGTGCACGATCGGCGCCGCCCGGGCAGTTGGACCTGTTCGATCGCGCGGAGTAGCGTGCCCAGACGGAGGACCCGTGCGTGGCCAAGAAGACGAGCAAGCCCGAGCCACCCGATCGCTTCGAGGACCGCATCGAGCGGCTCGAAGCACTGATCGACCGCATTGAATCGGGCGAGATCGGGCTCGATGAGTCGATCGATGCCTACGAGCAGGGCATCGGGCTCATCGAGGGGTGCCGCACGATGCTTGAGTCCGCCGAGCAGCGTGTCGATGAGCTCACGGCGCGTCTCTCTGGCGGGGACGCCCACGAGGCGAGCAAGCCGTGATCGCGACCGGGTACCCGTGGCATCTGTCACTGATGGAGAACTGGGTGCCGGTGCTGTTCGTGTTCGCGTTCGGCGCGTGCGTGGGCTCTTTGATCAACGTGCTGGTCTACCGGCTGCCGCAAGGCATGCCCGTGGTGCTGCCCAGCAGCCGGTGCCCGAACTGCGAGACCAAGCTCACCTGGCGAGAGAATGTCCCCATCCTGGGCTGGCTCTCGCTCGGTGGGCGCTGCCGCTTCTGCAAGGCGAAAATCTCGGCCGAGTACCCGATCGTCGAGACCATCGTCGCGGTGCTCTTCGCGGCGACCTACGTCATCTGCTACCTCCCGCCCTCGCTCACGGCCGGGATCGATCTGAAGTTCCTCGGGGTCATCCAGCCCGAGTGGGCTCTCAATGGCTTCAGTCGCACATGGCCCGCGTTCGCGACGCTCCTAATCCTGCTGGGCTCGCTGGTCGCGATGACGCTCGTCGACTTCCGGACGTTCACCATCCCGCTGATCCTGACCTGGGTGCCCGTTGGCGTCGCGCTGGTCATGCACCCGCTGAACGCGATGCTGGTCTCACCGGGCGGCCTGCGTCACTCCGCGGGCACGCTGGGCGACTGGATCATCGCGACACCCGGGCCGGGAGGGTGGTGGTGGGTCGGCGCCTGCGCGGGCGCGATCCTGGGGCTGGTGATCTCGAACCTGATGCTGGCCGCGGGCCTGATCTCGCGCAGCTTCGCCGACTACGACGCCTGGGAGCAGGAGGCCCTGGTCCGCTTCCGCCAGGAGCACCCCGACGCCGACGAGCCCGGCTCGGACACTCCCGAGCTCTGGGTGCAGTACCCGCACGCCAGGCGTGAGATGGTCCGCGAGCTGGCATTCCTGGCGGCCCCGGTCGGTCTCGGCTGGCTGGGTGGGGAGATCCTGCTCCGCCTCGCTGATGCCGCTGCTGTGCCTCTATGGCTCCAGGCACTCACGGGCGTCGCGATGGGGTATCTGATCGGAGGCGCGATCGTGTGGGGCGTCCGGATCCTCGGATCGCTGCTCTTCGGCAAGGAGGCGATGGGGCTGGGCGACGTGCATGTCCTCGCCGCGATCGGGGCGTGCCTCGGCTGGCCCGATGCCACGCTGGCGTTCTTCGCGGCGGTGCTGGTCGGGCTGGTGAGCGCGATCCTGGGTGCGGTGCGGGGCGCGAACGCGAGCCGGATGCTTGCGTTCGGCCCATGTCTGGCCATCGGCGCGGCGGTGGTGCTCTACGCCAAGCCCCTACTGGAGGGCGGTATTGCTGCACTGCTTCGGTCGCCGGAGCCGATACAGCTTCCCTAAGCACGTCCTGGCGGGCCCTGCCCAGGCAGGCCCGGCGTGGACCTGATACCGTATGAGATCCCGGCGGAGACCGGTCGACAGGACAAGAGAAGGAGCTCTTCGATGCGGAACAAGCGTGCAGCATGTGGACTGTTGGTGAGCCTGATCGGGGCGATGGCCCTGAGCGGCTGCAACACCGTGCCCAAGAGGGACTACGACGCGGCCCTGATGGAAGCGACCCAGCTCCGCGACGACCTCGCCGCGGCCGAGGAACGCCTCGCAGCGTGCAACACCCGGTCCGCAGATCTCGAGCAGGAACTGCTGGTCGCCCGGGGCGAGATCGACAGGCTGAACGCCTCGCCCGTCGCCTCGACCGGCTTCGAGAACATCAGCGGCACCAGCGTGTCCGGACGAGGCTCGGACATCGTGGTCAACGTCGCGGGCGACGTGCTGTTCGATTCGGGGCGCGTCACGCTCAAGCGTGACAGCAAGACGACGCTGGACCGCATCGCAGGCGTGATTCAGTCGCAGTACTCGGGCAACACCATCCGCGTCGAGGGGTACACCGACGGCGACCCGATCGTCAAGAGTGAGTGGAAGACCAACGAGCGCCTCAGCGCCGAGCGGGCCATGGCGGTCGAGGCCTACCTCGTCGGCCGGGGCGTGCCGGGCGACCGGATCTACGCCGCCGCGTTCGGCGACGCCAAGCAGCGGTCGAGCAAGTCCCAGAGCCGACGCGTCGAGATCGTCATCCTCGGCAGCTGATCGAACTCATATCGGATCCTGTGATCGCGTACGCGGGCGGCTCTCGGGCTGCGCCGCGTTTCTTTTTGCGAATCCACCCTTTCGGGAATCTGCGAAGTCCCCGGCGTCTGCGGGTTTGCGGGACGCGAACCCGACCCATGGAACAGACGCCACCTGTTGCTGATTGCTGAAAGGGATGGGAATGAAAGTTATCTCGCTCGTGACCGGCGCCGCACTCGTCGCCGGCACCGCGGCCGCCCAGTGCGGCTCCTCGTCGGCCAAGGCCGACTGCTCCTGGGACAAGGACACCACCGCCATGACCGTCGCGCTCGCCGAGCCGACGATGAACATCGTTGAGACCGCCGCCGCGGCTGGTTCCTTCGAGACCCTGCTCGCCGCGGCGAAGGCCGCCGGCCTCGCCGAGGCTCTCTCGGGCGAGGGGCCGTTCACCGTCTTCGCACCGACGGACGAGGCCTTCGCGGCCCTGCCCGAGGGCACCGTCGAGACACTGCTCAAGCCCGAGAACCTGGACACCCTCCGGTCCATTCTGCTGTACCACGTGGTCGAGGGTGACGTTCGCGCGGCACAGGTCGTCGACCTCGACGCCGCCGGCACACTCAACGGGCAGCGCGTCGGCATCTCTGTCTACGGCGACGGAGTGAAGGTCGACGACGCGAATGTCATCCAGGCGGATGTTCTTACGACCAACGGCACGATCCATGTGATCGATCGCGTGATCATGCCCAGCACGAGCGACATCATCGACACCGCTGTCGAGGCCGGCTCGTTCAGCACGCTCGCCACGGCGATCAAGACCGCGGGTCTTGTCGAGGCGCTCCAGGGCGAGGGCCCGTTCACCGTCTTTGCGCCGACGGACGAAGCGTTCGCGGCGCTCCCCGAGGGCACGGTCGCCTCGCTGCTCGAGCCCGCGAACCGCGAGAAGCTCACGAGCATCCTCACCTATCACGTCGTCCAGGGTCGGATCTACGCCGACCAGGCGATCGAGGCCGGCAAGGCCAAGACCCTGCAGGGCGACAAGGTCAAGATCACGACCGATGACGACGGCGTCATGATCAACAACGCCCGGGTCATCAGCGCGGACATCGATACAACTAACGGCGTGATCCACGCCATCGATTCGGTGCTCCTGCCCGAGTAATCCTGTTCGACCGGTTCCCTCCGGGCGGGCACGCCCGGGGGACCATTGCATGTGTTCCACGCTGTCGATGATGAGTGATCCCGCGATCCGGACCGAGGAAACCTTGATTGGCTTGAAACCTACAGCCGATCGGGGGATACTCTGCGCGGAGCAACCGCAGAACGACCCCGCCGAGGCGGTCTTCCCGAGACGATCTCGTCCCCGAAGGCAGTTCATGAGTGACTCTGAACAGAACCTCCTCCCCCGCATCGCCAGCGGTGATCAGGCGGCGGTCGAGGCGTGCCTAGACCGGTACGGCGGGCTCGTGTGGTCACTGGCCCGTCGCATGTGTCCCACGCGTGACGAGGCCGAGGATGCCGTCCAAGAGATCTTCATCGAGGTCTGGAAGAACGCCGCACGGTTCGACGCTTCGATCGCCTCTGAGGTTACGTTCATTGCTGTCATTGCCCGTCGGCGCCTGATCGACCGGCGTCGCAAGGCCGGTCGGCGCCCCGACGAGTCTTCCATCATCGAGGAGACCGTCCGCGACACCGCGCCAGGCGAGATCGGTTCGTTCTCCGAACTCGGCGAGGAAGTCGAGATCGCTCGTGAAGCGATGCGCGAGCTCAGCGAAGAGCAGCAGCGTGTGCTGCAGCTGTCGATCTTCTACGGGCAGAGCCACGAGAAGATCGCGCGGTCTACAGGCCTGCCGCTCGGCACGGTCAAGACCCATGCCCGGCGTGGGCTGATCCGGGTCAGAGACCTTCTTAAAGAACGCAAGGCGAAGAACGTTGGTGGATCGGAGGTCTCGACATGAGCCGCTCCGAGACTCACCTTCCCGACACATTGCTCGAGGTGCTCGCCGAGGCTCTCGGAAGCGGTGAACAGGCCGTGCCTGCCAGTGACGCTCCGGGCGAGTTCCCGGGTGTGAGCCCATCCGCCTACCAAGAGTTCGAGCAGGCCGCAGCCGCGATCGCCTGCGTTACGGCCTCGGCAGACACGGATTCGATGCCAAGCGAGCTCAGGCTCCGCTGCTCCGGTGCCGCCCGGGCGGTGCTCACCGATCCCAATCCAGAGCCTTCCTCGTCTCCTGCGCCGCTGAAGTTCACTCCGGAGCGGAATCATGAGCCGAGTCGCTCGGGCGGTCTTGGCCTGGCTTGGCTTGCCGCCGCCGCGTGTCTCCTGCTCGCGGTGACCGCCTGGTGGCCCGCCCGCGCTCCGCTCGACGCCGTACAGCGCATGCAGAACCTCACGGCAACCGCCTCGGATCTCGATCGCTGGGACTGGGACGCGTGGGATCCCGCCCTGGAAGGTGTCTCGGGCGAGGTGGTCTGGAGCGAGCAGGCCCAGGAGGGCTACCTCGTTCTCGCGGGGTTGCCTCAGAACGACCCCACGCAGGAGCAGTACCAGCTCTGGGTGATCGAGTCGTCCCGCGGCACTCCGCTCGAGGTCCCCCCCGTTGACGGAGGCGTGTTCGACATCACCGAAGATGGCGAGGTCGTTGTACAGATCCGTTGTGCGATCCCGGCACAGGGTGTCGTGGCATTCGCCGTCACACGCGAACCCCCGGGCGGCGTCGTGGTATCCGATCAGTCGCAGAAGGTCGTGATCGCCCAGGCTCCGTCCGAGGGCTGATCCCTCGCCCGCGTTCACTGACAGGGCCTATAGTCCGAGCCGCCTGAGAGGGCGAATGGGCGATTGGCGCAGTTGGCTAGCGCGCCTCGTTGACATCGAGGAGGTCACAGGTTCAAGTCCTGTATCGCCCACTGGAGCACCCTGCACCGAGCCGCACGATCGTGCGGCTCTTTGCATAAGTCGACCAGAAACAAGTGATTGCACCTCGCGCTGCGGATCCGTGCTTCTTGGCACGGGAGCGTGCTGCGTCGTGATGTGCGCCAACCGTGCGTCGGATTCTGCGTCGGTCCGCGCCATCGCCCGCTCGAAGTCAGCGTCGGTGGGCTTGATGTAGTGGCCCACCACCACGCGCTGGGAGTTGCCGATCCAGTAGCACGCGCTCGACAGAGGGAACCGCTGGATGAGGTCCATCTCGCACGACGCCCGCAGCGCGTGGAAGATCTTCTGCCACGGCTCCACGCCGGTACGGAGCACGATTCGCTTGAGCTGGGGCTCAGTGTTCGAGTCGGGCAGGACCCCAGAGAACACCCGTTCTTCGCCCTCGACCGCAAGCTCTCGAAGGTCGAGCATGAACTCTTGAACCCTCGGGAACAGCGGCACCTCACGCATCTCCCCGCCCGTGTGATGCTCGGTCTTGGAGGATCGCACCCGAACCACGGGGATGGACCAATCGATGTCCGCCCAGCAGAGGCGCAACGCCTCGCCGACCCGCAGCCCGCAGTACCGGCAGATCGCGATCAGAGCTCTCCACTCAGCGGTGGGGGCGTGGTCTGTGACGCGGTCGATGGTGTCGGCGCTGACGTACTCGATGCGGCTGGCGTTCTTCTGCGAGCCGGCCCTGACCTCGGTGAACGGATTGGACTCGACCAGGTCACGTTTCATCCCCCAGGCGAAGAACTGGCGGGCGTAGACCACAGTGCGGCGATCGTGGCCTCGGCGTACCCGGAATCGACCTGCCACGCGCGCCACTCGTCGGCCGCCGTCACGTCGATGCCGTCGGCGGTGCGTCGCCCCCGAAGAACTCCTCTAGCCTGGTGCGAGCCTGGCGCATCCGAACGCGAGAAGACTCCTTGCCGCTGTAGGACGCGAAGAACCGGTCGAGCAGCGCGCCCAGCGTGACGATCTCGGCTGTATGTCTCGGCTCGATCAGGCCGAGCGGGTGAGCTTGTCGTGGTACTCGTCGGACATCTCCGCCAGCCACGTCGCGGTCGCGGAGTCGATCGGCGAGCTGGTCTTCAGCGACGCAAGCAACGCC
>JANQQZ010000165.1 GCA_028284805.1 Phycisphaerales bacterium
ACGAGAATGACCAGGTCGTCCTCGACGCCGCTTCCGGAGCCATCGAGGTCGGACGATCGGATCAGCACCGGAGTGCCGTTGGGCTGATTCGGGATGTCCTGGGCGGCGGCGAGGGTGATCGAGCCAGAGGTCTGCGTGGTGTTGCGGAGTTGACGTACGACGCGTTCCACGCCGTTGCTGGCGACGATGGCCACGTCCCGGTCGCCGTCGTCGTCCAGATCGACCAGGCTGAGCGAGACCGGGTCGACCGACGCGGGGATCTCCACGGGCGGTACGATGGTGCCATCACCGCGTGTACGCAGGACGCTGAGCGTACCGGCGGTCTGGTTGATCACCACTAGGTCGTCGATGTCGTCGCCGTCAAGGTCGGCGGCGCGGACGTCACGCGGGCCTTCGCCGGTGGGGAAGCTCAGCGGCGTCCAGTCTTCGGGCATGGCGTCGGTCGACAGGGCGACGAAGACGGTGAGGCGGTCGCTCCCCCGCGTTGTCACCGCGAGGCCGGTCGCAAACGTGCCGGCAGCGCCGTCGACATCGATCGGATCGCCAGCGTCGACGTCGTCGTCGTCGACCGGCAGCGGGCAGAAGTCCCAGCCTGGATCAGTCGTGTTGAATCGGGCGACATTGATGACAGAGTTGTCGATCGCGGCGGTGTCCTCGAGGATCGCAAGGCCGGTGCCTGCGGCGGCGAAGAAGCCGTCGTCGGCGACGAGATCGGTCACCGTCGAGGTCGGGTCGATGACAAACGCCGGAAGCGAGGAGTCGGCGAGGCCGACGCCGTCAAACTCGATGACATGGACATCGTTGCTGGCAGCGGCGTTGCCACGTGAGGCGAAGGCGATCTCATTCACACCGTCGGCATCGAAGTCGCCGATCTCGACCGCGACAGGCGCGTCGACCTCGCCGACGTTGGTGTAGAGCGCCACGGAGTTGAAGGCGAATCCGCTTGAGTCGTCGCCCTCCAGAAGCGCGACTGCGCCCTGAGGGAAACCAGTCAGCGCCGGCACAGCGATCACCAGGTCGTCGACTTGATCGCCCGTGATGTCGCCGAGCACCGCGTCATTAGGTGTGCCGTCAGGAGCAAACTCGCTCCCGCCGAAGAGAAGCTCGTCAAGAGTGATCACCTGAAGGGACACCGTCGCTCCTCCCTCCGCGGTCACAGGAATGAAGGTGTCGACACCACCCGAGCCACTCGATGCGGTCGTGACGACCGGAGCAAGTACGACATCAAAGCGGTCCGCTCCCGGAAGGAAGCCGCTCTGCGCGACGAAGAAAGTACCGCCCGATGTCAGTAGCGCTTTGGCTGCCGACGCAGGCTGTTGGATGACCAGTCCGCCGGACAACACCACGGAATCCCGGACTGTCAGCAGCGGGAGCTCGCCCTCTTCGTCGAACCCAATGTCTAGGACACCACTAATAGCGCCATCGAGAATCGGCACGAGTCGTAGAGCTCCCTCAATGGCTAGCCCGCCGCTACGCGGGCCTGTCGGGGCTTGCTCTTGTCCAACAACAAGCCGGCCCACACCCACGACATCTCCCTCGATCGAGCCGTTCCCCCGAACCGTGGTTGAGGGACGAAGCTGGAGCGAGCTTCCAGGCGCGATGAACCGGGCACCGTCCTTCAACTCGAGTGTGAACTCTCCGACCCCGGGCACAATCCCCTGCGATGCCGACCAGACAGCACTCGGCCCGTCGAGAACGACCGAGACCGAATCGCTGACATTCGGTGCTGCTATGACATCCGACAGGGTTGTGAGAGTTGAGTCTCCACTTACGTCGATGACAACCGACCCACCTGGGGCATCCGAACCGCCGAGAACGACATCGCCCATCGCGGTCACGGATGAATCGACAACCGACGCAAAGACGCTTCCGCCGTTCTCCGCGACGAGCGCTGTTTGACCGTTCAACTGCACATCTGATCCGTTCGTGACCAACGGAAACAGAGTGCCGGCGCTTCGGACAGAAAGCGACCCTTGAACGGTCGCAGAAAGGCCTTGCGCGACTTCAACAATCGCGCTGCTACCATCTGTCGCACGCAACGCCACACCCTCTGCTGCGACCAGACCTCCGCTCATTGCCGGTTCGGATCGGAACGCGAGCTGCCGGAACCCAGGGCCACCATCCGCCGTGAACTCAATAGAAGGACGTTCTGTAGACGGTGGAGCAGTCAGCTGCAAGACTGAGTTGTTCTCGATGCGAAACGTCACAAAGTCATCGGGCACGCGCAGCCGCGCCGCCTCGAAGAGTCCGCTGGGGGGATCCACATCAACGGTCGACGTACTCCCAACGCGGAGCCTTCGATCAAAGAGCATCTCATCACACGGCAGCGGAGCCGCATCGTTCCAGTTCGCCGAATCCAGCACACTCGGATTCTGACCTGCATCGACCCAGACCCGCGCAACATATGGGGCGGTCTGATAGGCGTAGGCGGTCGATCCTCCCACAGCACCGAAACCCTGACCGTTGCGAGGTGCCCCAATCACAAGAAAATCCGATGCCGCTGCGATGCTCGCCCCGAACTGGAACGCGTCCGTGTCGGGTTGCCGATCGATCGATCGAGCCTCCTGGTACCCTGTCGCTGTCCGAAGAAACAGCGTCGCGGCACCGATCTGGGCGTTAATGGGGTCAGGGGTGGTATTGAGCGAGGGTGACCCGGCAACCAGTACATCCCCGACTAGTTCGACCGCGATTCCGAATCCATCAGAGCTTTCTGATGACTCAGGAGTGATCGCGCCGAGCAGCGTCCACAGCTGGTCCGTCTGTCGCTCGAATACGTCGACCCTTCCCGCCGCGCTGCCGCCCAGCAGGTTGCCCGGAGCTCCGACCACAAGCCTGTCACCGAGCAGTGCCACACTTTCGCCGAACCTGTCTGCGATCGGCTGGTTCGACATGACTGCTGCCGAGAAGACAAGCCGCTGTCCGGCGGGCTCGGTCTGACGGTACTCGTAAACATCGGCTCGGCCACGGGCAGAATCGTCTGAGGACGGATACTGCCAGTCGCCCAGCACGACGCGGTTTGTCGATGAGTCGAACGCGATTGACCGTTGCGGGCTGCTCGGAAGAAGCTGCTCAAAGGACCACACGCCATTACTCACGCCGAGAACCACCGCGCCACTTGACACGGCTCGATTCTGGGCACCGGCAATGACGAAGTCCGGGCCCATCGCAAGACCATTCACGCCAACGAGCAGATTGCCCTGTCCAAGATCAGCCGTTCGAACGGTCTGAGTAAGCAGCCACGCCTGACCGTCGTACTCATAGAACCACAGGAGACTGCTGCTGGGGACACCCATCATCGTCGCCATAGGATCGTTCGACGACACAACAATTCGCTGCTCAAACAGAGCCACCGCTGTTCCGAACCCGGTGACTCCAGACCCGGGATCAAGAATCTGTGGCGTCGGCGATAGACCAATGGCTGGAGACCCGTCTGGTCGAACCCCGGTGTCGATGCGTTCAAACACGCTCACCGTTCCGGTGCGTGTTCCACCTCCGTCCGTAGACTCGCGCGGTGCACCAATCACAACCCACTCATTCGTGCATGCGACAGCAAGACCGAAACGATTGTCGGGCGCATTGAATGATGAGGCTACAGCTGCAAAGGGCTGCAGCGGCTCGCATTCATCCTGATGGGCCTGAGCACCGCCTGAAACCCCACACACTGCAAGGACAAGCAGTACATGCGTTCGTGACCACACATCCATACTCTCGGCCCCCTCTCAACTCAGTGGTACCACTCAGCACTGGTACTAACGCCCCTCATGCCGTCACCACACAGGCGACTGTGCGTGTAGCCAGTTCATATCCCAATCATACGCTATACTTACAATCGTCAGTCGTAGTCAGTGCTTATTTACACCCGCTGTTGTAGTTCAGCACCCAGGCGTTGAAGTCGGTGGGGCTAACGAGGCCGTCTCCGTTGACATCGGCGGGGCACGGCACGGCAGATGCACTGAGCCGCACGCCGTGCGTGGCGGGGTCTCCGTCGCGAGCCGATCCGGCTTCGACGAGAATGACCAGGTCGTCCTCGACGCCGCTGCCGGAGCCATCGAGGTCGGACGACCGGATCAGCACCGGCACCCATGAAAGCCCGTCATAGGGTCCGGGGTCGTCGTCAGCCACCCCCGGACCAGTGAGGCGGTCGCAGTCCACCCGGAGGATGACCTGAGAATGAGTGTCAGCGGCAAGCGTGGCAGCGAGAAACAGGAAGAAAGTGCGAGCAGCTCGATTCATGGGTGATGGCTTCCTGGCGTTCGGAGACAGAGCTTATCATCCTACTGGAAGACGCTCGCAACCCCACACCGAAACGCGCGTGCTGAACAATGCCGTTGGCTTGTTCCGCTTCAGAGCGGGGCGCGGTCGGATCGGGGCTGAGCCCGCGAGCCTCAAAGCATGCACGAAGCCGGTGCCGCTGCAGAGTCGACGCGACTTCTTCCTCGGGCCCCGCATCCTGAAACCTGCTCTCGAATCGCTCGGGGAACTCCGGACTTTGCTTGCGGACGGCCCAGCGTTCGGCGAACTCCCTGAGCGCATCGCCGGTGATCGTCGGCAGCACAGGAGGTGACCTCAGCACGTATGTCGTTGATGAGATCACTCCTGCGGAAGCAATACTCGCGGAGATCGCCGAAAACCAAGTGATGGTCGGGGCAACGGATGAACGTTCCGTGACAGCGTGTCCTCCTGTTCTGCGCCATCATCGAGCTGTGGTGCTGCGTAGTAAGTGCGTAGTGACGTGCTGGGATCGTCAAGGATTCCAAAAGACTGGGATGGGTCACTAGGATCCTGATGACTCGCTTCGAACGACCAATCCAGAGTAGTGGTCAAGCTCTCCCTGGAGGGCCTTCAGGAGTTCTTCGCGTTCAGACGGACCGAGGTCTCCAGCCGATCGCTGATCGCCGGTTGAGAGCAGCCACTCCCCTAGAGCCCCGTCGTTATCGCCGACGCCAAACTTTGCGATAGCCCGGCGTGTGTAGACGCTGTCGAGTGAGGGCGCCTCGTATGAGTCAGCAAGCTCGAAGTGGTGGAGGGCTTCTGCATACTGACCAAGTCCGAGACGGATCGTCGCCACGTTCCGGAGTGTTCGAGCAGCAATCCCCGGTTCCTCGTGTTGCAAGCCTCGAAGCGCCTCGAGGGACGTGGTCGACTGAAGTACAGCTTGACCCGCCGCCAACAGCTGCTCAGCACCTGCTTCGTGACGACCCTCAATAAACCAGTGTTGGCGTTTGACCTCGAAGAGGTGACTACGGCAATGCTGCAAATCGCTCCAGTAGTCCGCCAATTGGGGCGATTGCCCGACCAGCCATTCAAACGTAGCGGCAGCATCTGTGAGGCGAGCATCGGCGTCGTTGAGGTGCGGAAGCGGATTGTCAGCCTCTTCTCCGGCAGTATCGAGAGCCAGCTTGCCCAGGATGACCTGGGCAACAGCTGTTTTGCGAACCGCGAACGAGTCGGTCGGATCCTCTCGACGAAGTTCATCTGCTGCTTCGAGAAATGCCAATGCTCCTTTGCGCGCTGCATCAAGATCGCCTTGGCGGGCGAGAATCTGGGCGATCGAGGCAAGTGTGTCAACGCGCATCTCGCGGAAACGCTCGAAGGCAGGGTCTGCACGAAGCCCCTGCTCTACGATCTGAAGGCGTTCTCGAAGCATCTCAAGTGACGCAACGTCATTGTCGCCGCCTGCGTCCGTTTCCTGGAAATCGCCGTAGCGAAGCAGAACATCTGCAAGAAGCAGAACGCTGGGGTAGTCTGAAACATGCTGCGCGACCGCGGTGCGGGCAAGTGCAAGTGCATCTTCGTAGTGGCCCTTTGCGAGTTCGGGCAATCCGGCCTCACGTTCAAGATCAGCCAGACGAAGCGTCGCCCTGGTCTGTCCTTCAGTGTGTCTTGCGCTGGGTAGGACGATGGCGAGCTCAGTCCATAACTGGACGGAACGGTCTAGTTTGATCCGGGCTGCGTCAACGCGTCCCGTTGCCATGTCCAACTGTGCTCGGGCGTCGATGACGACGGCCTCTGCTCGCAGTAACTCCGGGGCGCCTTTACCTGTAGGCAGGGCCAGCAATGACGAAAGGTCCCGTTGAGCGGCTTCGAGTGTCTGTCGACCAAGGGTCAAGGAACCAAGTCTTACGCTAATACCAGCGAGCAAAACTTGGCATTCAATGTGTCGGGCAAGAAACTCGATCCTTCTATTGGGTTCGGCATCAGCTAGATCAGTAAACAGGTCAGAAGCGAGCTGGGCTGCAGAACGGGCCGACGTCAGCTCGCTTCCGTCTACGAGGGACAATGAGGCAAGGCGCATGAAGCTCTCGGCGAGCATCGCGAGAGCCCAGGGCTCCTCGTCGAGATCCTCGCGGAGCCCTTCCATAGATTGAAGCATCGTATTCGAGAACCGCTGACGGAGCGTGGTGGCTCCCATGAGGCGTTGGATATCCTTCTCAAGGCCCTGATAGCTTGCCAGCACGAGACGGAGTCGATCGACGGCGTCGGACTTCGCCTGCGCTTCCCGTTCAGTATCCTGGCGAGCTCGGTCTATCTCGACTGCTCGTTCTTCAGCGATGGCTCGTTGGCTGTCCGCAGTCATTCGGGCCCGTTCCGCCTGCTGCCAAAGTATGACGACAATAACAGAAGATGCCGCAAACGCGCAACAAGCTGCAACGATGCCGAAGGCAACGGTCCGGTGGCGTCGCGAGAATTTCTGAAGCTGGTACATCACACTCGGCGGGCGAGCGACGATCGGTTCGTCGTGCAGATAGCGGCCAATGTCCTCCGCCAGCTCGTTGGCCGACTGATATCTACGGGTCTGCTGTTTGGCGAGCGCTTTCGCTACAATCGTCTCGATATCGCCACGAAAGGACCTGTCAACGCTCGACAAAGTTGTAGGTTCTTGCTCGCAGATGACACGGGCGGCTTCGATGAGGACCTTGGCGTCGAGCTTGTATGGGAGGCCACCGGACAGAACTTCATACAGCACGACGCCAAGAGAGTAGACATCGCTTCGTGCATCGACGTCGTCCGGATCGCCTGACACCTGTTCTGGTGACATGTATGGGACAGTGCCAACAAGCTGCCCCAGCTGCGTTTGAAGGTCCGTTGCCCGCAGGTCGCTCTCAGTGGTTCGGGCGACGCCGAAATCAAGGATCTTGGGATCCCCGGACTCAGAAACCATGATGTTGCTGGGCTTGAGATCTCTGTGTACCACCCCACGGCTGTGCGCATAGTGAACTGCACCAGCGACCTTTTGCATCAGCAGTAGCCGCTCGTGCGTCGATGGCTGAGCCACACGAACAAACTCGCTAAGCGACCGGCCACGCACCAGCTCCATGGCAAAGAACGGAATCTCGTTGTCATCCACAGTCTCGACACCAGCTTCATAAAGCTGGGCAATTGCAGGATGTTGTAGCTTTGCGAGCACTTCGGTCTCGAAGCGGAAGCGATCCAGCAAGGAGCCTTTCATGAGGTCGGCTCGCACGACCTTAAGTGCTACGGTGCGCCGCGGGTAGTCCTGGATCGCCTTGTAGACGACGCCCATCCCTCCCATTCCAATGCGACGAATGACCCGGTACATTCCGATTCGAGATGGGTCGCGGCCGGGCTGAAAGGAGAGACTGTCCCGCAGATGTGCAGGCGCAAGAACACCGGAAGCGGTCGGATCATCTTCGAGCCCCTGGACGTCGTAGTTGAGGAGTGACTCAACTTCGCGCCTTAGTTCGATGTTGTCCCCACAAGCCTCGTCAAGCACCCGGTCTCTTTCTGACCCAGTTAGCCCAACGGCTTGGAGAAAGACCTCCTTAGCGAGCTGGTGAAGTTCATCGCTCATCGTAATCGCCCTTTGCGATTTCTCGTCTAAGAAACGCGCGTGCAAAGCTCCATTCTCGCTGCACACTTCGCTCGCTCAGACCCGTAACCTCCGCGATCTGGCGGTCGGTCAGCCCAGCGAAGCACTTCAGTCGCACGATCTCGCTCGCCCGCTCGTCCTGCCGATCCAGTTTTAGCAGTGCGCTATCGAGAGCTACAACATTCTTCAAGTCTCTAGGAATCGGACTGGCGATCTGAGATTCAGAGCGAGCCTCTCGATTGTACTTTCGCTTCTTTGCGTTTCGCAGTCGTGCCGAATCGATCAACACCTCGCGCATCGCGTGGGCAAACACACTGAACAGGTGTCGACGATTCTCGAACGCGATCTGCTTACCGCCAAAGACACGAACGTACGCGTCGTTGACGAGCGTGGTCGCTTGCAGATCTTCACGCATGCCTTCCCTGCGTATGTGCTGCGCAGCCATCTGATGCAAGAGTGTGTAGACCGCGTCGAGCAGGGCATTGGCTGCCCCAGAGCTGCCGGCCAGAGTCTGCTCTAGAAGTCGCGTGATCGCTTCAGACTCGTTTTGATTCGTATGAGCTGTCATTCCGTTCAACCATGGCAATGGAATCGGTCCTGCACCACCTGGGTACGATTCGCTTCACTGTACAGTCGCAGTCGACGCCTCTGTGATCACGAACCCACGCGGGGTGATCTTCTCTGCCCCTCCGTCTTGCAGGCGCTCCTCACTCCCCGACCCGCCAGGATGCCCGAAAATTGTCGGAGGTAGCATCGATTCGCGCCTCTAGCTCTGAATGAACGCGGAGTTCATTGACCTTTGGAGCCAATTATGCACGAAAGTACCACGGTCGAGTCGAGTAGAAACGGTCGATCTGTCAGCTCCTTGGCAGCAAGGGCAACGGCAGCCACGAATCGGAGCGGTGATGTGGTGCCAAACGGTCCGTTCGGTCCCGGCCGAGTTTTCGACACCTCGATTCGTAGGCTGAGTTGGAGATGTGCCCTCCTTGCGCGAAGTACTGGCGTCCGTAGAGGTAGTGGAGGAACACGGCCGTAAGCGTCTACAAATGAAAAGTTAAGAAAGTGTTTGGACAGAGCATAGGATGTGTCAGCAAGATGGGCGTTAAGGCGCTGTTCGTCGAATCGAGGTCACCGTAGGAGAACGGGGACGTCGAGAGCCTGAGCAGGAATTTCTGTGAAGAGGTGCTGGACCGGGAGATCTTCGAGACGCTGCTCGAAACACGCGTGCTAATCGAGCGATGGCGTCGGCACTACAACACAATCCGTCCGCACTCGTCGCTTGGCTACTGCCCACAAGCCCCCAAGGCGATCGCCGCTGGCCCGCCTTCCGCTCCGCTCCGGGCGGCTCAGCAGCAGAAAGCAATCGTCGGAACACTCAAGTAGCCTGTGGACCGCTTACCGGGTAAAAAGTCAACGGCATCGTGAGTCCCGAGGACTTCGATGATTGGATCCTCGCGTTCAATGAGGAGTTCCCAGCGTCCGACTACAGCGGCGATCACGTGTGCACTCCCGCCGATCTCAACTCAGCGGTGCTGAACTTCAACAACGTTGGCTGATCAAAGAAGTCGCAGAACAAACACGCGGACGGTGTGCCTCAGCGGCGCGTCGTCCGATTTTGCATTGCTGCTTCCTTGTGCGGAGCGTACCAGCATGTATCGCGTCACAACAACACGAGGTGCGCAGGGTTGTAACATGTCGTCCGTTTCGTTAAACCAATAGTGTCGAAGTGCTTCGCGCTGAAGCGGCTGGTGCATTGGCGAGCGTTCGGGACGAGAAGGTCGGAGGTTCAAATCCTCTCACCCCGATTTAAAGCGGAAGTCTCTGCACAGCAAGGTCTTCCGCTTTGCTGTACGCGCAGCTAAAGGCGAAGGATTGCGCCGGATTGTCTCGTGAACGCAGCGTGTATCCGGATGACAAGCCGTTGGCAATGGCTGGCACGAGGCGGCTCAGACCCCTGCTGAAGATGCCCATTCCTTCGGCGTATGACCGAAGTGCCGTTTGAATTCTCGCGTGAACTGCGACTGGCTGTTGTAGCCGACTTCCTCAGCGACTTCCCCGGCGCGCATACCAGCAGCGAGTTCTGTCGCTGCCGTATTCAGGCGAAGCTGCTTGATGTACTGGATCGGCGAGAGACCGGTCGCCTGCTTGAAGTTACGGTGGAAACTGGGCACACTCATTCCTGCCCACTTCGAGAGTTTCTCGACTGAGAGCGGTTCACGGATGTGGTCCTGTATGTAGCAAGCTGTATCTGCGATCTTCTGCGACGATCCGAACCGGCGCTTGAGGGCGCTGCCCAGTGGCCCCAGCAGCAGCACGAAGTACACCTCGGTCAGTCTCGAACGAGCAAGTACGTGCCTTGACGTCGTGTCGCCCATCAGTTCGAGAAGTCTGCGCATGGCAGTTGTGAGTTCATCGGTGACCGGGCCGATCGTCAGTCCTTCAGGTGCATTGGCGGTTGGCTCGTCATCAGAACTCCAGCCCTGAGACTCTGAGATGCCGACGACAAGTTCGCGCAATAGAGCCAAATCAAGTTCGATCGACACCCCGAGTACCGGTTCATCGGGCGCAGCCGTTGGAACGTCCGCATCAACGGGCACCGGCATTGTGCAGCAGATGCAGTGGCTCTCGTCGTACACATGAATCCCGGCCTGGGAGTACACGCGCTTCGCCCCGCGGACGTTCATGCAGATTCGCGGCGTGTAGATGGCTGGGGCTGTCGGCATCGGGCCAGAAATCCGGTAGAGCTGGACACCGGGGATCCCCGTCTCGTTCGCCGCTTCATCCGGGGCGTGCCGTTCGACAATGGACAGGAGCTGTTCGCTGCTCATGCCTCAAGTATCGGCTTGGCAATGGACCTGTCAACGGATGTGATAGGAATAGGCAAGAAGTAGTGATTCAGAAACGCATAGATGCCTGAGAATGGAGGTATTGTGCTGCAGGGGCTCGCGTTCCTCATCAACCACAAGGAGATGACCCATGGCAGTCCAACGAGTGACCTTCAAGTCCTTTGGCGTCGAATTGGCAGCCTACCTGTTCTTCCCGGCCGGCTTCGATGAAAGCAAGAAGTACAAGGCGATCGTGGGCGCAAGCCCGTTCCCTCAGGTGAAGGAGCAGGTCCTCGGCACCTACGGGCCGGAGATGGCCAAGAGAGGATTCGTCTTCTTGGCCTTCGACTACTTGGGCATGGGAGACTCGCCAGCGTTGCCCGGGGAGTTCAAGCAGAGCAGGTACATGTTCCGACTCATCGAGAACACCTGGGACGCTGTCTCGTACCTCGGATCGCTCCCCTACGTGGAAGAGGTCTACGGACTCGGCGTGTGCCAGGGTGGGTCGATCATCGCGTCGGCTGCGGTAACAGATCACAGGATCAAGAAACTCGCCATGATCTCGGGGATGATGGCTGCGGACGACTTTCAGTGGACTGACAAAGCTGTAGTCAATCAACTCATCGAGGCGTCGAATGCGTCAGCGCAGAAAATGTACGAAACGGGCGAGCCGGACTACATCAGCCCCATCGGCCTGACGGATGAGCACTCTCGTGAGGAGTTCATCAATCTTGGTATCAATCCAATGGCGGCTGAGACTTACGACTATTACGGGCGCGACGGAGTGAAAGGCCCAAAGGCGGTCGAGAACTTCACCAACACACACATCGGAGACCAGCCAATGCAGTCACTCGTCTCGATCGGCGAGCACTATGCCGACAAGATCGTGCAGCCCTCGTTGATCATCTACAGCAAGACTGCCTTCACTGCGATCTGCTCGACACAGTTCATCGAGAAGTTGACCAACGAGCATGAAGTCATAGCGCTGGATGAGTTCGGGCATGTTGATTTCTACTACAAGCCCGAGGCCGTGAAGCTCTCCGCCGATGCGGTTGCCGAGTTCTTCGAGAAGTGAGGTGTGTGCAGATGATCGACTTTGCGGAGCCTCTGGCGGGTGGCACGTGTGAGCCCCTTTTAGTCGGGCCATCTTCAATGGCACCGGACGCGTGTGCGAGCAGCAACATTCAGCGTTTCCCTCTGTTAGCAAGCGGAGTGTCGCCAGTGCAGCCTCCGTGGGAAGGAGGCGACTGAAGACAGTGGTGGTGTACCACGTACCAGCAAACACTCCGCGCAGTTCAGGTCTTGCAATGTTGGGGCTTGCGAGTCTCCGACCTCTTCGTCGGCTACGAGGCGAGACCCAGCGGACTCGAATGTCAGGCCGCACCAGCGGCTCGAGAGACGCGGTGTTCCAGTATCTGAAGACCGGCATGGAACAAGAATGCCGGGTTCGTTGATGCATACCGCTTCCACAACCGACGAGGCTCGCAGCTGAGGCGGAAGGCCCACTCCAGCCCGTGCTGCTGCAGGATCGGCGGTGCCTGCCTGACATACCCGGAGATGAAGTCGAACGCCGCCCCGACACCAAGCCGAACGCCCGGCAGCAGTGGCTTGAGCCGCTGCATCATGATTTCCTGCCGAGGACAGCCCTGTCCAACAAACGTGACCCGGGCACCCGATGCCGCAACTTCATCGGCGATCGTCTCAACCTCGGCATCAGAGATCTCACCGAATCCCGGGCTGTGTCCGTAAGCGATATTGATCCGTGGGTATCGCAGGCGGATCGCGGCCTTGAGACCTTCGAGGCGCTCGGGCCTTCCGCCGAGGAGTGCAATCGGAACGCCTTCGCGTTCGCATGCTTCCATGACATGCAGGGTGAGATGCGGGCCGTAGAGCCTCGTGGCGTCCTTCCGTCCGAGCAGCTTGCGGACCCACACGATGGGTACGCCGTCGCTCGTGACCATGTCAGCATCGGCGATTGCGGAGCCGATCTCGTCGTGCCATCGCGAGAGCATTAGGCCATGAACTGCCACGACCGCGACCGAGTGGCTGCCAGTGCCACGAGCCCAGTTGATGATCGTGCTGGTCGCGCTGGTGTAGTCCAGCTCGGCATAATGGACGCCCAGAACTTCAGTGGTGTCAAATGTCGTCATCTCTGTACTCCTCTTTTCAGACTTGATCGTTCAAACCGTGCATTGCACGATGCGTACCAGTTGTGATCACGGCGGGGAGGCATGCACGCGGGCTTGGCCTTGCAGAAGCTGCAGTTGTGTTGAGTTGGATGCAGGAGAGCTGAGCGCACCAAGCACGCTCTCGGCGTTCTTCTTCCATGTGAATGCCTGCATGGCGAACTGTCGGCCCTGGGCGCCCATGCTCCTACGAGCGGCCCGGGGCATTCGCGAGGCGATGCGCAGGCATTCGGCGATGGCATCCAGATCCCGAGGCGGAACGAGCCATCCGTGTTTACCGGACTGGACGTGATCGGCAATGCCCGCGTCGGTCGTCGCCAATATTGGCGTCCCTACCGAGAGTGCCTCTGCGAAGACGAGCCCGAACGACTCTGACCAACTCGGCAAGGCAAACAGGTCGGAGTTCGCCATCTCAGCCATCAGCGCTTCGTTACCGAGCATCGGCAAAAGCTCGACAGTGTCTGGGGGCAACTCACGCTGAATCTGACGTCGCAACGCGGGTGGGGGGGCACCCACGATGCGGAGCTTCGCTCTCGGGATGTCCGCCTTGGCAAAGGCGGCAATGAGGTCTGCGTGTCCTTTCCGTGTGATGAACTGACCCGCTGTCAGCACAGTGAAGCCAACTCGGTCGTGGGCATTGACGATGTGCGGGCGCTGCGAGATTCCGTTGGTCAGCACCGTGGCGTGTGGGGCACCAAGCTTCTGCAGGGAGCCGGTGAGCCGTGAGTTCACGGCCGCGACGGCTGTGAACCGCCCAATGTGTTTTGCAACAAATCGTCCCAGGCTCCGATGCCGTGCGGTCGCCCGGACATCATCTGCTGAGTGCTCGATGACCACTGTCGGAATGCGGCGTTCGTGCGAATGAAGTGCGGCGACATGGCACCATGGCAGCATGCCATGCACGATCAGGGCATCAGGACGGAATCTGTCGAACGCTGCTCGAAAGGCGGTCCGGGTGGCGGCGCAAAACCCGGCCGTAACTGCTTGCGGCGCACGCGGGGCGACATGAGTACGAATCGAGTGGGGATAAGCGACGGGGCATCGCAGCGTATTGATGGGTACTCCGTCGTGGGCATACCTCGCGGGACGCGCGAGCTGGCGAGCCCATGGCCCGCCGAGATGCCTGGCAAGGTGGGGAAGACATGGGGCAACGGTGAACAACTCGGTTTCCACACCAAGCTCACGCAGAGCCTTGGCCTGCGCAACGTTGTAGAGCCCGATCGCCGGGCGGTCGTGCCACGGCACAGCGAGTGTGAGAAGGGCGATTCGTCGGGGTGTGTTCATGCGGCGCTCTTTCGCTCGGGATACCGCTCCACGGTGTAGCCCACGTTGAAACCGCGAAATGCACCAATCCCTACGGCGCAGCGGCAGATCCCTCGGAAAGCGAGTCTGGGACCGATCAGCGGCGCCGCAGCTACCCCGGACAGGGCTTCGGTGACACCGAGAGTGACCCGTTTGATCAGTCCCATTACGCGCCCGAACTGCGACGGTGCCCGATTCATGCGACCGAAGACCACGCCCGCCCGGTAACGGCGGCGAAGCACGGCCTGCAAGGTGCAGCGGTCGGGTTCGATGTCCTCGTAAGCGAACGCGCGGCGTTCATGGACAAGACGTGCGCCACGCTCGTGCGCTCTTCGAAAGAAATCGGTGTCGGAGCCGCCGCTGGTGCCGTACGCCGGATCGAACCAGAGTCCGGCACGACCGATGAATGCCGAGCCCACCAGCGTGCTACTCGTGCGGCCGATGCGCCAGGTGACCGGACCGTCGTGGTTGGGCCCGGGCTTGTCGAAGGCGCCTGACCGGACGAGCCAGCGTGGGGTATGGGTAGGCACACGGCCGATGACGGGCCCGATGATCGCGTCCGCGTCACCTGCATCGAACCGCTCGAGCAAGGCTCGCAGCCATCCGGCGCTCGGGACCTCGTCGTCGTCGATGAACAGGAACGCATCTGCTGGCCCCATAGCGATCGCGGTGTTGCGGGCGTGCGCAATGTTCCTGCGCGGTTCGGACGCGGTCCTCACGAGCAGATCCGCTTGATGCACCGCCTGCCGAAACGCCAAGGCGTCTCCATCGGGGTCGTTGTCGACGACGCGAGTTTCGATACGCCATCCGTCGGGCATCTCCAGGGCCGCAAGTGCGTTCAGAAGGCGTGCGAGTCCCTCGGGTCGGCGGTAGGTGGCGATACAGATCGCGGCGGATTTCATGCGCGAATCTCCTGCAGAGTGCCCGGCTTCGTGAGCAGCGCAGCCGTGACGGCATTAGCCATGCCGCGGGCCATGCGTGTGGGTGTGAACTGGGCAGCGTGAGCGCGGGCGCGGCTGCCAAGGGAAGCCAGACCTGGATGGGTCATGGCGCGAGACATTGCTTCAGAGGTGTGGGACAGTCCGCGTTGTGGATTGAACGCGAACCCGTTGTGACCGTCCAAGATAAGATCCTCGAAACAGCCAGCCCGGACCGAGCACAGCGTCGGTGTGCCGCAGTGCATGGCTTCGTTGACCACCAGGCCCCATGGGTCGGCGACGGAGCCGAAGATGTGCAGATCGGCAGCGCTCATCCAGTCGATCACCTGTTCGGTCGCAAGCGAACCAATACAATGGATGCCATCGCGGTGCCGACCTTCGGCTCGTGCGCGTTCCGGCCCGTCACCGATGAACGCCAATGCCCAATCAACACGCACATCCGCGGGCAACTGAATCCATGCATCAACAAGCAGTCGGATCGACTTGGCAGAGATCATGCGTCCCACGACGACCGCGAGCCGTCGCCCCTGGAAGCGATCCTTGATGGTTCGCACCGCTGAACAGTGCGATTCGTGCCGTAAGCGAGCCTGTATTGTCTGAATGTCCGCCGCGTTCGGGGCATCGTGAATCTGCTCCGGATCGCAGTCCATGGCTTCCAGGGTGTGCCGTGCCCGGTCTCCCATCCCGATGACAGCAGAGCTGTGTCGAACCATCAATCCTCGCAACGGCCCGAGCGGGAAGACGTGTGGTGAGGGGTCGGCGCGGTAGGTCCAAGGAATGACCTTGGCACCCATCGCATATCCCGTGACAGAGGCGAGCGCGGTGCGAGGCCCCAACTCACCCGTGATGATCGCATCCGGCTTGAATCGCAACAGCTCAGCCGGCAGTCCGACCGGGAAGTGGCGAACGCTGCTGATTCCGGTCCCGCCGCGCTGGCGCCTCGCAAACGACCGACACTGACGCACTTCGAAGGGTTCGTCGGCGAAGTCGTCGGCACACCAGTCCCGATCGTGTTCCATCCCAATGTTGGTAACGACGCGGAGACGCCAGCCTGTCATCTCGGCGAGCTTTCGGAACACCGGACGCCGGTACGGGCTGATGAAGTTCGTGCAGATCGCCACTCGGGTCTGCATTGACATTCCCTTTGACATGTCTCTGCCTCCCCTCATTTCGGGGCCTCGCGGGCCAGACGGTGCGAATGGCCCAGCCGTTGCAAACTCACGCTCCCATCGAGCCGATCTGCCCGGTGCAGAACCCGGCTCGGAGCCGGGGGTACGTGAAATGCAAGACGTGGACCACATGCGATCGACCGACCTGAAGGCCTTTCTCGTGGCACTCGCGGCCGTTCTGGCTGTCGTTCAGGCCGGTTGCGTGGGCTCTCGGTCTGATAATGCCGCCCGGTTGGCCGATGGCTCGCTGCCCGCATGGGTGCAGGGCATGCGGGAGCCGCTGCAAGAGTTTCCTGTATCCAAGACCGATGCGGTTGAGCCGGGCGAGGGTGTTCGACGTCGGGTTGGCGAGCCTCGCGAACTCGGCGGAGCCCTGGCTAGCGGCTCGGCGGGGACCGTCGAATCCAGTAACGCTCGACCTCTCGGCACCGGAGGACAACGTACATCGGGTGCCGGTCCAGTCGCGACGATCGATGTCAACGTGACCGGATTGCTCGAAGGTGGTGACGCGACACCCCCCGAACCCAACCTGCGGGCCCCGAGCCAGCTCGAGCTCCAGTACCGAGGAGAGCGTCCGAAACGCCCCGATCGAGATCTGCAACAGTTTGGCTACTCGCAGCTTCGACAGATCGCCAAGAGCTCTGCGGGCGGGCCGGCATCTTCTGACCACGTCCTCAGCGCAGGCGATGAAGTCGTCATCGATCTGACTACCGATGCGGTCGAACGCTACCGGCCGATCGTGGACGACGACGGCATGCTGCAACTCGAGGGGATCGGAGCGGTGCTGGTCGGCGGCCTTTCGTTTGATGAAGCTCGCGATGCCATCCGTGACGAGATCGCGCGAGTCCGTCAGGGCTTCGAGCTCAGCATTGGTCTCGGGCGACTCTCCGGCGTTCCGATTCGTGTCACCGGAGCTGTAGCTCAGCCGGGCGTCGTCAATGCCGGACCGCGTCCGACGCTACTCGATGTGCTCAGCGTGGCCGAGGTGCGACCATCCGGGTCTCTCCGGACGATCGTGGTCGATCGGAGCACCGGAGAGCGAGAGACAATCGACCTGTACGGGTTCCTGCTCGGCCAGACGGCCCCACCTGATATCAGGCTCGGCCGCGGCGACGCCGTGGTCGTCGCGCCGATCGGTCGAACCATCGCCGTGGCCGGCAGCGTGCAGCGGCCCGGAATCTACGAGCTGGCGGAACAGGACGGAGTCGTGTCTGCCGGGCAGGCGATCGAGCTTGCAGGGGGCGGAACCGGCTTTGCAATCGTTGACCAGATCCAGATCGAGCGGACCGATGGGGGGCGGCGCGTGCTGCTCGATGTCGAAGTCGACGGCCTGGATCAGCCCCTTCACGATGGGGATCTCCTTCTGGTCGGCGCTGTCGATGGTCGGTTGCACCCAGTCGTTGAGGTGCGAGGCGAGGTAGCCAGCCCCGGCCGCTTTCAGCATCGTCAAGGTCTGACGGCTGGTGACCTCGTTCGGCTCGCCGGCGGTCTCACGGTCGATGCCTACGAAGGTGAGGCAGTGATCTCTCGTGTTACGGGAACAGCCTCGCGACGATCCGCCGAATGGGATGGGGCACCCGAACTCACCTCGCGACGAATTCTGATCATCGACATCGGCCGAGCGCTCGCCGGCGATCCCTCGCACGACATCGTGCTCGAGCCGCTTGACCTGCTGCGGATCCGTCGCTTCGACGAGGCACGTGAGATGCCCACCGTTGAGCTCATCGGTGGAGCTCGAAGGCCCGGAACCTATGAACTGACAGCAGGACTGACCGTGGCAGACCTTATCGCGCTCGGAGGTCATCTCACACCCGATGCGTTCCGCCAGGAGGCCGAGTTGGTTCGCCGCCGCCGTAGCGATGACCTGACAGTGCTAGACGTTGATCGCTACCGGCTTCCGCTCGCCGAGATCCTCTCTGGCAGGGCCCGTGGGCCGGTGCTCGAAAGCGGTGATCGGCTGATCCTGAGAATTCTCGGTCGAGCCGAAGTGCGCGTATCGGCGACTGGCATGTTCCGATTCCCGGGTGAGTATGTCCTGCCGGCCGGGTCGACCGTGACCGACCTCATCGCAGCAGCCGGCGGCGTGCTCGAAGGTGGTGACCTGCGCGCCGCACGCTTCACGCGTGAATCTGTCCGAGAGCTCCAAACATCCAGATGGAATGAACTCGCCGAGCGCACCCGGCAGACATTTGAACGAAACCTCGAACGGCGCATCAACTCGGCCCGCACCAAGGAACAGTTCTCTGCACGCGTCCAATTGCAGCAAGCACAGGGCACGCTCGATCGCTTGCGCAGAATCCAGGCCGTCGGTCGGATCGCCCTTGATCTGACCGCTCCGGATTATCCAGTATCTGACGGTAACCTTGCTCTCGAGACCGGTGACACGCTTGATGTTCCGCGTTTCTCCAACACTGTCACCGTTCAGGGGCACGTGTTCAATCCTCTCACTGTGGTTTACGAAAGCGGAATCTCCGCCGAGGAGCTCTTGAGCCGTGCCGGCGGATCAACCGAACTCGCGGACGAGGAACGCGTCTACGTGATCCGCGCGGACGGGCGCGTCGCAAGTGTCGAGCAGCGAGGCGGAGAGTTCCGTCTGAGAGACCCGATGCTCCCGGGCGACGTGCTTCTTGTTCCGCCACGCCCGCTGGGCAGGGATGCTGCGTCCGTCGCGCTTGACCTCTTGCTGCTGGCGCGTGCCGCGGGCGAGGCCGGTGCGCTGTGGAACCTCGCTACGGGCTCGATTGATGACGGATCGATCTCGATCGTGGACACACCCGCATCGCCACGGAGCGACTCGACACCGCCAGCCGAACTCCTCGAAGAATTCCAACGCTAGTCGGATGGGCGAAGCGACCGTTCAATCGTCGCAACAAGATGCTCAAGTGCTCGCTCGATCGACGCGATGTCCTCACCCGCTCGGATGAGATTGTCGCAGACCCGTGCGGCATCGGTGACGGCCGGGAACCCGAGGTTGCCCGCGGCGCCCGCAAGCTTGTGGACGCGTCGCCGGAGTTGGTTCAGGTCGTCCGCATCGACAGGCTCAGCGAGAGCTCGGGCTTCCTTGGCTAGGTGTACACGGAACCGGGCTTCGAGATCGGCCAGTGTGTTCGAAGACTCTTCGACAGGAGTGTTGGTGATAGACCGCCGGACCCAGAGCCGAATCATCTGACTCAACGCGTCCGGATCAACCGGCTTGCTGGCGTAATCGTCGCAGCCAGCAGCAAGGCAGCGATCTCGCTCGTGCTTCATGCCATGTGCTGTCAACGCGATGATCGGAATGCGGCAGTTCATGCCTCGCAATTCTCGTGTCGCGGCGTAACCATCCAGCACCGGCATCTGCATGTCCATGAGAATGATGTCTACAGGAGTCGGTGCTGACTTGACGAAATCGATCGCCTGCTTGCCGTTCTCGCGAATCTCGAGGGTTGCCCCTCGCTCCTCAAGGAAGTAGGTCACCACTTCACGCACATGCTCGCTGTCCTCGACAAGCAGGACAGTCACGCCGTCAAGCCGGGTCGCGCCCGCTGTTCCCGGCTCGTTCCCACGATCCTCGTCAAGAGCAAGCTCAGCGTGGGGGATCGTCTCACGGCTCGGATCACGCACCGGGCTGGTCACGGTGAAGCATGTCCCTTCACCCGGCGTGCTCCTGACCGAAAGAGACGCGTGCAATGCGTCGGCAAGGTGCTTCGCGATCGCAAGACCGAGTCCCGTTCCGCCGCTCACACGCGTTGAGCCGCGGTCGAATGCCTCGAAGATGTGCGCAAGATCACTCGCAGCAATCCCCGGGCCTGTATCTGATACTTCAAAGTTCAGCGAGCAGGGATCACTGGTCGCTGAAACGCGCAGCAAGACCTCTCCCTCGTCTGTGTACCGGACTGCATTGCCAAGAAGATTCATGAGTATCTGGACGGTCTTCATCCGGTCGGTCCGCACTCTCGCGGGTACGCCCGGTTCAATCGCCGTCTTCAGCGCGAGACCCTTGCTCTGGGCTTCCTGAACGACGGCGCTCAATGCGTCCCTCAGCACATCGGCAACATCCAGCTCGTCATCGCGGACAGCCACACTCCCCGACTCGATCTTCGAAAGGTCAAGAATCGCGTTGATGATCCCAAGAAGCGAATTGCCATTCGACCGGATCTTGGCGATCAGCGAGCGTCGCTCGTCGTCGGTGATGCTCACGTCTTCGAGCATGCGCGCGAAGCCAAGCACGGCAGTGAGCGGCGTGCGCAGTTCGTGGCTCATGTTGGCGAGAAAGGCGGTCTTTGAGTCGTTCGCTTCGTTGGCTCGTGCGAGTGCCTGCTCGAGCTGCTCGGCGGTCTCTTGCAGTTGGGCCTTCCGCTCGGCTCGCTCTACCGCCAATGCCAAGCCATCAGCGACGCTTGTGAGAAGGTCGGTCTCGCGTTCAGATCGCGGAGCGAGCGGCGACTCGCCTTCGAATCCGACGATGGCGTACATACTGCTGCCGGATCCGACGAGCAAACACATCGAGTGCGGAGATCCGAACACGTGACGGAGAGAGTCCGGGAGGTTCTCGTCAGTGCGCACACGTTCGGTGAGGTCGACATCGAGTGAGTCAACCTGCACCCGCTCAAGCTGAGCCCAGTCAGTATCAATGCTGTTGTCGGGGTGTGTCCAGGCGAGCGAGCAGCGAAGCGTACTGTCTGTCGCAGAGGCGTAGTACCCCCGCGTCGCTCCAAGAAAGCTCCCGACTTCGGACAGCAGGCGGGCGATCGCATCGTTGAACGCATCGGGATCAAGCAAGATCGAGAGAAAGGCTCGCGCGGCGGCCTGCAACGTCTCTTCGCGCTTGCGTTGCTCGCCGGCGACCTTGAATTCGGTGACATCCAGTCCCATCCCGCGGAAGCCACGAATGGTGGGGCTGCGATGGTGCGTGTGCCCAGCGTGGTCGCCCCCTGACTCGACGAGTGCCTTGCCGCTGAGCCGTTGCCATCGCTCGGAACCATCTGGGCGAAGGCAGCGGTGCTCAACATTGCGGAACGGGACGCCTGTACGAGCAGAGATGACAAAAACACTCTGCAAGCGGGCGGCCTGGTCGGGCGGCATGAAGTCAAAGAGTCGTTGTCCGATCACCTCGTCGCGTGTGCGTCCCAGTTGTGTCAGCAGCGGGTCCGTGGCCAGCACGAAGCGAAACTGCTCGTCCATCTCCCAGATGTACTCACCCGCGGCATCGGCGATATCTCTGAAGCGTTCTTCGCTCTCGGCAAGACTTCGTTCGGCCGCCTTGCGTTCCGAGATGTCGCGCGCGATCACGCAATTGAAAGAATCGTTGTCTATCTCGATGTAGTTGCAAGAAACCTCTACCGGAAAAACGGAACCATCCTTGCGACGGTGCATCGATTCAATCAGAAGTGAGCGCTTCTGCTGCAGCTCGAGCCAGTGGGCGGGCCAGGCCTCTTGCGGCAGCATGGCCTCAATATCGAACACCGTCATCGAGGTGAGCTCGTCAACTGAGTACCCCAGCCCATCGCATGCAGCCTGGTTCGCGTAGAGAAACCGAGAATCGGGAGCAACCCAAAGAACGGCATCCTTTGCTTGGTCCACCGTGAAACGCGTCGCGATCAGCTGGGCTTCCCGTGCCCTCTGCTCGCTGAGGTCGCGCAAAAATGCGGTGAATTGCACCCCTTCAGCCAAGTTGACCGGTGAGATCGCAAGTTCGACTGGGAACTCCGTGCCATCGGCCTTCATGGCGTGGATCTCGATGCGTTTGCCGAGAACCGGTCCCTCCCCTGTTTCGAAATAGCGCTTCATGCCGGCCTCGTGAGCCGCGCGCAGTGATGGCGGGATGATTAGTGCCGGCAGTGGCCGTCCGAGTGCCTGCTCTTGCGTGTAGCCGAACATCTCGCACGCAGCACGGTTGAACTCGGTCACGGTGCCTTCGCTGTTGATCGTGATGATGGCATCGAGCGATGCGCTCAGTACACCGTGGTGGCGCCTGCCGGCTGCGTGCTGGCCTGAAAGCAGGCGCGCAAGCCCACGAAGTGACTCGATCTGTTCGTCGGTTATCGTGCGGGGGGAGGTGTCTGCGACGCACAGGCTCCCGATCAACTGGGAACTGCCATCAGAGACGGGCAAGCCGGCATAGAAACGGATGCCGGTCTCTCCGGTGACGAATGGATTGTCCGCGAAACGCTCGTCTTGGAGAGTGTCATCGATGATCAGCGGGCGATCAGACAAGATCGTGTGGCTGCAGATCGCATCGTCGCGGGCTGCTTTCTCCGCGTCGACGCCGAAGCAGCCCTGAAACCACTGCGTATCTGCGTCGATGATGCTCACAAACGCCATGGGGCAGTCCGTCAGCGTGGCAGCAATGCGTGCCACATCCTGAGAAAGCTGATCCGGGCTGAACGGATCAACCCCGAGGCTGGCGAGAGCTGCGAGCCGTTCTGCTTCGTTGGATGGGCGTGGTGCTGTGTCCATCTGGGTGATCTGTGCTGAGGATGAGTTCGGCCCGAGGCGCGGTTGGATACATGGCTTTATAGTATCGTGTATGCCAAAGTCGAGCGCAGCACGAAGTCTGATCCTCGTGGCCGATGACGATGAGTTTGTGCGCGAACATCTCGTCCTCTTGCTCGAAAAGGCGGGCCACCGAGTCGTACAAGCCCAGGACGGGGCCGAGGCGATCGAAGGCCTTCGGTCATCACCCGATGTAGCGATTGTTGACCTCGATATGCCCAGGGCTTCGGGGCTCGAGGTCCTGTCCATCGCGGCATCCCGGCATGCGGGTCTACCGGTCATCATGCTGAGCGGTGTCGGCGAAGCGGCCGACGCGGTCCTGGCGCTCAAGAGGGGCGCGTTCGACTACATCACCAAGCCCTTTGAGCCCGATGAGATGGTCTCGCGTGTCCGCGAAGCACTACGCGTGTCCAAGCTTGAATCAGACAACGAGTCGCTCAAGACGGCCCAAGCCGAGTCGGCTGAACCTGTTGCGATGATCGCCGAAGCCTCGGCATCCGTTGCTCTGCTTGAGCGAGCGGATCGGTGCGCGGGCGTGGATTCAACGGTCTTGATCACCGGCCCGAGCGGCACCGGTAAGAGTCGAATCGCTCGGTATGTTCATCAGCGCAGCCCGCGCGCCGGTGGGCGATTCGTATCGGTCAACTGCGCCGCCCTGCCGCGTGAGCTGATCGAATCGGAGCTGTTCGGCCACGAGAAGGGCGCATTCACCGGGGCGACCCAGAGCCGAGCGGGTCGGTTTGAGATGGCGGCAGGCGGAACCCTCTTCCTCGACGAAGTGGGCGAGCTCCCGCTGGATCTTCAGCCCAAGCTGCTGAGTGCGATCCAGGACCGGGTCATCTCCCGCGTGGGGTCTTCTGAGACGATCTCGGTTGATGTCCGTCTCATCGCTGCAACGAATCGTGATCTGCATGAAGCCGTGGGGGAGCGATCGTTCCGCGAGGATCTGTACTACCGCCTGAACGTGCTCACGCTCGAGATGCCGGCGCTACGGGCAAGGCCCGAGGACATCCTTCCAATCGCCGAGTCGGTGGTCGCGAGCCTCGCGACCAAGCTCGGCATCGCCAAGCCCGCCCTCGCGGCCTCCGCGAGGGACGCACTGCTGAGCCACCGATGGCCCGGCAACGTCCGTGAGCTCGAAAACGTTCTCGAACGCGCCATGGTGTTTGCATCGTCAGACGAGGTGTCGGCCGCGGACCTGGGGCACCTCGATTCGCTCGATGCTGGGGTCCGAGATGATGACCTGGTGGGCCTGACTCTTGCCGAGATCGAACGGCGGGCTCTGCTCGCGACGCTCAAGGCCTGCGGCGGGAACCGGGCCGAGGCGGCACAGATGCTCGGGGTCAGCGAACGAACGGTCTACAACCGTCTGAAGGAGTACGGTCGCGAGGGTGACGACAGTCCGATAGACAACTGAACCTCGTGCTTGCAGATCTGCACATCGTTCACGCGTTGCGCTTCTACCCGTCCTGAGAGCTTTCGAAGTCGCTTTCACGGTCTTGGCATGGGCTTTGCCTTTGTGCTCTGTGATAGGAGGCGAACACATGGCCTGGATTCAGATTATCGATGACGATTACTGGTGTGGCGAGGCGATCATCGCCTTTCTGACCGGCGAGTTCGAGGGCTGCCGATTCGAGGCGCGCACATCACCCGACGATGTCGACGACGGGCGAGATATCTACATCGTCGACAACGAGTTCGGCTTCGACGATCACGGCGTCGACCTGGTGCGTCGCATCCGTTCGCGGAACCCCGATGCCTTCATTATGTTGTGCACCGCGACCAGGGAGCGCATCGACGCGAACGCCGCGATGAACGCCGGCTGCAATGCGTTGATCCCCAAGGGGTCGGCGGCGGGGCGCGAGGAGATGGTTGAGATGATCCGACGCTATCGGAACGCACGGGCGAGCTCATCGCCCTCGTTTCTTGGAGTAGTCAGCGAGATCAAGTCGGTTCTGTCTGCGTGGAACGAGCGGATGCGTCAGGATCGCTTGCTCGATCGGGCGGCAGCATCGTAGTTCCCGTCCGCGATGCCGCTGCTGCGATCAGCAGGAGTGCCGCAAACGCGTAGCTGTCAACCTTCCCGAGAAAGCTCTGCTGCAGCGCGTAGACAGACAGGAGCCCCACGGCGATCGAAAGCCCCGCTGCCGCCAGCCGGCGGTCGGGGCTGGATCGTGTTCCAATGATGGACCAGAGACCCGCGACAGGTCGGAGCAGAGCAAACAGTACAAGCCCACCACCAACGATTCCCAGGTCGAGCACAAGATCCATGTAGGCGTTATGGCTCTGTCGCGGATTCCAGGTCGCAACGAGTTCTCGCCCCTTGCCTTCGGTCCAGAACGCCCCCCAGCCGTGGCCGAAGAACGGAGCCTGCTTGATCTGGTCAAAGATCAAGCCCCACAATTCATCCCGGCCGCTCAGCGACGTGTCTCGACCGACCCCCGACAACGCGTCGGCTGCGATTTGAGAGGGCCCGAGCAGAACGGCTGCAAAAACTGTCCCGAGTGCGACCAGCACGCCGACCGCCCGCCAGTATGCTGAGGCCATCAGCGCAACATAGGTCCCGAGCATAATCGCGGCGGTCATGATGGACGTAACAGATGCCGTCAACACCAACGCCAACCCGCAGCTCACGATTGCTGTCAGCCGGGCTATCGACGAAAGCCTGCCATGGGCTTCCAATGCGATGGCCATGACGAGGCCGATCGCCAGAGCTGGAGCCAGCGTATTCGGGTGATTCGAGATGCCCGCGAGCCCAGGGCGCCCCGGATTCGTCGTGATCTCGGGCGGAAAGACCGCCCACCACACGAGAGAAACAGACGCCGCGAGCCCCGAAGCTATGGCGAGCAGCAGCGAGGCCCGGTGCAGCGGGCGAGCCGATAGGGTCACGACGCCTAGGAGCAGACACGCACCACAGATGAACAAGATGCTTCGCTTGATCGTGAGCGAAGGCGCGTCCGAATACGCAGCGGTTAGCAAGAGCCACCCGGCGACAAACACAATCGGTAGCTGCTCTCTGATCATGGCCCAGAGTGAGCCGTGAAGCCAGACCAGCATCAGGCACAGACCGGCCGAGCCGGCGTAGACGAGCTGGCGCATCGCTGCGCCGGTGTTGGCATCCGTCAGCGTGATCGGAGTCCACCAGGGGCGAAACCCGTTGAGGCTATATGTGCAGGCCAGCAGAAAGAGAGCGGCCGCCATCGTCGTGTGCCAGCCTCGCTGGGCTCCAGCATCTGAGGTGTGCGGCTCGCCTGTCATTGACATCTGTATCGGACTAAACCAGCTTGTGAACCCATTCCATCGGTTGTTTCCGCAGACACGCAAGGCCTGCAGGCGTGGCTGCAAGCCTCCCCAAACCTCTACCAGCTGCCCGCGTTCCCGCGTCAGAATCGGCGATACTGCCGTGGCATGACCCGTGCAAGGGCAGGGGCATGGCAACCACTTCCCTCAACACGACGCACAATTCTCGGAGCGACCGGATCTGGCACACCGTCGAGCGGTGCTCGGCGGCCGGGATGATCGTTGCCTTGCTGCCGATGATCGCCGTGCTGGCTTGCTTGATCAAGCTGGATTCCAGAGGCCCGATCCTGTTCCGCCAGGTGCGTCGCGGATTGGATGGCAGGGATTTCAACGCACTGAAGTTCCGCTCGATGCATGTCGGCGCCGAGCGACACACCCGCTTGGGTGTGGCAGGTACCAACTCCCGCATCACACGCGTCGGCCGAGTCATTCGCACAACCAAGCTGGACGAGGTCCCGCAGTTGTGGAACATCGTCACCGGGCAGATGCGCTTCGTTGGCCCCCGTCCGCTGCCCAAGGCGCTGGACGAAGCACTGGAGCGTGAGATTCCGGGCTTCGCCCTGCGGTACCAGGTGTATCCGGGCCTGACGTCGCTGGCTCAGATCTGCGTCAGCGACAACCAGGTCGGCGAGCAACTGATCGCTGATTGGTCCGCCCGGTTCGAGGTCGAGCGTCGATCCATGATGCACCGTGGGCCCGTGTATGACCTAGTAGTCATCGCTATGACCGGCGCATACGTCGTGAGGAAGGCGGTGATGCGATGACGCCGCCGCACGCAACACGGGCGGCCGAAGTGCCGGCTGCGGCGCGTCCCGACTGGCGCAGCGATGTGTTGGACGTGCTGTGCGCGATCGTGCGGCACCGCTTGATCATCGCCGGGGTCCTGGTGGTCGCGGCGGTGGGGGGGCTGACCGCGGGATACCTGTCCGAGCCGTTCTACCGGGCATCGGCGACCTTCGTGCTGCTGCCCCGCGAGAAGCCGGTACTGGATGTCGCGGTCCAGTCCGCGTCCATCGAGACCAGCGACGACGCAGCCAAGCGGTCCGACGCGGCGACCCTGACGCTGCCGCCCAACCCAGAGCTGTACACCTCGCTCATCCGATCGGCATCCGTCGCCGAGCGTGTGGCCGCGGCGTGCGTCAATCAAGGACTGTCAGAGGCCATCGACCCTTCCGAGATCCGCGACATGCTCAAGGTCGAAGCGACCGAGGCTGGCGTGATCAAGCTGACCGCGCAGACGGAAGACGCCGAGCTGGCCGCCTTTGTCGTGAACACGCTGGTCGCCGAATGCGAAGACGCGAGCAAACTGATCGAGCGGCAGTTGATCCTGCAGCAAGCCGGATATCTGGAGAGCGCGATCGAGGTCGCCGAGCAGCGGCTGACAACGGCTCAGCAGCGACTGGCCCGGTACGCCGAACGGCACGGGATCGGCAACGTCCGTGATGCCGCCGCTCGCAGCAGCGCTCTGCTGAAGACGCTGTCCGATACCGAGGCCAGCCTGTCGCGCGAACTGGACCGGCTGATGGTGTCGCGCACTGAGGTATCCCCCGACGTGCGTGCCCTGCGGGCCGAGCTGCGGCAGGTGCGGTTCGATCTGTCACGCACCCGGTCGGCGTATGTCGGCACCGTCTCGGAGAACGACTACGCCGAACTGGCGAGCACCTGGTCGTCGCTGGAACAGGACGTTCGGCTGCGGCAGGACATGGTCATGTCCATGCGTGCCCGGCACGACGTGTTCAAGATCCGCGCTGACCAGCCCGCCGGTAACTTGGCACTCATCCGCCCCGCGTCCGTGCCCTCGGTGCCCGCGGGCCCAAGCAAGCGGCGGTTCCTGGTGCTGGCCTGCCTGGCTGGTGGTCTGCTGGCGCTGGCCGCGGCGGTTGGTGCCGAGCAACTCCGCGGCATGCGGAAGGACAAGGCAAACAGGAGCAAGATCGACGAGCTGCTGAACATGCTGCCCGGTGCTGATGCGGTCCGTCGCATGCAGCCGACCGTGCGTCGCTCAAACAAACGGGAGGTGGTGTGATGCGTATTGGCATCTTGCACAACGCCTACCGATATCGTGGCGGCGAGGACCGCGTGGTCGAGGCCGAGACCGACCTGCTGCGAAACGCAGGCCATCACGTCAGCCAGATGATCATCGACAACCGCGACGCGTTCGCGTCCTTGGGGCCGACGCTGGCGAGCATGAGCCGCACCGTGAGTGGATGGAATCGGCACGCCGGCACTGACATCGCATTGTGGGCTCGGCGCGAGCAGTTGGACCTCGTGCATGTACACAACATCTTCCCGATGATCACCCCGGCTGGCCCCGCGGCGCTGGCAGCACTGCGGGTACCCGTGGTCATGACGTTGCACAACTTCCGGTTGATCTGTGCCGGCGGCACGCTGACGCGTAACGGCGTGCCCTGCCGGGAGTGCATCGGCGGCGGTACGTGGCGAGGCGTAGTCCGCGGCTGCTACCGCGGTTCCCGCGCGCAGTCAGCGTCGTGGGAACTGTCCCGTCGTCGCGCGAACGCTGGCCGCGTCTGGGCCGATGGCGTGTCTCGGTTCATCGCTCCTTCGCCGCATGTGCGCGATGCACACGTCGAGGCTGGCTTCGATGCCGGCCGCATGGTCGTTCGGCCGCACTTCACTGACCTTGACACCGCCCCGGCCCGTTCGCGAGCGGGTGCGCTGGTCGTTGGCCGCATCCAACGCGGCAAGGGTGTGATCGATCTTGTTCGCGCCTGGCCCGCTTCCGCGCCGGTGCTCACCGTGGTTGGCACCGGTCCGGACGAAGCCGAGACGCGTGCTACCGCTGGCGGAAACGTCCGGTTTACCGGCCACCTCACTCGCGAGGGCGTGGCACGCGAGATGACGACCGCCGGAGTGCTGATCTCCGCGAGCACACTGCCCGAGACATTCGGCTTGACCCCGGTCGAAGCCGCGGCCTGCTGGCTGCCAACCGTCGCCTTCGCCAGCGGAGGCATCGCCAACGTGATCGAGGATCGGATCACAGGTCGGCTTGTCGACCCGGGCAACACGAATGAGTTGGTGCAGGCAGCGGTCCATGTGCTGGCATCGCCACACCTGCAGCGGTGCATGGGCGAGGCCGCTCGCGCACGGTATGAGCGGCTGTACTCCCCGGCCGCGGGCCTCGACTCACTGGAACGCATCTACAGATCGGCGCTCGCGCCCACGAAAGAAGGTGCGGCATGATCACGCGGGTACTCGGCTTTATCCGGTCTGACGCATCGCAGGCAACGATGTCAACCGTCGTGCGGTCGGTCGGCCGCATCGTCGCTCTGATCGTCCTGGCACGTGTCGCCGATGTGAACACGGTCGCGGTCTACACCATCATGACGGCACTCGAGCAGGTCATCATCAGCGCAGCCAATGCGATGTGCTCCTCGCCAGCGGCCGTTCTTTCAGCCGGCCGACGAGACGCGCTCCGCACCGCGGCACTCCGCTGTGCCGAGCGTATACAGATATGGGCGTCGATACCGCTTGTCACGATTGCTGTGGTCGGGTTCGTGGTATGGGGACATGCCTCCGACATCGAAGCACTCGCGTTCGGCGCTGTTCTGTTCTCCGGGATCGCGTACCAAGCCCGCCGATCTTCCATGATCGCTCTCTTCAGATCCACCCGTGTACTCGTCGTGGAGCTGTGCATCGCTGCGTCAATCGCGCTCGGGCCAGTGGCCGCGTGGATCGATGACAGCGACCCACTTCTCGCCCTTTGGGGTGCCCTCGGGCTCGTGCAACTGTCGGCCGTGCTGTGGCTCCCGTTCCGTGCTGCGCGCATGCCAGTCAGAGTGTGTCGCGTGATCCGTCGCTCGATCCTTCGGACCGGATGGCGAATGCTCGCAGGCTCGCTCGCGGTCTCGGCCAGCGGAAGGAGCCAGTCGCTGATCCTGTCGGCGTTCGTCGCTCCGGGCGTCGTGGCGATGTACGGCATAGCCAACTCGTTCGCCGCCCCAGTCAGGCTCATCGGCGGTGCTGTTCGTGCACCGCTGCTTCCGAGGATCGCCATGTGTGACAAGGCGAGCGTCGCGGCTGTCGTCCAGCCTCGGTGGATCCTTGGAGCGATCGCGCTGGTCACGGTCGGGTCGCTGGTCGCTCAAGCCGCGGCGCCGGTGTGCATCGAACTCGTCTATGGACCGCGCTATGTCTCTGCCGCATCGCTCGTGGGGCCGCTTGTGGCATGGGCGTTGACGTGGTGCGTCGGATCACTGCTCGTTGTCGCACACCAGGCGGCCGGGCGTAGTGGCTGGTGCGCCGTGGTCCGCTGGTTCGGCGCCGCCCTGGCCGTGGTCGGCATGATCATCGGCGAAGCGGCACTGGGTGTCGTGGGAATCGTCTGGGCTGCCCTGCTGAGCGAGGTGGCCGTTGTTGCTGTGTTCGTATCACGGCTGCGCACCCGGAGCCCCCGTGTTCCGGTGCCGGCGACCATTGTCGCCATGCCATGAGGAGAAGAGAGATGAAGCGAGTTGCGAATGTTGTTCCGATGCTGTGTATCGCCGGTTCGTGCCTGGCCCAGCCAATCGAAGACCCGCCCGCGGGAATGAGCTTCATTGAGATCGATGCCGACCTTCGCGCGACCGTGGACCGCAGCCTGCCCGAGTCGCGTGCGGTCGGTGCGGAGTTTCTGAACCCAGCGTACGACCCCAACGTGTACATCAGCCAGGATGCCCATGTCAGCGTGACGTTCATCGACGAGGGCGCTGGCTACCGCAACACGCTCGGGTACTTCGTCTATCTCCCTGCAACGTTCGACCTGCTTACGCACGGGGATGTCGATACCGATGGCACTCCGGGTATCTCGCTCGACGAACTCGCGGCCGTCCCGGGCGTGCTTGATATGCAACTCGTGTTCCCGAACTGCTCCGAGGCCACGGGCGGCGGTTCTCTGCTCCCGGGCGACACGGTCGAGCTCGCGGGCGGAGATCTCGTGCAGGCCGGCACGCGCGTGGGGTTCTTCCTGATCCAGAACGCGTGGGCGGGCGGCATCGTGCGCAGTTGGTCGGACACCCAGCTCCGGACGGTGCACTACACCGTCGACATGCTCAATGGCGAGTCGCTGCCGGGGGACGATGTGCATACCAACAGCGACCTTCGCCGTAGCCGTCACGCCGCGATGTTGTTTGCGGACCTTGAGCAGCAGCAGCTTCTGCTGGGCCTTGAAGATCTTCACCGCACGGACCGCGATCGAAACGACTACCGGCTCACGAGCGACGAAGACTTCAATGACGCGGTGTTCCTCGTGACGAGCGATCCGCCTGAGGCGATCATCGATACGCCGGTGCCGTCAACACCTCCGGCGTTCGCGCCGGTGCCGCCTGGTACCTTTCCCAATGAGGGTGCATGTGGCCTCGAAGGGTCGGATCTGCTCCAGACGTACCTGCCCGAGAGGACCAACGTTGATGCCGAGTTCCTCAACCCGATCTACGACCCGGATCTGTTCATCGGTGAGACGACGCAGGTGCACGTCACGTTCTTCGACGAGGGGGCGACCTATCTCAACTCTCTTGGGTTCTATGTATACCCCGACGGAGCGTTCGATGGGCTGAGCAAGGCGATCATCGACACCGACGCCAGCGGCGTGGTGTCGCTCGGTGAGCTCGATGCCATTCCCGGCGTCGAGATTGGCATGGTGTTCCCCGCAGCCGCGAAGCAGAACTACGGTGGCCCCTTGATTTCTGGCGATGCAGTTGCGATCGGCGGTGGCCGCGAGTTCGAAGCCGGCCAACGACTCGGGTTCTTCCTCGTGCAGGACGGCTGGGACGATGGAGCGGTCCGCGGCTTCGGCCAGACCGACACGGGTGGCCCAGTCTTCTACACAACTGATCGACTCAATCCAGAAGCACTGCCCGGAGACGATGGTGCCGGATTCGGATTCTTTGGGCGCAACCGTCATGCAGCCATGCTCTTTCACGACGAGTCCAAGACGGAGATTGTCATGGGCTTCGAGGACCTGCATCGCCTCGACCGGACTGCGAATGTCGACAACTACGAGAGCGATGAAGACTTCAACGATGTGATATTCTGCATCTCACCGTCCACGGCAGGCGCGCTGAGTGGTTCGGTCTTGTTTACGGCAGGTGAAGGCGGCGGGTGCCCAGCAGATGTCAACGGTGACGGTGTGCTCACCCCAGCAGACTTTACGGCCTGGATTGCCGCCTTCAATGCTGACGATGAGGCATGCGATCAAAATGGAGATGGAGACTGCACGCCTGCAGACCTCAACGCATGGGTGCTGGGATACACCATAGGCTGCATCTAACTGTGCCCGTGTGCCGTGGGGGCGTGTCGATGGATCCCGGCGCGTACCGAGCGGTGCGAATCGCGAAGTAGAGGCTGCCGCTTCACATTGCGGAAACGTGCGATGCATCGAGAGCCCTTGTATCTCCTGTGGATGCACGGTAACACTGTGCAGTGTTCCAACTGCGAGCCGAAGCGACCGGTACCTCGGTGAGATGTCGGGACGAGAAGGTCGGAGGTTCAAATCCTCTCACACCAATTCGTTTCCGTCTGATACAGAGTCTTGATGCACGTTGATGACACACCACCATGAGCGGGGCCATCGACGTTTGTTTGCGCTCCAGTTTGGCGTCTAACGTCGCCGGCGGATGGCCAAGCCGCACACGCGGAGGACGGCGGCGGTTGCCGGTGCGGGCACGACTGTCAGCGTCAGCGGCCGGTCGCGAGTTCGGTCCGGAGACTGTCGTCCCAATGGGCGGCTTATCAGATCGCGTTTAGGGTCCCGGTTGGCTTGGAGTTGTCGAGGCAGCCGGTGTGGGTTGTCCGCGGTACTCGCAGTCCGGTCTCGCTTTCTCGAGCAGGATGAAGAGCGCGTTGTTCACGAACGTGGGGTGACGCGTGAGCAGCATGTGGTCGGTCGGCACGAATGTGACCGCGTCCCAGCGGATGGGGGTGATCACGCGCGGGACGTCTGAGGTGCCGCGGCGTTCGTCCATGAGGGCGCTGGATCGGAGCACGGTGCCGTCGCCGTAGTCGCGTTCGAGCACGGCGTAGTCGCTGATCCCGGGTCCGACCGCAGCGCGGCTTGGCGTGAGCACGCCGTCGCCTGCGAAGAGGTGCATCGCGACGTCCTCGGGGGCGTTGGCGGGCACGTCGACCGCCGCGTGGAACTGGCGGGTTTCCTGGAGGCATCGGTCGAGGTGGTCGAGCGCGAAGCGTCGCCGGTCCGCCGCGTCCGTGACCTCGGGCATGAGATCCTGAAAGACGCCGTCGGCATCGGGGTCGGCCAGCCCCCAGCGGTTGCGTTCCCAGCACTCGCGTGAGAGCAGGTCATCGATCGGCTTGCCGCTGCCCGGCTCGGTGTACGGGCGGTGTCGCACGCGGGGCAGCAACTGGTAGATGGACGGGTATGTGCAGAGCGTGACCGGGTGGTACCCGGGCGTGGCCGGGGACTCGGGCAGGCCCTGGATGAGACGCTCGAGGGCGCCGAGCGAGCCGGCGTTGGGCGTGCCGACCATGATGGCGTGCTCGACCTTCTTGGCACCGGCCCAGTTGAGCTCGGGCAGCGATCCGTCCTCGGACAGGGGTTGCGTGCCGTAGCGGAGGTAGTAGCGGAGCAGCAGTCCCGCCATGGAGTGTGCGACGACGTCGACGCGGAGGTTGTCTCGGGCCTTGCCGCCCGCGTCGTAGGTTGCGAATTCCAGCACTCCGTCGATGAAGGCGTCGAAGCGTTTCATGTTGTCGACGACGGATCGTCGCCAGTCGTACGAGAACTCGAAGCAGTTCGCGATGGCGCGGTGGCTGTAGTTGAGTGCGACCTTTTTGTTACCCTTTTCGTCGTCGAGGCTGAAGCCTCCGACACCGAGCATCTGAAGGATCGGGCCGTAGGCCTGGACGTTCAGCGGGAAGCCCAGGACCTTGGCCCTGAGGCGGTCGATGCTGCCGTCGGACACGGTCTCGTCGACGCGTTCGTGGAGCGGGGCCTCGAAGGGCTCCATGGGCAGGGTGATGGCGCGGAGCTGGTCGGCATCGGTGGGGTCGGCGAACTCTCGTTTGGTGGCCCCTCCCCAGAGCAGGCGCCCGCTGGTGCGGTCACGGAGGCGCGATCCCATGATCCCGGGGATCACGACCACGGGGTTGCGGGTGGAGGCGTCCTGGTCCGTGGCGCGCCCGTACAGGTCGTGGGCGGGCGGGAAAGCAGCCCTCGAGACGGTTCCTGCGAGCCAGACCTTGAGGTTATGGGCCTTCGCTTTGATGTCGTCCACTGCGGGGCTCCGTTGACCGACCTGGCCTGCGTCCGGAAACCGTACGCCGCTCCGAACCGTCGTGCCTTGCTGAAGTCTGTTTCTGGACAACCGATATTCCCTCGGGCCAGCTAGCGAGGGATAAAGACCGATGGGCACGTCTGCGTCCGGAAACCACGAGGCCGGGAACGTCTACACCCGCGCTGCGCCGGGGGGGCGCACGATCCTGTTCGCTCAGGCCGGTCTCGCGCCGGTGTGCGCTGGTGGGCTGGTCTTGCTGGACGCCCGGGCTGGGGCTGGGCTCGACCCCGTGCTGCTCGCGGCGGCCGGCGTGTTCACCGCGCTCTCGTGCGTTGTTTTGCTCCAGGCTGTCCGGAGGCTGCGGGGTCTCGCCGCGATCGCGGACGCGGTCCGGGCAGCGTCGTACCGGGACACGACGCCGATGGAGCTGCGTTTGAGCGAGTCGTACGGGCCGAGTGCGCTGGCCTGGAACGAGCTGATACCCGCGCTGTGCGCCGATGCACCAGGCGAGGCGCACGAATCTGCGTTGAAGTCCGAGTCGGATGTCCTCGACACGCTCGCCGACGGCGTCTTGGTCGTTGACCAGAACCTGTGCGTGGTGCATCACAACACGGCGGCGACCGTTCTGCTGGGTGAGCCCGAGGCACTTGGGGAAGGGGTGTCTCTCGAGCGGCTCAGAGATGGCGTGCTCGCAGATGCAGCCCGCACCGTGCTGAGCGGCGGCCCGACGCAGCGTCAAATCCTCGATGCCGGCACGAGCGATGCCCCGCAGGTGATCCGCGTCCGGGCTGCGCGCCTGGGGCGATCGCGGGACCGCGTGGTCCTCACACTGACGGACATCACACGTCAGACGGTGGCCGAGGCATCGCGGGGCAGCTTCCTCGCCCGGGCGACGCACGAGCTGCGCGCTCCGTTGACGAACCTGAAGCTCTACGCCGAGCAGGCGATCGAGGAGGGCGACAGCGATCCGCAGCTCCGTCAGGAGGCCCTGAACGTCATCGGGCGCGAGGTCCTGCGCCTCGAGCGGACGGTCGGGGACCTGCTGCGTGTGTCGGAGCTCGAGAGCGGGTCGATCCGCTCGGCGGTGACGGAGATCCAGATCGAGGACATGCTCGCCAAGATCCGGGAGTCGTTCGCGGCGATGGCGGAGTCGAAGTCGATCGCGCTCACGCTCGAGGCGCCGCCGCGCCTGCCGGCCCTGCGGGGCGACCGCGATCACATCGAGCTTGCGATCCAGAACCTCGTCGGCAACGCGATCAAGTACACGCCTGAGGGCGGATCGGTGGTCGTGCGGGCCGACGGCGACGAGCGTGAGTTCACGCTGGACGTGGTGGACACGGGCATCGGCATCGCGCCGGACGAGTCAACGCTCGTGTTCGAGAAGTTCTATCGCTCGGACGACGACCGGGTGCACGATGCCGAGGGGTCGGGCCTCGGGCTTGCAATGGCGCGTGAGATCGCCCGGTTGCACGGGGGCGACATCACGCTCGAGTCGGAGCTGAACCGAGGGAGCACGTTCACGATGCGCATCCCGACCGGGCGGGCGGCGTAGGGGGGAGCGGCATGCAGATCGACGAGCAGAGCCAGGCGGCGGTCGTCGTGCTGAGCCCCCGCGGGCCGCTCACCGGCGGGGACAGCGGCGTGTTCGCGTCCCGGGTGCAGGCGGCCGCGTCGCGCCAGCACGGGCGCGTGGTGGTCGACTTCTCGCACGTCTCCTTCATCGATAGCGCGGGGCTCGAGGCGATCGCCGACCTCGGAGAGTCCTTCGAACGCCACGCGCGGACGCTGAAGCTCGCCGCAGTGAACGACACCGTTCGCGAGGTGTTCGGGGTCACTGAGATGACCGGCTTCTGTGAGGTGTACGACGACACGTCCTCCGCCGTACGGAGCTTCGAATGAGTCTGCGTCGACGCGGCATGCGGGTGGGTGAGGCGCTGGTCGCGGCCGGCGCGATCACCGAGGCCGATCTCGATCGCGCCCTCCGTCAGCAGGCGCAGACCGGAGCACGCCTCGGCGAGCTGCTCGTCGATGAGGGCTACGTCAACCAGCTGACGATGGTCCGGACGCTCGCACAGGCCATGAACGTGCGGGGCTGCCAGCTGCGTCACGGCCTGATCGACCCGGCGCTGATGCACGTGGTGGGCGAGGACGAATGCGAACGCATGCGCGTGATCCCGATGTTCCGGGTCCGTGGCGTGCTGACCGTCGCGATGTCGGAGCCGCAGAATCTGTCCAAGATCGACAAGCTGCGCCGGCTCAGCGGGTGTGAGATCCGCCCCGTGCTTGCCCTCGAGAACAACGTGCTCGAGTACGTTCGCAAGTATCGCGGCGGGAACGTGAGCGTCGACGACTTCCTCACCTCGCTCAACGAGCAGGACCTGGAGGTCGTCGAACGCGAGAGCATCGACGAGGGGCCAGAGGCGGACCTGGACCAGATGGTCGAGGGCAGCCCGATCGTCAACCTCGTGAACATCGCGCTGCTCACCGCGGTCCGCGACGGCGCGAGCGACGTGCACATCGAGCCCGACAAACGGGGGACGCGCATCCGGTACCGTGTTGACGGCGTGCTGCGCGAGCTGATGAACCCGCCGCCGGGCGTGCACGCGGCTGTGGTGAGCCGTGTGAAGGTGATCGGGAAGATGGACATCGCGGTGAAGCGGCTCCCTCAGGAGGGCCGCGTGCGGATCATCGCGGAGGGGCGCGAGATCGATCTGCGTGTCTCGAGTATGCCGACGCTGCTCGGTGAGAAGATGGTGATCCGCGTGCTCGACAAGTCGAATCTGCGGATCCGCCTCGACGAGCTCGGTTTCCGTGAGACCGCGCTCGAGACGTTCCAGCGGATGCTGCGGAAGCCTCATGGCCTGGTGCTCGTGACGGGGCCCACCGGGTCGGGCAAGACGACGACGCTGTACTCGGCGCTCGATCAGCTGCGCACGCCCGAGCGCAACATCGTGACCGTGGAGGACCCTGTCGAGTACCAGCTCGACATGGTCAACCAGATCCAGGTACACGATCAGGTCGGGCTCAGCTTCGCGTCCTCGTTGCGGAGCATCCTGCGGCAGGACCCGGACATCATCATGATCGGTGAGATCCGGGACGAGCAGACCGCGCGCGTCGCGGTGCAGGCGGCGTTGACGGGGCACCTCGTGCTCGCGACGCTGCACACCAACGACGCGACCGGCGCCGTCGCACGCCTTGGTGACATGGGGATCGAGTCGTACCTGCTGTCGGGTTCGCTGAACGGTGCGGTGGCGCAGCGTCTGTCCCGCACGATCTGCCCGCACTGCTCGGTGAAGTACTACCCCAGCGAGTCGGTGCTGCTGGACGCGGGGATCCCGGAGGACGCCGGTCGTCCGTTCCGGCGCGGCGCGGGCTGCCAGCAGTGCCACGACTCGGGTTTCCAGGGGCGGATGGGTGTGTACGAGGTGATGGAGGTAACGCCCGAGCTCAGGCGCATGATCCATGTGAACGCGCCGACGCACGAGCTGCGGGCCGAGATCCGTCGCAGGGGCGTGCCCACGCTGCGCGACGAGGGCGTGGGGTTGGCCCGATCCGGGATGACGAGTCTCGAGGAGGCGCTGCGGGTGACGCACAGCGATGATGCTGCAGAGCCGGCTCCGATGGAGCGCGCGGCATGAGGTTTCGCTACGAGGCCTACAACAGCGACGGCTCCGTCGCGTCGGGCGAGCTCGAGGCGGATTCGCTTGCAGCCGCGGAGCAGAGCATCCGCGAGCAGGGTCGCTTCCCATCGGT
>JANQQZ010000173.1 GCA_028284805.1 Phycisphaerales bacterium
GCTACCAGGAACGGCGCCAGCTCTTCCAGCTGAGCCTGCGTGAGGCGGCGGACCTCGAGCCCGTGACCCCCGACGGCGTCGAGGTCCAGATCCTCGGCAACATCGAGTTTGCCGACGAGATCGACCACGTGCTCGAGTACGGCGGGAGCGGCGTGGGCCTGTTCCGGACGGAATTCCTGTACCTGGCGCGCGAATCGGAGCCCGACGAGGAGGCGCACTACGAGGCGTACCGCTCGTGCGTGGAGAAGCTGGACGGGCGCCCCCTGACGATCCGCACGATGGACCTGGGGGCGGACAAGTACACCCAGGCGCAGGCGAAGGAGCCCGAGCGGAACCCTGCCCTGGGGCTCCGCTCGATCAGGTACTGCCTGAAGCACCTGCCCATGTTTCAGCGTCAGCTGAGGGCACTGCTGCGTGCGTCGGCGCACGGCCCGATCAAGGTGATGTTCCCGCTGGTGACGAACATCGCGGAGCTTCGCGAAGCGAAGCACGTGCTCAACGACGTGATGGAGGACCTGGACGAGGAGGGGATCGCCTTCGATCGGTCGCTGCCCGTGGGGATGATGGTGGAGGTGCCCTCGGCGGCGCTGCTGGCGAGCTCGCTGGCGCGTGAGGTGGACTTCTTCAGCGTGGGCACGAACGACCTGGTGCAGTACACACTGGCGGTCGATCGGACGAACGAGCGCGTGGCGAGCATGTTCAACCCCGGGCACCCTGCGGTGCTGAAGCTCGTTCGGGATGTGGTCCGTGCGGGTCGGCGGCGGGACGTCCCGGTGACGTGCTGCGGCGAGGCGGCGGGCGAGATCCGGTTCGCCGTGTTGTTGCTGGGGCTGGGGGTGCGTACCCTGAGCGTGTCGCCGGGGTCGGTTCCGGTGATCAAGCGGCTGATCCGCTCGGTGAGCATGGATCGGTGCGAAAGAATGGCCAAACGGGCGATTGCTTTCGATTCGGACAGCGAAGTGACGATGTATGTTCGGGACAGGCTCCGCAAGATCCTGCCCGAGGCCTTTGACGATCACGGGCTCCGCGAGGGGTAAATCCCCTGATTAGGGGGCTCGTTTCGAGAGAACGAACGACGCCCGGCGACGCCGGGACCAACCCAGGCGACGGACGACGCGACGCGGGGCCTTGTGCCCGGCCGACCGCGAGACCCGTGCCGGTTGCGACGCAGAAGCGAGATCAGCCCGTGGGCAGCGCTCACGCCGGACAGATCGAAACCGCAGACATGCCCGCCCGACCGGCGGAGCCTGTAGCGACGCCTGTGCATCACAGCCCGGCCCCGGTGCTCTCCGTCGCCGCACTGAGAGACAGGCGACATGCCCAAGAAGATGCTCATCAGCTACCAGCCCGGCGAGGAATGCCGGGTCGCGATCCTCGAGAATGACAAGCTCGAGGAGTACCACGCGGAGCGGCCCGCAACCGCCAACCGCGTCGGCAACCTCTACCTCGGCAAGGTCACGAACGTCGAGAGCAACATCCAGGCCGCGTTCGTGGACTTCGGGGGCTCGGAGAACGCGTTCCTGCACACCTCGGACTTGCACCCCCGCTACTTCCCGGGCGAGGACGAGGAGACGAGCGAGAAGATCGGGAAGAAGACGCCCCGTCGCGAGCGCCCGCCCATCCAGAAGTGCCTGAAGAAGGGCCAGAAGATCGTCGTCCAGATCATGAAGGACGGCGTGGGCACCAAGGGACCGGCGTGCACGAGCTATCTGTCCATCCCCGGGCGGTACCTGGTGATGATGCCGCACATGGACAAGGTGGGGGTGAGCCGCAAGGTCGAGGACGACGAAACGCGCAAGAAGATGCGGGCGATCCTGGATCAGCTCGAGATGCCCGAGGGCTTCGGGTTCATCCTTCGGACGGCGGGCTTCGACAAGACCAAGACAGAGCTCAAGCGCGACCTGTCGTACCTGCAGCGGCTGTGGAAGTCGATCGAGAAGCGGCAGAAGAAGACGAGCAAGCCGACGCTGCTGTACGCCGAGAGCGATCTGCTGGTGCGTGCGCTGCGCGACCTGCTCGACAAGGACATCGACGAAGTCGTGGTCGACAACGAGCACGGGCTTGCGCGTGCGGCGAACTTCCTGAAGGTCGTGGCGCCGCGGACCGCGGCGAAGCTGCTGAACTACGACCTGAAGACGCCCATGTTCCACGCGTACGGGATCGAGGACCAGGTGCGGCTGATGATGTCGCGCGAGGTGCCGCTGCCCTCGGGGGGGCGGCTGGTCATCGACGAGACCGAAGCGGTGGTCGCGATCGACGTGAACAGCGGGAAGAGCCGGAAGGCGAACGACGCGGAAACCAACGCGTATCAGACGAACGTGGAGGCGGTAGACGAGATCTGCCGTCAGATGAAGCTGCGCGAGCTGGGTGGGCTGGTGATCAATGACCTGATCGACATGAACCAGGCGAAGCACCGCAAGGCGATCGAGCAGCAGTTCAAGGACCGCCTCAAGGGGGACCGGGCGAAGACGACGGTGCTGCCGATCAGCCCCTTCGGGATTCTGGAGCTGACGCGTCAGCGGATGCGCCCGAGCGCGATGAGCCAGCACTTCCAGGAGCTGCCTCCTGCGTATGGCCGGGGGTACGTGCGCAAGGCGGAGAGCGTGTCGGCGGAGGCGCTGCGCGAGGTGCAGCTGGTGCTGAGCCACGACAAGGTGCGGAAGGTCGAGCTGATCGTGCCCAGCCGCGTCGCGGGCGAGTTGCTGAGCCACCGTCGTCGCACGATGACACGGATCGAGCTGACGACCGACAAGCACATCGACGTGCGTGTGGGTGACAGCCTGGGGCACGACCGGTTCACGATCTACGCCTACGACGAGGCGGGCAACGACGTCGAGATCGACCGGCTGCCCAAGCCCAAGCCGCCGAAGAAGCTCGAGCCCTGGCTGGACGCATCGGACGAGGAGGCGTGGCACGAAACGGACGAGCGCGAGGCGATGCTTGAGGCGCTCGAGGAAGAAGTCGACACGCACCCGATCGAGCAGATCGAGGCCGCGGAAGCCGATGCGGGCGAGGAAGAAGACGACGAGCAGCCGACGAAGAAGAAGCGGCGTCGGCGCCGGCGTCGGCGGAAGTCGTCGGGCGAGGGTGGCGAGGGCACGGAAGACGGCGCCGAGAACTCGGGCGAGCCTGAGACTGGCGAAGCTCGTGAAGAGGCACCGGCCCAGCCAGCTGCTGAGGGCGAGAGCGCCGCAAACGAAGACTCGTCGGAGTCGAGCGACGGTGACACCGACGACGAGACGGGCGGCAAGAAGAAGCGGCGTCGGCGGCGCCGCGGCGGACGCGGGCGCAAGAAGACGGACGAGAGCGCGGAAGGCGTCGATGCGTCCGGCGAGGAGGAGGCGCCCGAGAGCCCCGAGAAGGGCGAGTCAGGCGACAGTGAGGGCGGTTCCAAGAAGACGCGTCGACGGCGGCGGCGATCGGACGCCGAGGAGAGCGGAGACGCTGATTCGAAGCCCGCTCGCAAGAAGACGAGCCGTCGCAAAGCTCCTGCGACGGACGGTGAGCCGATCGAGGCGCAGGCCGAGGTGAAGACGACGAAGAAGAAGCCCCGCCTGCTGTACGCGGCGAGCCGTCGGAAGCTGAAGCCCAGCGAGAAGGCGGCGCTCGGGGATGAGTGAGCCAGCCGGTCGGCCGAGGCGGATCGTCGTGCTCGGCTCGACCGGGTCGATCGGCACACAGACGCTCGAGGTCGTCGAGCATCTGAACGCTCGCTCGCTGGGCGCTTTCGAAGTTGCTGGCCTGGTCTCCGGTCGGTGCAGCGACGCTCTTGCGGCGCAAGCGCAGCGATACAGGTGCCCGGTCGTGACGGCTCAGCCCGGCGATGTGTCTGGTGCCGCGTCGCACACGGCGGGCGAAGAGGCGATCGTCGAGCTCATCCGGAGCGAGCACGAGCGCGAGCCGATCGACATGGTGATGGCGGCGATCGTCGGCATCGCGGGGCTTCGCCCCGTGGTCGCGGCGCTCGAACTCGGGATCGATGTCGCGCTCGCGAACAAGGAGACGCTGGTCGCGGCGGGCGAGTTGGTCGTGCCTCTGGCGCAGCGGACCGGCGCACGGCTGCTCCCGGTGGATTCCGAGCACAGCGCGCTGTGGCAGTGCCTTCGGGGTGCACGCCGACTGCAGGAGGAGCTCCCGCCGATCGAGCGCGATGTGTGCATCGACCGGGTGACATTGACCGCGAGCGGCGGGGCATTGCGTGACTGGCCGATCGATCGGATCGCAGACGCGACCCCCGAGCAGGCGCTCGCGCACCCGACGTGGTCGATGGGGCGCAAGGTCACGATCGACTCGGCCTCGCTCATGAACAAGGGCTTCGAGGTGATGGAGGCCCGGTGGCTCTTCGGCGTGGAACCGGACCGCATCGGCGTGCTCATCCAGCCCACGAGCACGGTGCACAGCATGATCGAGTTCGTCGACGGAGCGGTGCTCGCGCAGCTGGGCACGCCCGACATGCGGACGGCGATCCAGTACGCGTTGCTCCGGGGCGAGCACGCCGCGGCACCGGGCAAGGACCGGCTCGATCTCGGGGCGCTCGGCACCCTTGAGTTCCGCGAGCCCGATCACGAGCGGTTCCCGATGCTCGGGTTCGCGTACGACGCGCTCGGGCGCGGCGGGACCGCGGGGGCTGTGCTCAATGGCGCGAACGAGGCAGCCGTCGGCGCCTTCCTTGCTGAATCGAACACGGATGGGTCGCGGCTGCGGTTTGGTCGAGTCGCCGAGCTGGTCGCGGGGGCCATGGAGTCGATCCCGACAACGCCGATCGGATCGATCGAGCAGGTGTTCGACGCCGACGCGGCGGCGCGGGACTGGGTTCGCTCGAAGCTCTAAAGCAACACCGGCCCGCATCGCTGCGGGCCGGCGCGTGGTTCGGGTTGTCGCGGGCGGCGTTACTGCTCGCCCTGGCCCTCTTCCTGGCCCAGCATCAGGATGATGTTGCCGCCTCCGCCGATATCGCCGGCGTTGTAGATGTACTCGGCCTCGAGTGCCCGCTCGATGCGGATGGAGGCCTCGGCGAGGTGGCTGGAGGTGTAGGCGTCGAGCTTGCCGTTGTGCTCGAGCGTGTCATCGATGCTTGCCTTGATCTCTCGGAGGTGATGCGTGCTGAGGGTGCGGACGGGAGTAGCCGCAGCGCCGTACATGGCGCCGGGCTTGGTGAAGTTGATGAGGCGGTCGACCATGCCGAGCTGGAGGTTGCGCCGGAAGCTGTTGATCATCGGATCGCGCGAGGTGTAGGTCTCGGTCGGCGCCCCGTCGATCTCGCTGAAGACCTCTGCAACGGTCTTCTCCATGACCTCGGCGAGGGTGATGGTGTCCTCGCCCGCGGGCACGCGGAACTCGTTGTCGAAGACGTTGCCCAGCGTGTCGGGGTTCATGATCATGGTGAGCGACGAGAGCATCATTCCGTTGACCCGGTCGTGCACGGGGAAGTCGCGCTCGGCGAAGAGGTTGGACCACTGGTCCCACCAGAGGTCGGTGGTGAGGTAGGTCATGAGCTCGGGGGTGAGGCCGTAGGCGTCGTCGCGCAGGCCGTTCTCGAGGACGAAGTCGAGCGCGGCGCGCTGCTTGTCGACCTCAACGACGGTGAGCGGCTTGCGGGCGTCGGGGTCGCCCTTCTTGTCGCGCTGGATGTATGCGCCGCCGATCCAGTTGGCCATGATGCTGACCGAGTTCATCTGCTGGCTGAGGGTGATGTTGTAGCCCCGGCGCGCCTTGGCCCAGCTGTCGCCTTCCTCGACGAAGTTGTCGAGCAGTTGATCTCGGTAGTGCCCGATCAGGCGGATCTGGTTCTCTGTGTAGTCGAGGGGCCACTTGGCGAAGTCGTAGCGGCGTGCGAGCGGGTCGATGCCCCACGTGTCGATGTCGTTGGCGTAGGGGATGTTCTCGGTGGCGCCGCGCTTGATGGCTTCGTCGGGGTTATCGCCGTAGGTGTAGGCGATGATCCACTCGTCGTACGGGCCGATGTCGACCATCGCGTAGTCGCCCTGGAAAGCGTCGCCGTTCTTGATGGCTTCGAGGCCTCCCTCGGGGAAGTGGATGTTGATCGGGTTGTAGTCCATGACGGAGGCGGTGAACGCCCTGCCCTTGACGTCTTCGGAGTTGATCTCGCTGTGGTCGTAGAGCGAGGAGGCCTTGAAGTTGTGGCTGAAGCCGAGCGTGTGCCCGACCTCGTGCGCGACCAGGTCGGCGAGCATGGGGCCGATGAACCAATCGGGCATGCCGTCGATGAGGTCGCCCTCGGGCTCCTTGGGCTCTGGGTTCTCGCCCTCGGCTTCGGGGTCGGGCTCGAGCAGGTCGCGTCCGAGTGCGAGGTGCATGTGCATCATGGCGAGGTCCATGGCCTTGCCGCGCGAGGCCATGCAGAAGCCGTTGAACTGGCTGTGGACGTTGGCGAGGCCGTCGAACTCGTTGTCGCCGTAGAGCGAGGGGTCGGCGGCGGCGGCGGGGTGCCCGCCGTAGCGGAGCACGCCTCGGGCGCGGCGCTCTGCAACGAGGTAGTCGCGCTGGGCCGGGTCGGCGAGCAGGATGCGCGGGTCGTTCTGGGGGTTGGCCTCGAGCCAGGCGAGCGTCTTGGGGCTGAATCCCTCGGTCGCGACGTCGGGCAGCAGGTCGTTGTACTGGTAGTTGAAGTAGCGGATCCAGCCATCGGTGAGGATGACGTCTGCGTCGAGGATCTCGCCCGTCTCGGGGTGGGCGCGGCTCGGGCCGATGGCGGTGCCGACGTCGTTGCTGAGCCAGCGGATGAAGTTGTAGCGGACGTCCTCGGGGTCCTTGTCCATGTGGGAGCCGGAGGCCGAATCCTGCTGGCGGACCTCGATGGCGTCGAGGATGCCGCACTGCTCGGCGAAGGCGCGGTTCCAGTACTCGACGCCCTCGCGGACGAAACGCCGGTAACGCACGGGAACGGTGTGCTCGATGTAGAACACCACCGGCTCCTTGGGCGGGCTGAGCTTGAGCGACGGGTCGCGCTTCTGCAGGTTCCAGCGGTTGACGTAGCGGACGATGACCTCGTCGTCGGTGAACTTGCCGAGGTCGCGGTAGGTGGTGGTGAAGTTGCCGATGCGCTGGTCGGCCTCGCGGGGCTTGTAGTCCTTGGAGCCCTCGACCTTGCTGATCGAGTAGTGGAACTCCTTGAGGATGCCGCCCGAGGTCGGCATCTCGATGGCGATCTCGATGTTCTTCGGGAAGGCCTTGGCCTTGACGACGGTGGCGAGGCGTGTGTTGGCGCCGCTGGCACTCCTGCCGAAGAAGGTCGAGGCCTTGCCTGCGAGCAGTGCGTCGAGGTCAATGACGGGCTGGCCGCTCGGGCCCATGCAGACGATCGGGATGTCGAGCAGCACGCGGTCGGTGAAGATGTTGTCGACCGAGTCCTTGGATTCCTGGTCGCCCGTGGATCGGGTCGAGATCTGGGGCGCCATGAGGGCGAGTCGCTTGTCGTAGCGCTTCCAGTAGGTGTAGAGATCGCGTCCCTGGAGGCCGGCGAAGATCTCACCCGTGCCGACGGTCATGGCGAAGAAGTGCTTCTGGCGCTCGTACCCGCGCGGGAGCTCGGCGAGCATCTGCCCGTCCTTCTCGCGGACCCAGACGGTGTAGAGGCTGGGCCCGTCTTCGGTGGTGGGCGAGACGACCTTCTCGAAGTCCTTGGCGACGGTCTTGAAGTCGGGGAAGTCGGGCTTGTCGGCCTGGGCGACGGCGAGGCCGGCCGCGGCGGCGAGTGCGACGGCCGAGAGGCGGCGGATGAAACGAGTGCTGTGCATGAAACGCTCCCTTGTGTGCAGCCCCGATCCGGCTGCGTGCTGATCCCCGACGCGCCCGCGCCCGTCGCAGTGCGAACCTCGATCCCGGACGATCCGCCTCAGGCATCGGCGATCGTCGGGCGAACGCTCCGATCGGGTGTTCCCGCCCGGTCGGGCCGTCACGAGCGGCGCATGATCTGCGCCGCTGGACTGGAACCCGGGTTCCCCCGCCCGGGCCGATCCGATCAATTTATCCGAAGCCCTGGTCGGCGGGAAGCCCGCTGCCGGCGAGGAGGACGACGGCAGCCGCGATCGCGGCGAAGCCGATCGACGCGATCTGGACACCCCGATCGCGCACCGCGAGCTCGGTCGGATCGTCGTACAGCCCGCGTTCCAGGAGCACGATACAGCGGAGCAGTGCGTAGGTTGCGGGGAGCATGGTGAGCCAGAGCCAGTTGAAGCCCCAGGGCGCGCCGCTCGCGACGGTCTCGATCGACGGGCCGTAGCGGCCCTCCTGCTGCTGCACATAGCCGGCGTAGGTCACGAGCGTGCCGACGGCGGTCATCACGACCGCCATCCGGAGCAGGTCGTCGGAATAGATCCGCTGGACGCCCCGGACGGATTCGGCGCTGCCCTCCTCGGTCTCCATGGTGCGTCGCTCGCCCAGGCGCTTGCCGAAGGCCAGGAACATGGCGAGGAAGAGCGTGGAGTTGAGCAGCCAGGTGGAGGGCATCGCCCCGACCGCGGCGCAGCCCGCGAGCACGCGGAGCACGAACCCGAGCGAGAGGCTGACGACATCGAGGATGACGCGGTGCTTGAAGAGCGCCGAGTAGCAGAGCACGTTGAGCGTGTAGCCGAGCACGATGCCTGCCGTCCAGAGCCAT
>JANQQZ010000010.1 GCA_028284805.1 Phycisphaerales bacterium
CAGCGAGGCGGTGCGGGGCGAGGGCGCCGTGCTGACCGACGCGGCGGGCGAGCGGTTCATGGCGGGCGTGCACGAGCTGGCGGATCTGGCGCCGCGCGATGTTGTCAGCCGCGCGATCACCGACCGCGTCACACGGACGGGCGGGTCGAATGTCTTCCTCGACGCGACGGGTGTCGTGGGCTTCGCGGAGCGCTTCCCCGGTATCAATGCGACGCTCCGTCAGTACGGCATCGACCCGCGCACGCAGCGGATCCCGGTGAGCCCCGCAGCGCACTACGCGGTCGGGGGTGTGCGGACCGACGAGCGTGGACGGACGGGTGTGCCCGGACTCTGGGCGGTCGGGGAGTCGGCCTGCACCGGCCTACACGGCGCGAATCGGCTGGCGAGCAACTCGTTGCTCGAGGGGTTGGTCGTCGGCGCAGCAGCGGGCGATGAGGCGGGCGAAGCCGCGGCAAGGATGGGTGTGCAGGGACCCGCGAGCGTGGTGAGCGATATCCGGCCCAGCGACCACGGGGAGCTCGACCTGGGCGACGTGCGCTCGAGCCTGCGCTCGGCGATGTGGCGCAACGCGGGCATTCGGCGGACGGGCCCGAGGCTCAGGGACGCGAGCGAGATGCTCGACTTCTGGGCGCGCTACACGCTCGACAAGATCTTCGACGATCCCGAGGGGTGGGAGGTGCAGAACCTGCTTCTGGTGGCCCAGTTGACGGCGCGGTCGGCGCTGTGGCGCGAGGAGAGCCGGGGGTGCCACACGCGCGACGACGCCGCGGAGACGCTCGATGAGTTCCGCGGGCACGACTGCTGGCGTCGGGGCGAGGGCGAGTGCCAGTTCGAGCCGGTCGTCGCAGGAGTGCCGGCGTGAAGCGCTGCATCGGGGTGGGCCTGTTGCTGGTGCTCGCCGGGTGCGAGACGTACGAGAGGGACGTGAGCGGTCGCCCGTTCTTCAGCGGGCTCGATGGCGCGGTCGTGCCCGAGGTCGCCGACGCGAGGCCTACGGGGTACCGCGATCCGAGCGCCAAGCCGATCGAACTCCGCGCCGAAGCAGACGACGGCGCGGTGACGCTCCGGGCGCTGACGGGGCGCCACCTCATGCGACACATCTTCGAGACCCTCCGAGACCAGGAGCGGGAGCTGTTCACCGAGCAGGTCCTCAGCGAGGCGACCAAGGCGGAGTTCGCGGCCCACGGGCAATCGGCCGACGACGCGTACGAGATGCTGCTTGGGTCGCTGCCCGACATCGAGCGGCTCTTCGCGCGGATGCCCATGGGTGAGTACACGCCGAATGCCCGGGTGGAGTCAATCGGGCCTGGTTTGCTCCGGGTCCGGCTGCTCAAGGGCGTGGGGCGGGACCTGCGCTGGCAGGGCTTCGACATGATCATGGAGGAGGGGAGCCAGCGCCTGCTGTGGTTCTACGCCGAGGGCGGCTGAGCGGGGCAGCTAGGATTCGGCACAGGTTGTATACAGCCCGCGGGCGGGCCCCGCGGGGAGCAAGGAACGCGGATGATGACCATGACGGACACGGGCACGAGCGAGACGGTGCGGGCGGCGCGGGGCTCGATGCTGGACCCGACGGACACGTTCTGGAATCGGCACATCGGGCCCAGCGACGATGAGGTCGCACGGATGCTCGGCGCGCTGGGTGTATCGACGCTCGACGAGCTGACCGATCAGGTCGTGCCGGCCTCGATCCGCCTGGAACAGCCTCTCGGGCTGGGGGGTGCGAGGGGCGAGCACGAGTTGCTCGATGAGCTGGCCTCGATCGCCGCACAGAACCAGGTGTACCGCAGCTACATCGGGTGCGGCTACCACGGCACGATCACGCCCCCGGTGATCCAGCGGAACATCCTGGAGAACCCGGGGTGGTACACGCAGTACACGCCGTACCAGGCCGAGATCTCGCAGGGCAGGCTCGAGGCGCTGCTGAACTTCCAGACCATGGTGGCTGATCTCACGGGCATGGAACTGAGCAACGCGTCGTTGCTCGACGAGGCGACCGCCGCGGCCGAGGCGATGGCGATGTGCGTCTCGATCGCGCGGGGCAAGCGGAATGCGTTCGTCGCCGATGCCTCGTGTCACCCGCAGACGCTCGAGGTGCTCCGCACGCGGGCGTGGTCGATGGGGCTGGAACTGCGCGTCGAGGATGCGCGGTCGGCGGAGCTTGGCGACGACGTCTGCGGCGTGCTGGTGCAGACGCCAGATACGAGCGGGCGGTTGCATTGCTTCCGAGCGCTCGCCCAGCGGGCGCACGACTCGGGTGCGATGCTGGTGGTTGCGGCGGACCTGCTCTCACTCGCTCTCTTCGCGCCTCCGGGCGAGATCGGGGCGGACATCGTCGTAGGCAGTGCGCAGCGCTTCGGCGTGCCCATGGGCTTTGGGGGCCCGCACGCGGCTTTCCTGGCCACGAGCGAGAAGCACGTCCGCAAGATGCCCGGGCGGCTGGTTGGCGTGTCGAAGGACGCGCACGGCAGCCCCGCATACCGGCTCACGATCCAGACCCGAGAGCAGCACATCAAGCGAGACCGCGCGACCAGCAACATCTGCACCGCGCAGGCGCTGCTGGCGATCATGGCTGGGATGTACGGCGTCTACCACGGGCCCGAGGGCGTCCGCCGGATCGCCGAGCGAGTGCGGGGTTTGACACTCGCGCTGTCGCAGGCCCTGATCGATCTCGGGCACGACATCGGGCAGGGCGACCCGGAGCTTCTGTTCTTCGACACGCTGCGGGTGCGGCCCTCGAGCGGGGTCGAGAGCGTGCTCAACGAGGCGAGCCGGTTCGAGATGAACCTGCGCGACTTCGGCGATGGGTCCGTGGGCGTGACGCTCGACGAGACCGTGACAGCCGAGGACGTGCGCGACCTGATCCAGGTGTTCGGGGGCGCCGCCGACGCGGATCCGGATGCGCTGCTGGGGGCGTCTGCGATGCGCGAGATCCCGGGGCCATTTGCGCGCACGGGCGCGTACATGACGCACCCGGTCTTCAACACGCACCACTCCGAGACCGAGCTGCTCCGGTACATGAAGCAGCTCGAGAACCGCGACCTCTCGCTCGCGCACAGCATGATCGCACTCGGCTCATGCACGATGAAGCTGAACGGCACGAGCGAGATGCTCCCAGTGACCTGGCCCGAGATCGGGGGGCTGCATCCGTTTGCGCCGCGCGAGCAGTGGAAGGGGTACGCGACGCTGTTCGCGGACCTGGAAACCTGGCTGGCCGAGATCACCGGTTTCGACGCGGTGAGCCTGCAGCCCAACGCCGGGGCGCAGGGTGAGTACGCGGGTTTGCTGGTCATCAAGGCGTACCACGCGTCGCGCGGCGAGAGCCACCGCGACGTGTGCCTGATCCCCGAGAGCGCGCACGGGACGAACCCGGCCAGCGCGGTGATCGCGGGGATGCGGGTCGTGCCCGTGCGCTCGACCGAGACGGGCGATATCGATCTGGAGCACTTGCGTCAGCAGGCCGAGGCGCACAAGGACAGCCTCGCGGCGTTGATGGTGACGTACCCCTCGACGCACGGCGTGTTCGAGACGGGCATCCGCGAGGTGTGCGCCATCGTCCACGATCGGGGCGGGCAGGTGTACATGGACGGCGCGAACATGAACGCGCAGGTCGGGCTCTGCCGACCGGGCGACATGGGCGCCGATGTCTGCCACCTGAATCTCCACAAGACGTTCCGCATCCCGCACGGCGGGGGCGGGCCCGGCATGGGGCCGATCGGAGTCGCCGGACATCTGCAGCCCTTCCTGATGGGCCACGGCGTGATGGCGCCCGAGGGCGCGACAGACGACTCCATCGGCGCGATCAGCGCGGCGCCCTATGGCTCGGCGAGCATCCTGCCCATCAGCTGGGTCTACATCGCGCTCATGGGCGGCGAGGGGCTGCGCAAGGCGACCCAGGTCGCGATCCTGAACGCCAACTACATGGCCGAGAGGCTCAAGGATCACTACGACGTGCTCTTCACGGGTGAGTCGGGGCGCGTGGCGCACGAGTTCATCCTGGACTGCCGTCCGTTCGACGCGAGTGCCGGGATCAAGATCGACGATATCGCCAAGCGGCTCATCGATTACGGGTTTCACGCGCCGACGATGTCGTGGCCCGTCGCGGGCACGCTCATGATCGAGCCGACCGAGAGCGAGAGCCTGGACGAGCTCGACCGGTTCTGTGACGCGATGATCGCGATCCGGGCCGAGATCGCAGAGATCGAGCGGGGCGAGGCGGACCGGGAGCAGAACGTGCTCAAGGGCGCGCCGCACACGATCGAGGCCGTGACGGCCGAGTCGTGGGACAGGCCATATAGCCGCGAGCGGGCTGCCTACCCGGTGCCCTGGCTCCGTCGGGCGAAGTTCTGGTCGAGCGTGGGGCGGGTGGACAACCCCTACGGCGACCGGAACCTGATGTGCTCGTGTCCGAGCGTCGAGGAACTGGCGGACGCGTGATCAGGTGGTCCTTTGACCCGCTGGATTCGCGTTGTCAGGCGAGGCATCGGCCTGTGAAACACTTGGGGGTGTTCAGCCGCCGCCGTTGCCGCCGCCCGTGTCGACCACGACGGGCTGGTTCTCGAAGCCATCGACGGTGCCGATGCCGGTGTCGAGCGAGAAGCTGACGTAGCGGCTCGCGCCGACGCCCGTTGCCGACTGGCGGGTGCTGGGCCAGAAGCGGTAGCCGTCGATCTGGCGGTGCATGTAGTCCGCGGCGCGGATGATGAGCGTGTTCTGGAAGACGGTGATGTTGCCGCCGTCGCCGCCGTTGCGCTGCCACTGGTCGGGCTCAACGATGGCCTGGATGAGATCGATGATGGCATCTCGTCGCGCTTCGAGGTCTCGCTCCTCGTCGTCATTGCCCTGGGTGTCGCCTCCGAACGGGCTCTGCCCGCCGCCGCCCCCCTGGTTGTTCTGGAGCACGGACTGCAGATCGATCTCGGGGGCGTCCGGGTAATCGGGCAGCTCGAGCAGCAGATCGGCGATGTCGTAGACCTGCACGCGCTGGCGCCGGTTGAGCGAGGTCTTGAGGCCCGCCTCGATCGAGCCCCAGCTTGTGAGCTGCCAGGAGGCGCCTTCGAAGCTGTCGCGCCCGGCTTGGTCGAGCACGAGCTCGAGCAGACGCAACGCGGAGATGTTCTGCACATCGAGCGAGACCGGGGTCTCCGGATCGAGACCTTCAGGCGTGCGGTCGTCCATGTAGATGATGTCGAGCTGCGCTCCAGTGAAGTCCTCGATGAAGCGCATGACGTCCCCGAGCGGCTGGTCCTGCACACTGAGCGAGATTGGCCTGAGCATCTTGGCGAGGTTGTCACGCTTCAGGCGGAGGGTCTCGGGGTCGTCCTGCTGGGCGGCGGTGCTCGCCACCATGGGCGCACCGGGCGCGATGCAGAGTCCGGCGACGGTCAGGATCGCGGCGATGGAGATCCGAGCGGGTGTGCCTGGCATGGTGCGTCTCCTTGGCCTGGGCGGCCGGTCTGTCACAGCGTATTCGACGCGGAACCCCGAGTCCGGTTCCCGCAGCGACCGATGCCGCTGTAAACTCGCCGGATGGGCGACCGGAGGCTCGCCATTCTGCGTCACGGCAAGGCCGAGCCATCATCCCCAACGGGGGTCGATGCCGACCGCCCCCTCGCGGGGCGTGGGGTTCGCCAGGCCGAGTGGATGGCCAGGGCGTTGGACGGTGCCGGGTTCGCCCGTGCCCATGTCCTGTCCAGCCCGGCCGAGCGGACGTGGCACACCGCGTCCATCGTGGGTGCTGCACTCGGTGTTGCGCCGGTGCGGGACGACCGGCTCTTCCTCAACAGCACGGTGGAGAGCATCTTCGAGATGCTCACAGAGCACGGGGAGCGGGACCGCCTGGTGATCGTGGGACACAACCCAACGCTCTCGCTCGCAGCCTCGGTGCTGACGCATGGTGTCGGCCTCTGCGCCGTGTCGCTCCGGACCGGCGCCGCGGCGATCTGTACCCATGCCGGGCACCTGGAGCCGGGCGCGGGCGAGTTGCTGGGCGTGTGGCGGCTCGACGAAAAATAAAAGATCCCCGCGGCGGGCCGCGGGGATCTCAAGGAAGAACGAGATTCCTGGTGATCAGCGTCGACGCCCGGCCGCCGCGAGGCCGCCGATCGCGAACAGAACACCCGTCGCTGGTGTCGGGATCGAGTTGACCGAGATGCTGAAGTTGCCGCTGACCTGGTCGTTCGCGGTGACCGTGAAGTTCGAGGCGAACTGGAAGCTGTTGATGCTCTGGCCGTAGGTGATCAGGCCGGAGCTCTGCGAAGAGCTGGGCGATGCATTAGCACCACCGGTGACACCGGTGCCGTAGCTGCCGAACAGCGTGCCGGTGTTGACGTCACCGTTGACGTAGAAGTCGGTGAGCGTGCTGGCGCCCGTGACGGATACGCCGTCACCGTTGCTGTCGGTGGCGGTATACGCCGCGTTGGCGATCACGTTGGGTGTCGGCCCGTACGGCGTGGGCGTGGTGACGTAGGACGAGAGCACCTCGATGGTGGTGTCACTGGAGCCCGCGGTGATCACGAAGTTGAGCAGCGCGGTGGCATCACCGTTGGGTGTCGCGGTGTTGTCGTCGACGCTAAACGCGTTCACCGAGTTGATCGTCGCCAGCACGTTGCCGGCGCCGTCGGTGATATCCATCGGGAAGAGCGGCCCGAAGACGCCCGACTGGTAGGTGTGACCACCGGTAGGCAGCGGGATGGACTGAGCGACGTCGGCGGTGAACGAACCCGACCCTTGTGCGTTGCTGACGTTGAACGTCAGGATGGACTGCCCCGATGCGCTCGCTGCGGCGAGGCAGGCGGCAGTGGACAAGATCTGGAGCTTCATCATGGATTCCTTCCTCCGTCGCCGGGTTCCTCCGGCGTTCTGTCAAGCTCTCCGACCGAGCCGAGGGCCCGGTGCTCATGTGTGCAGTTATCGACGCCTGCGGACCATCGCAAGCCCGCCCAGGCCGAGCAGCGCGGCGGAAGCGGGCGCAGGGATCACGGTGAACGTGCTGGTGCCCGTCGCCGAGTCGAACCCGGAGAGGGCGAAGTCCCAGCTCGCGCTGATCGAGGACACGTCAATCCCCGTCGGCAGGAACACGCCTGTATCGGCGTTGAAGTCGCCCGCACCGACGCCTGCGGCGACGCTCAGGGGCGTGCCCGCCGGGAACAGCGAGGCGAAGCTGGTCGCCCCGTTGTTGAGTTCGGCCCGGTAGCCGCCGCCCGCGCTCGGGGTGAGGGCGGCGCCGTCGCCGAAGACGTCGACCAGGGTGACCGCAGCACTGGCGAAGCCCTGCGCACTGGCAGCCGGGATCGTGGCAAAGCTCACGACGGCCGAGTTGATCTGGAAGAGCGCGTTCTGCGTGCTGGCGAAGACGCTGAAGTCGGCCACGACCGACTGGCCGCCTGCGCCGCCCCGGTTGGCACCGTTGGTCACGGTGATGCTCGCGGATTCGAGGCCGCCGATGCCCTCGAAGTCGAGCTGCTGATCGAGCGACCAGGAGACGGTGCTCGAGCCGTCGCCGGCGCCAGGATCGATCGTGAAAGACTGGCTCTGTGTGGCGCCCGTGACCTCGTTGGTCGCGATGATCTCAAAGATCATCAGATCCACGATGTCTGCGTGCGCCGTCCCGGTGGCTGCAGCAGCAGCCACGGTGGCAGCAAAAATGCGCATGTCTCGTCTCTCCCTTCCGTGTTCCGCACAGAATCCCGCTGCGAACGGGGGGTGTTTCCGATGCGAAACGTGTCTGTTCTCTCTCCCGCCCGCGAAGGCAGGTCTTCCAATAACAACACTCTGACGTGGCCGGAGTGACGTGTCAAGAGCCTGGATGCGAAGATCCGAGAAAGCCGAAACCGAACACAAACTAAAAATTTATCCACCCGTGATCGACGCGGAGTACCCCCGCCTCCTGCGGCTTTCCTCATCCGGGTGGCATTCTGGAGCGAATCTCGGTACAGTTTTAGGACTCGGCATGCCCGAGGAACGAGAGGGAGAGACATCACATGGCTCGTGAACTCGCGCGGGGAATGTGCATCGGTTTGGGACTGCTCTGTGGGTCGGCCTGGGGACAGTCCCATAGCTGGCAGGCAATGACCATCGCGAATGCCGACGTCCGATCGGGTGTTTCACCCGACATGGTCGTGATCCGCGAATCCGTCGGAGCAGGTACTTCCTCCCGTTTCCCCGCGATCGACTCGACACTGGCGTCGGTGTCCGGAGTGGTCGCGGTCCGGGGCGTTGCCTCGGGCAGTGTCATCAACGGGGCTCGATACCGCCTCGTGCGTGTCGATTCCGCCGCGTCGGCCTCAGAGTTGATCTCAGCGTTCGAGACCTTCCAGACCGTGACCGCTGAGCCGGTCGTTTTCGGTGTCTCGACGACGGTGGACGATCTGCCGAACGATCCGCTGCTGCAGAATCAGTACGCCATCCAGAACACGGGGCAGCCGATCGACGGGCACCCCGGACTCGCGGGCGCGGATGTGCGCGTCGCTCAGGCCTGGGACATCCAGCGAGGCTCGGCTCAGGTGAAGGTCGCGGTGATCGACTCCGGGGTCTCGAGCACCCACCCGGATCTCTCGACGAAGCTCGACGACGGGATCAACCTGACCGGTGGTCCGCTCGACGACACGGATGCGCCGTACAACACGCACGGCACGCACATCGCTGGCATCGTCGCCGCATCGACCAACAACGCGGAGGGCGTGGTCGGGGTGAGCTGGGGCTCGCGGATCGTCCCTGTCAAAGCGGCGAACCTGCTCGGGTTCACGTCCGATGTCTGGCTTGCCGAGGGGCTGATTTGGGCCGCCAACCAAGGCGTCGATGTCGCCGTGATTTCCTTCGGTCTGTCCCAGCCGAGCACCGTGCTCGCCGACGCGGTGGCATACGCCCACGACCAGGGTGTGGTGGTCTGCGCTTCGACGGGCAACACGGGAACACCCGGTGTGCTCTACCCCGCGGCGTACCCGGAGGTGCTCGCGGTTGGCGCGACCGACAACGCCGACAGCTTGGCCCCGTTCTCGACCACGGGTGCCGAGGTCGAGTTCGTGGCCCCGGGGGTAGACATCTTCTCGACGCGTCACACGATCTTCGAGCCGCACACCTACGGGTATGAATCGGGCACATCCATGTCGACCCCGATCGTCGCGGGGATCGCGGCCCTGGTCCGCTCGGCCTCGCCTCAGCTCACCGTCGACGAGATCCGGAGCGTGCTCGCCAGGACCTCCCGTGATCTGGGGGGGCCTGGGCGCGACGTGTCGTTTGGGTACGGACGCGTGAACGCTCAGCGCGCACTCCAGGAAGCCCTCAATATCGAGTGGTGTTACGCGGACGTGAACGGTGACGGCTCGGTGGACCCGACAGACTTCTCCGCGTGGATCGCCCTCTACGGGACGGGCGACCTGCGTGGGGACCAGAACCGCAACGACACCATCGAGCCGGCGGATTTCAACGCCTTCATCATGAACTTCGTCAGCCAGCAGGGCACCTGCGAGTAACCCTCACTCCGCTTGCCGCCGGCACGCTGAGAAATCCGGATCTGCTCTGGAGAAGCGTGCTCCCGGCACCGATGACCGACTGGAGGCACTGTGGCCTTCGGTTGGGGGGTGCAGATGTCCAACCCAGAATCATTCGGTCCGCCGATCCGCAGCGAGTTCGCTGGTGACCCTGACATGCTCGAGCTTGTCGAGGAGTTCGTCCGTGAGCTGCCAGGCCGCGCCGCGTCGCTCAGCGCCTCGTACGACCAGGGCGAGATCGAGTCGGTGACCAGGCTTACGCATCAGCTGAGTGGGGCGTGCGGGGGATACGGCTTCGGCGAGATCGGTGAGGTTGCCCGCGATCTCGAGTGCCGGCTCAAGAAGATGGGCTCCGCGGCCGAACTCCTGACGGTACGAGAGCAGGTGGACGAGCTCGTGAGTATGTGCAGCCGGGTCGTGGTCTGAGCGAGCCGAGACGTCGAGGGATGCCAGGCCGATGACTGAGAGCGGCAACAACACGACCGAGTTCACACGTCACCGTGTGCTGATCATCGATGACGCGGAGGACGTGCATCGCCTGCTCGGCGCAAGGCTCAAGCAGGAGCGTCTCGAGTTGCTCAGCGCGCTCGACGGGCGCACCGCCCTCGAGATGGCCCGCGAGCAGGATCCCAGCCTGGTGCTGCTCGACCTCGACATGCCGGGCATGGACGGGTTCGAGGTTCTGCGTCACCTCAAGGCGAGCGACGAGACCCACGAGATCCCGGTGATCGTGCTGAGCGGGCTGCAGAGCCCTGCGGACAAGGTGACCGCGTTCGATCTGGGCGCGGTGGACTATATCACCAAGCCGTTCGATCTCATGGAGCTGCGCGTGCGTGTCCGCTCGGCGCTGAAGATGGCTGACCTGATCAACATGCTCGCGCAGCGTGCGCACATCGACGGCCTCACTGGGCTCTACAACCGCATCGCGTTCGACGAGCGATGGGCACAGAGCACCGCGGAGAACCAGCGCCACGCCAAGCCGCTCTCGCTCGCGATCTTCGACCTCGATCACTTCAAGTCGATCAACGACACGTACGGGCATCCTGCAGGCGATGAAGCGCTGCGGACGTTCGCCCGCCTGCTGCAGCGCGAGTGCCGTCAGTCGGACGTGCCCTGCCGGTTCGGAGGCGAGGAGTTCGTCCTCATCATGCCCGAGACCGGGCCCGACGCGGCCGCGGCGGTCTGCAACCGCATCCGCGAGGCGCTCGAGGCCATCGAGTGGCCCGCGCACCCCGAGCGGCGCGTGACGGTGTCCTGCGGCGTGCTCGGCGCGGACAACACCGCGACCATCTCGCCATCAGACTGGGTGCAGGCGACCGACGAGCAGCTCTACGCCGCGAAGAACGGCGGGCGGAACCGCGTCATGGTCTCTCGCGCCGATCGCGCCGACCAGTCGCTCCGCCAGACAGGCTGAGGCCCGCCCGGATCCGGATCAGAACGGCACGCTGACGGCGGCATAGACGCCTACCCCGTCGCGCGAGGGGTTCCGAGCCTCGCCGTTCAGCCTTGCGTTCGAGATGTGGTGCCAGTGAATCCCCAGGAGCAGCCGGGTATCGCGCTCGTCGATCAGGAACGAGGTGCCCGCGCCGACGCGCGGCATCAGCCCGAACGAGGTGCCCTCGTCGGGCACGTTGTCGGCCGCGATGAAGAGACCGATGCCCCCTTCGACGTACGCGCTGAACCTCGGCTCCTGATAGAAGTGGTAGCGGACGACGAGGCTGGAGCTGATACCCCAGGTGTCGTCGTCCTGGAAGATCCACCACGCGGCGCCCTCGACGCCGATCTCGACGTCGTCGACAACGAACCAGGTCTGCTGGGCGAACAGGCTGGTGTCGGTGTTGTCCTCGAAGTCCTGCGCGCCGCGGAGGCCAGCGGAGAAACGCCGCGAGCCTCGGACGCCGTAGGCGGTGGGGCGGTCGCGATCGGGGTCGAAGCCGGTTTCGCTCTGGACGGCGGCCTCGGGCTGCCAGAGGGGCTCCACGGGGTCGAGCAGCGACCTGCGGGTCTCGGCGTGTGCCGAGGCGGCGTTCAGCAGGAGAATGGCGAGGGCGGCTCGCATGGCGATACCGTACCCCGGCGGGCGAGGCCCCGCCGGGAGACGCCGATGGACGAGGATCGGGTGCAGCGGATCGAGGAGTCGATCTCCTTCGCTGAGCAGCGGGCGGACGAGCTCGACGAGGCGGTGCGCGACATCGCAGACCGCCTGCTGCAGATGGTGCGCCGGCTGGAGCGACTGGAATCGAGGCTGTCGGTGCTCGAGCAGCCCGGTGAGGCTGGCGAGCCCGACGCGGCGGACGAGCGCCCGCCCCACTCGGGGCGTCTGCCGGGCGACCGCTAGACGAGCAGGCTCTGCCCCGTCATCTCAGCAGGCTGATCGATGCCCATCATCGCGAGCATGGTCGGGAAGATGTCGGCCAGGCGTCCGCCTGAGCGGAGCGAGCGGTCCTTGAAGGCCTCGCCCACGACGATGAGCGGGACGTCGTAGAGCGTGTGGGCGGTGTGCGGGGCGTCGGTCTCGGGGTTGAACATCTGCTCGGCGTTGCCGTGGTCCGCGGTGACGATCAGCGAGCCGCCCTTGGCGAGGGTCGCCTCGACGATCTCGCCCGTGAGCGCGTCCACGGTCTCGCAGGCCTTGATCGCTGCGTCGAGCGAGCCCGTGTGCCCGACCATGTCGCCGTTAGCGAAGTTGACGATCAGCACGTCCTCGCAGTCGTCGGCGCCGAGCCTCCCGAGCACGGCATCGGCGACGCCCCGCGCGGACATCTCGGGCTGGAGGTCGTAGGTCGCAACCTTGGGGCTCTGGATGATCTCGCGGCGTTCGCCCGGAAACGGCTCGTCGCGGTAGTCGTTGAAGAAGAAGGTCACGTGCGGGTACTTCTCTGTCTCGGCGCAGCGGAACTGGGTGAGGCCAAGCTGGGAGAGGTACGCGCCGCCGATGTTGACCATCTTGGGGGGCTTGGGGAACGCGACGTGGGCAAGCTCTGCGAGGCGCTCCGAGTAGGGGGTCATGATCACGAAGCGCAGGTCGAGGGTGTCGCCCCTGTCGAAGCCGAGCTCGCCCGAGTCGGGCGATGGCTTGAGTTCTTCATTGCCGTGGAACGCGGGCAGCAGGAACGCGGAGCAGATCTCGCGCGGGCGGTCGCCCCGGTAGTTGAAGAAGACGACCGAG
>JANQQZ010000018.1 GCA_028284805.1 Phycisphaerales bacterium
GAGCGCGCGAGACCGATCGACGAGGACGACCCCGGGGGCCCCCACCGCGTGCGGCGGACGCAGACGCTGGTCAACGCGGTGGGCAACGGGATCGACCCCGTTGGCGAGCTGCTGATCCGCCCCCTGCCGATCGTCGAGGGAAGGCTCCCCACCGCGCCAGGCGAGATCGCGATCGATGAACTGCTGGCGGATCGGCTCGCGGGGCGCCAGGGCGACGCGGGCGCGCTGGGCGGCGCGATCCAGGTGCGCGACGTGCTGCTCGACGACGCGGACAACGACAACGGAGAGCCGGTCGATGCGGCACGAGCGGAAGCGATCAACGAAGCGGTCACGGTTGGCGTGGGCGACGAGATCGAGTTCCTGAGCGGGTTCCTGCTGCGCCGCGAGACACCCCTGCGGATCGTGGGGATCGTCGAGTCTCCACCTCTGGGGGGCCGCCCGCTGGCGTACATGGAGCGGTCGGCCCTGGCGGAGCTCTCGGGCAAGCCCGGGCGTGTTTCACAGGTCGACGTCGTTCTGGAAGGGAGTGTCGACCCGAACGCGTTCGCAGAGGCACGCCGATCGGAGCTGAACGAGGACGAGACCCGGGCGGTGCTGATCCAGACCACCGCAAAGGTCACCGCGGGCTTCGATCAGAACATGCAGTCGGGGCGGATCGGCATGGTGCTGGGCTCGATGCTGTCGTTCTTCGCGGCATCGTTCATCATCATGACCGGGCTGACCGTGGACGTCGCCGAGCGTCAGCGTGACCTCGCGGTGGTGCGCTGCGTGGGCGGGGCCCGGTCGCAGCTGGCGTCGAGTCAGCTCGCGGTGGGTGTGCTGATCGGCGGGATCGGTGCGTTGATCGGGGTGCCGCTGGGGCTGGCCGGGTGCGCGGGGCTGTTCTGGGTGTTCGATGACGTGCTCCAGAGCGAGCTGAGGCTGGCGTGGTGGCCTGTGGCGCTCGCGGCGGGTGGGGCGCTCGTGAGCGGGCTGCTCGGCGCGGTGTGGCCCGCGTGGAAAGCGTCGCGGACGAGCCCGCTTCGCGCGATGGCTTCGCGGGCGATGCCGACCTCACGCCGGGCCATCGTGGTCGCGGGCATCGTGGGCGTGCTCGGGGTCCTGATCCAGTGGGCAACGGTTGGCGTGCCCGACGACGGCGTGACGATTTTCTACGCGTACCTGTTCATCGGGCTGCCTGCGATGTTCGTGGGGTACTTCGTGCTGGGCGTGCCGCTGGTGCTCGGGGTCGTGAAGCTGCTGGGCCCCGCGATCGGGCGTGTGCTCGGGCTGCCGAGACGGTTGCTCGAACGAACGATCGAGCAGACGCCCTTCCGCTTCGGGTTCACGGCGGGCGCGATGATGGCGGGCCTCGCGCTCATGGTCTCGATCTGGTCGCACGGCGGGGCGATCCTGCGCGATTTCCTCGGCGCGTTCGAATTCCCCGACGCCTTCGTCTCGGGCGTGGCGCTCACGCCCGAGGCCCAAGAGAAGCTCGAATCGCTCGACTTCGTCACAGGCACCACCGCGATCACGCTCGTGCCCATCGAGCACTCGACGTTCGGCGTGAGCGGGGTCACGAAGTACCAGTCGACGTTCATCGCCTTCGAGCCAGAGCCCTTCTTCGAGCTGGCCGAGCTGCAGTGGATCGAGGGCTCGGAGGAGACCGCCCTCCCCAGGCTCGTCGAGGGCGGGGCGATCATCGTCGCGCGTGAGTTCCGCACGGCCAAGGGGCTGGGAGTGGGCGACACGTTCACCTGCTCGAAGGACGACATCGAGCACACGTTCGAGATCGTGGGCGTCGTGACCAGCCCGGGGCTCGACATCGTGAGCAAGTTCTTCAATATCGGAGAGGAGTACACCCAGCAGGCGATCCACGCGGTGTTTGGCTCACGCGACGACATGAAGGCCAAGTTCGGCACCGACGCGATCAATCTGATCCAGGCCGAACTCGCGGAGGACGTCGACGACGAGTTCGCGATCGAGACGATCCGGCGTGAGTTGTTCCCCTACGGCATCCTCGACGCCGGCAGCGGGCGGGCCATTCAGCAGGAGCTGATGACGGTCTTCGGCGGCGCGCTCGGGGCGTTCAGCGTGGTCGCGGTCTGCGCGATGGTCGTGGCCTGCTTCGGCGTCGCCAACCTGATCATCGCGGGGATCGACGCGCGCCGGTTCGAGTTCGGCGTGCTCCGCGCGGTCGGCGCGCAGCGCGGCGTGCTGCTGCGGCTCGTGCTGGGCGAGGCCCTCGTCATCGCGATCGCCGCGATCGTGCTCGGCACGGCGATGGGGCTGCAGGGCGCCTGGGCGGGGCGGACGCTCAACCAATACCTCGTGGGCCTCGATTTGAAGCTGCTCGTGCCCGTCACGGGCCTGGCGATCGGGTGGACCACGGTCACGTTCATTACCCTCTTGGCGGCCCTGCCCGCGGGGCTCACGATCATGCGGGCGAGAACGCGCGAGCTGCTGGCGACGCGCTGATACGATTCGGCATGCAGGAGCCACGGCTGACCCGTCCCGCGTCCGGCTCGTCGCACCGGGGCGCGACCGACGACGCCGGCGAGCCGATCCGGGCGATCGATCTGCGCGATCTGCCCGCGGACGAGGGGGAGGGCGGGCGCGCGATGCGCCGGTTCGTCAGGCAGCTGAACGCCGCCGCACGTCACGAGGGCGGACTGAGCAACCGCGGCCAGCTGATCGTCATGGTGGTGGCACTCGGCGTGCTGGCCGGCTGGGGGATGTTCCGATCGCGGGTGGCTGTGCCGGGCACGGTGTTGGTGCCCGCCTTCCTCGCTGTGCTCGCGCTGGGCGTGGGTGTGTCGTGGTTCGTGACGCGCCGGATCGGTCTTCGCGTTCGGCGGGGCGGCCTGGGGCGGACCATCGCGGCGCGCGGGTACTGCGGGGGGTGCGGGTACGACCTGCGCAGGGCGGCGGAGGAACGGCCCAGGTTCGTGGAGTGCCCGGAGTGCGGGGCGCGATGCTCCCCGGCTCGGCTGCTCTCGGCGCCGCTTGGTTCGACGACATGGGAGCCGCTGGGCAAGGGCAAGGGACGGGTGCCGGTGAACCGGCTGCTCGCGACGGACGACCGGGGGGCGCTGGTCCGCCGGGTCCGCAGCGTGCCGTGGCGAGCGCCGAGGGCCGCCCGTCGCGCATGGTCGCACGAGCAGCGGCGTGCGATGCGGCTGGCCCGCCGGCGGTGCGGGCTGCTCTGGCGCGTGCTGGTGTCGCTCGTTGGGCTGGCGCTGGTCGCACTCATGGCGCACATCGTTCTCACGACTCCGAACGGTCCGGTCGAGGTGCGCCTCGGGCTGGTCTTCGGCGTGCTGGGGCTGGTCATCATGGTGAGCTCGTGGGTCACCGAGCTCGGCGTGTCGAACCGGTGCTTCACGCGCGCGGCCCGTGACGGGGGTGTCTGCGCGGCGTGTGCATCGTCGCTGGGCGAGTCGCCCGTGGACGACGATGGCTTCCGCGTGTGCGGCGCGTGCGGATCGAGCTGGAGAGCCCCGATCGGTTCTTCTTAGACCGTAGCCTCGCAGTACCGCTTGAGTCTGCCCTCGAGCAGATCCGCCCAGCCCCTGGCGTAGCCCGAGCGGTGCTCGTCGGTGTACAGCCCGGTGCCGAGGTGCTCGATCGTGACGCGCGTGCCCGTGCCCTCGTCCGCGAGCGTGTAGGTCATCAGGTTCGTGCATGGCACGCGCATCCCCATGGGCCCGACCATCGCCAGGGTCTCTTCCCGCACGACGCGCTGCACGGTTGCGAACAGCGCCTCGCCAGCGGGCCCGACCTCCTTGAAGGCCCCGCCCGCGACTGGCTCGAACGTCAGCGTCGAATCCTCGAAGAAACGGTGATCCCACCAGTCGCTGACCTCCTCGGTCAGCGCCCGCCACACGGCGTCGCGTGGCGCGTGGATCACCACCTCGTGACGGATGTGCAGCGTCGATGTGGTTGCTTGGTCTGTCATGGCAACTGGCTCCGGCTATCGATTCTCGACGAGCGACTTCAGCTTCTGCATGCCGTCAAGCCAGCCCTCTTCGAAGCCCTTGGCGTCCTCGTTCGTGCACTCGCCCACCATGCGGTGCTCGACGAGCATGCGGCAGCCACCCTCGTGCTCCTCGAACGTGACCGTGGCGTTGGCGGTCATGGCGTTGGGCATCGTGAAGTCGCCGCGAAGCCTCAGCTTGCGGCCCGGCTCGATCATCGTCACGAACGCGAGCAGGTTGATCTTGCCCGCCTTCGGTCCCCCCGTGTTCTCCATGTAGAACCGCCCCCCAACATGGCGTTCCATGACGGCCTTCTGCCATTGGCGTGATTCCTCCGACTCGTAGAACCACGCGGCGCAGTCGTCGAACCACGCGTCGAACACGGCCTGCGGCTTCGCCTCGATGTCGACCGAGAGCTCGAATGCGAACGACTTCATCTCCAGAGTTTCCACCTGCTTCTCCTTCGGACGCCCCCGCTCCATGAACCGCTTCAGCGACAGGAGCGAGCCCGCCCACTGGTCCTCGTACTTGCTCACCCACCGCTCGTACACCCGTTTGAGTGGGACGGCGTTGAGGTGGTTGAAACGCTTGCGCCCCTCGCGACGCACCGTGATGAGCCCGGCGGCTTCGAGCACACCAAGGTGTTTCATCACTGCATAGCGCGAGAGCCCGGGCGTCCGTGCCGCGAGTTCGCCGGTCGTTTGCGGGCCCGTCCTGAGCCCGTCGAGCAGTGCTCGGCGCGTCGGGTCCGACAGCGCCTTCCAGACGGCGTCCAGTGCCGGGTCCATCGCTCCGTCCATGGACGATGGCTCAGCCGAAGACGCGCGGCAGTCCGAGCTGGCGACGAAGGACCGTGAGCTGGCCCGCGTGCATGCCCTCGTGCCACGCGATCGAGGTCATGAGCTTGGCGCGGGTATCGCCGAACTGAGCCAGGTCGCCCTCGACGGGCGCGGTGAGCTCGTCATCCGAGAGTGAGGAGAAGTACGCGACAAGATCGTCGCGCAGGGCGTTCATCTTCGCGATGAGCTCCGCCTGGGGCGGGTAGTCGGCGGTGTTCTCGGTGGGCGCCGCGCCTCCGCCGAACAGTTTCTGCTCGCTTTCCGATAGCACGCCCGCCTTGCCCGCGAGCATCTTGAGGGTCGCATCGTCGGTGAATGCGATGTGCCCGGCGATGTAAGCGGCGTTGCCCCCGCCCTCGGCGAAGGTCCTGACGAAGGCGTCGCCTTCGATGCCGTTGAGAAAGCCGTTGGTCGCCTGGCGGGCGAAGCCCATGACGAAGAGGCCGGTGTCGAGCAGGGGTCGGTCAGCCATCGGGAGTCTCCAGGGCCGACCCATCTCGCCAGCACGGCGATTGAGCAGCCAACATGTGACTATATTGTCACATGTTGGCTGCTCAATGTCAATCCACAAGTCCGAATTCGGGTCGGTTCAGGCATTGCCAGCGGCTTCTACGATCCCGCCGAGGAGATCTTGATGGCCCTGAAGGCGAAGAAAGCGGGCACGATCAGCATCGGTGCGGTGGTGGTCGTCGTCGTGATCGTGGGGATGAAGCTGCTGGGTGGGCCGGATCTGACCGGTCTGCTCGTCGGGCCTGACTCCGGATCCTCGGATGCCGCCGGGGCGACCTCGGCGGGCCCCGCCCAGCCCGATCGGATGTCGACGACCCGGGCTGCGGACGAGTCGGCGATCCGGGCGTTGATCGACAGCCGCACGTCGGGCGAGATGGTCGAGCTGCACGCGGAGATCGTGAAGCTGCTGCCCGACGACGACGAGGGCTCGCGCCATCAGCGGATCCTGCTCGGGCTCCAGACGGGCGGCACGATGCTCGTGGCGCACAACATCGACCTCGCCGAGCGCATCCCGGCTGAGGAGGGCGACTGGATCACCGTCTACGGGCAGTACGAGTGGAACGACAAGGGGGGCGTGCTGCACTGGACGCACCACGACCCGAAGGACTGGCGCGAGGGCGGCTGGATCGAGCACGCGGGCGTGCGGTACGAATGAGCGGCTTCAGTGTCGAGAGCCCGTTCGTCCCGATGGGCGACCAGCCCTCCGCGATCGATGCGCTCGAGGCTCGCATCCGCGCGGGCGAGCGGTACTCCACGCTCCTCGGCGCCACGGGCACGGGCAAGACGTTCACGATGGCGCACCTGATCCAGCGGGTGCAGAAGCCCACGCTGATCATCAGCCACAACAAGACGCTGGCCGCGCAGCTGTTCGAGGAGTTCCGCGAGCTGTTCCCGGCATCGAGCGTGAACTACTTCGTCAGCTACTACGACTACTACCAGCCCGAGGCGTACATCCCCCAGCGGGACATCTACATCGAGAAGGACGCGAGCCGGAACGACGATCTCGACCAGCTGAGACTGGCCGCGACGAGCAACCTGCTGAGCCGGCGCGACACGGTCGTTGTCGCGAGCGTGTCGTGCATCTTCGGCCTGGGCTCGCCCGAGGCGTACGCCCACAAGGTGCTGACCGTGACCCGCGGGTCGCGCATCGAGCGGCGCGAGTTCCTGCTCGCCCTGAACGACATGCAGTACCAGCGATCCGACATCGAATTCAAGCGCGGGCAGTACCGCGTGCGGGGCGACGTGGTCGAGATCTGGCCCGCCTACGAGAAGTTCGCGGTGCGCGTCGAGCTGTTCGGCGACGAGATCGAGCGCGTCGAGCTGATCAACCCGACCTCGGGCGAGCTGCTCGCGGAAGAATCCCAGTTCTTCATCTTCCCAGCCGTCCACTACGTGATGCCCGAGGACCAGATGCAGGCAGCGATCGAGGGCATCCGCGCCGAACTCGACGAGCGGGTGATGGCGCTCCGGCACGAGGGCAAGCTGCTCGAGGCGCAGCGGCTGCTCGCGCGCACGAAGTACGACCTCGAGATGATGGAGGAGGTCGGCTTCTGCTCCGGCATCGAGAACTACAGCAGGTGGATGGACGGGCGGAGGCCGGGCGAGCGCCCCTTCACGCTGCTCGACTTCTTCGACTACGCCCCGCCGCCCGGTGCGGATGAGATCCGAGCGGAGGACGTGACGACCGAGCTCGGCGAGGAACGCCCAACGTCTGAAGCGGCGCGTGCGCTGCGTCGGAACTTCCGCGACTGGCTGATCATCATCGACGAGAGCCACGTGACACTGCCGCAGGTGCGGGCGATGTACAACGGCGATCGGGCTCGGAAGGAGATCCTGGTCGAACACGGGTTCCGCCTGCCCAGCGCGCTCGACAACCGTCCGCTGCGGTTCGAAGAGTTCGAGTCGATGATCCCGCAGATGGTGTTCGTCTCCGCGACGCCCGGGCCCTACGAGCTGGAGAAGTGCGAGGGCGAGGTCGCCGAGCAGGTGATCCGCCCGACGGGGCTGGTGGACCCGGACATCGAAGTCCGCCCCGCGACGGGGCAGGTGCCCGATCTGCTCGAGAAGTGCCGTGAGCGCGTCGAGGACGGCGAACGGGTGCTCGTGACGGCGCTGACGAAGCGACTCTGCGAGGACCTGACAAACTACCTGCATCAACAGGGGGTCGCGGTGCGGTACCTGCACAGCGAGATCGACACGCTCGAGCGCGTGGAGATCCTGCAGGATCTCCGCAAGGGCGAGTTCAACGTGCTGGTCGGCGTCAACCTGCTGCGCGAGGGGCTGGATCTGCCCGAGGTGTCGCTGGTGTGCATCCTCGATGCCGACAAGGAGGGCTTCCTGCGGAGCCCGACGAGCCTGATCCAGCAGATGGGCCGGGCCGCGCGGAACGTGAACGCCAAGGTGGTGATGTACGCCGACAAGATGACACCCGCGATGCAGGCCGCGATCGACGAGACCGAGCGGCGTCGAGCCAAGCAGCTGGCGTTCAACGAGGCCAACGGCATCACGCCCAAGACCGTCGAGAAGGCCATCCGCAGCGGTATCGAGATGGAACTGCGGGCGCGGAAGACGGCGCGGGAGGCGGTAAACGCGGACGACGAGGCCTTCGACTCGGATGAACTCATCCGCCAGCTTGAAGAGGAAATGCTGACCGCCGCGGAGGCAACCGAGTTCGAGAAGGCCGCGAAGCTGCGCGATCAGATCAAGGCGATCCGGGCGGGCAAGGTCGGCTCGGGCGGCAAGGTCCGGCGGAGCGAACTGGACGCGAAGTCGAAGAAGATCGGCAAGGGCAAGGCGGGGATGCCCGGCACGCGGGCGGGCAAGAAGCGGAAGAAGCGGAGCTCGGGCTAGAGTCTGGCGTGAAGCTGGACCGCAAGTTCATCGAACGCGTTGCCTGGTACGTCTTCGGCGTAGCGATCGGCTTGGTGCTGCTCGGCTACGTCCAGATGAAACGCCATCAGGCGCATCAGCAGCGGGCGGCCGAGCAACCGACAGCCGAATCCACTCCGGCCGAGCCGACGGATCCCTGAACGGTCCTCCTACGATCCGCCTCGCATGCCCGAAGTCCCGACTGCCATGCCGTCTGCCAAGAAGAAGCGATCCGTGAGCAAGAAGCCGGCCTCGAAAAAGACCTCGGCCCGGAAGCCGTCCGCGCGGTCGGGCGGGGCTGTCGAGGCCAAACCCGCGGGGCCCGCGATGAGCGGGGCGCACGCCGAGCGGCTGATCCGCGTGCGCGGCGCCAAAGAGCACAACCTCAAGGGCGTCGATCTCGATCTGCCCCGCGATCAGCTGATCGTGATGACCGGGCTCTCGGGCTCGGGCAAGAGCTCGCTGGCGTTCGACACGATCTTCGCCGAGGGGCAGCGGAAGTACATGGAGTCGCTGTCGGCCTACGCCCGCCAGTTCCTCGACCAACTCAAGAAGCCCGACGTCGAAGAGGTCGAGGGCATCCCCCCCACCATCGCGATCGAGCAGCGCAGCAGCGCGCACAACCCGCGGTCCACCGTCGCGACCACGACCGAGATCTACGACTATCTGCGCCTGCTCTTCGCGCGCTGCGGCAAGCCCGTGTCCTGGGCTGTTACCAAGTCCAGGAAGGACGGCGCCGTGCAGGCGCGCTCGGGGCGGCCCATCACCGCGACCGCGAGCACGCAGATCGTTGATGCGGTCATGGACCTCGACGAGGGCGCGCGGCTGATGGTGCTCGCGCCGGTCGTGCGCGAAAAGAAGGGCTACCACAAGGACGTGCTCGAAGAGCTCCAGCAGCAGGGCTGGGGGCGGGCGCGTGTGAACGGGGACGTCGTCGAGATCCGCGATGTGCTGGCCAAGGGCGGCGAGAACCCGCTCGATCTCGGGCGCTACCACAAGAGCACGATCGAGGCGGTGGTCGATCGGATCGTGATCCGTGACGACGTGCGCCAGAGGCTGGCCGAGTCGATCGAGAGCGCGCTGAAGCTCTCGGGCGGGACCGTCTTCATCGCGATCAACGACCCCGACGACCGCGAGAAGTGGACCGATCGGACGTACTCGACGAGCTACGCAGACCCGGACCATCCCGAGATCGCGCTCGAAGAGCTGTCTCCCAGGCTGTTCTCGTTCAACTCTCCCTTCGGCGCGTGCCCGACGTGCCACGGGCTGGGCGCGATCCTCGAGTTTGATGAAGACCTGGTCGTGCCCGACATGGACAAGTCGCTGCGTCGGGGCGGGATTGCGCCCTGGAAGAAGAACGGGCCGGGCGGCATGGTGTACCCGCGGTACTTGCGGCGGTTCTGCCGGGACTGGGGCGTCGATCAGAACGCGCCGATCAGCACGATGGAAGACGAGGTCTTCTCCGTGCTGCTCTACGGCGACGAGGAGGGCACCTGGCACGGCGTCATCCCGATGCTGCACGACTGGTTCCACAAGACCGAGAGCCAGTGGGTCAAGGATCACCTGCACACGTTCCAGACCGAGAAGCAGTGCCCGGACTGCCGCGGCGACCGGCTGCGCGTCGAAGCCCTGCACGTGCATGTCGAGAGCGCGCACAAGGCGGACACAGACCGCGCGTTCAGCGAGAGCGTGATCGGCAGGGACACCGACGGCAAGAAGGGCGACGGCTCTGTCCTGAACATCGCCGAGATCGGGCGGCTGAACATCAACGATGCGATCGACTTCATCGAGGGGCTGAAGCTCAGCGAAGAGCAGCAGCAGATCGCCGAGCCGATCGTGCGCGAGGTGGGGAACCGGCTGCGGTTTCTGACGAGCGTGGGCCTCGAGTATCTGTCGCTCGATCGGCGCACCGCCACGCTCTCGGGGGGCGAGGCCCAGCGCATCCGCCTCGCGACGCAGGTCGGATCAGGCCTCGTCGGCGCGTGCTATGTCCTCGACGAGCCCACGATCGGCCTGCACCAGCGCGACAACGGCAGGCTCATCCGCACGCTGCGCCATCTGGCGGACATCGGGAATACGGTGCTGGTCGTCGAGCACGACGAGGAGATGATCCGAGCCGCGGACCATCTGGTCGACATCGGCCCGGGGCCTGGCGTGCACGGGGGCACGGTCGTCGCGCAGGGCACGGTGCGTGATGTCGAGAGGCACAAGACCTCGTTGACCGGGGCATATCTCTCTGGCAAGCGGGCGATCGAGGTGCCCAGCGAGCGTCGGAAGCTATCGACCAAGAAAGCCGTGACGGTCAAGGGCGCGAAGGCCAACAACCTCAAATCGGTCGATGCGGTCTTCCCGCTGGGCGGGTTCGTGTGCGTCACGGGCGTGTCGGGCTCGGGCAAGAGCACGCTGGTCAACGAGATCCTGCTCAAGGCGGTCCGCCACGAGTTGGGCGGCACGCGCGACAAGCCCGGCGCACACTCGCGCATCAACGGGCTCGGGCAGATCGACCGGATCATCGAGGTCGACCAGTCGCCCATCGGGCGCACGCCGCGCTCGAACCCCGCGACGTACACGGGCATCTTCGACGAGATCCGCAAGATCTTCACCGCGACCAAGGAGGCCAAGATCCGCGGGTACAAGCCCGGGCGGTTCAGCTTCAACGTGCCCGCGCAGTCGGGCGGTGGGCGGTGCGAGGCATGCCAGGGCCAGGGCACGAAGAAGATCGAGATGCACTTCCTGCCCGATGTGTACGTCGAGTGCGAGATTTGCAAGGGCGCCCGCTACAACCGCGAGACACTCGAGGTCACCTACCGCGACAAGAGCATCGCGGACGTGCTGAACATGACGGTCGAGGACGCGTGCTCGTTCTTTGAGAACCACCCCAAGGTGCTGCGGTTCGCCGAGTGCCTGCGCGACGTGGGCCTCGGGTACATCACGCTGGGCCAGCCCTCGACCACGCTCTCAGGAGGCGAGGCCCAGCGCGTCAAGCTCGCGACCGAGTTGGGCAAGGGCGTCCGCTACGACGGCACCCCCAGCACCGAGCACACGCTCTACATCCTTGATGAGCCCACGACCGGTCTGCACTTCGAGGACATCCGCAAGCTGATCGCCGTGCTCGACAAGCTGACCGACGCGGGCAACACGCTGGTCGTGATCGAGCACAACCTGGACGTCATCAAGTGCGCCGACTGGCTGCTGGACCTGGGCCCCGAGGGCGGCGACGGCGGCGGGACGATCGTGGCGAGCGGGATGCCCGAGGCTGTAGCAAGGGTCAAGGCGAGCCATACCGGGCGGTACCTGGCGGAGATGCTCTGAGCTACTCGGCGTTGCCCCGGTTCAGCAGCACGCTGACGGTGCCGCTGTCGTAGTTGCCGGTCACGATGTCGGGCCTGCCGTCGCCGTTCATATCTGCGACGGCGACCGAGGGGCTCGTGCCGCCCGTGTCGATCGTCCGGGCCCGTTCGAAGCGCCCGTCGCCGAGTCCGAGAGAGACCGAGATGGCGTTGGTTCGCGTGCCGCCCGCGATGAGGTCGGGCGTGCCGTCGCCGTCGAGGTCGGCGAGCGCGACGCCCGTGGTGTGCACGGCGAGCGACACGGGGTTGTCGCGGTGCTCGGTGTAGACGCCGTCGCCCTGGTTGATCATGACGACTGCGAGCCGGCTCTCGTCGATCGCGCAGACGGCGTCGAGGTCACCGTCGCCGTCGAGGTCACCGACCGCAGCCGCGACGGGTCGCTCGGCGGACTCAAGGGGGGTGTGCGCGGTGAGTCTGAACCCGGTGGTGGGCGAGAACATGCCTGTGCCGCTCCCGGCGAGGACGGTCAGCCCGTTGCCCCGCACGTCGGTCATGAGCGCGTCGGTGTGTCCGTCGCCGGTGATCTCGACGAGATTGAGCTGGCCGTACGGGTGCCGCATCGCGAAGTAGGGCTGCCCGGTCGCGGGGGCGAACGCGCCGGCGCCGTCGCCCAGCAGGACCGCCATCGCGTGGTCATCGACGAGCGTCGCGGCGACATCGAGGTGCCCGTCTGCGTTGATGTCGGCGAGCGCGACCGAGTGCACGTGCGGTGACTCACCCTCGAACATTGGCACGTACGCCGGCGCGCCGAGCAGGCCTTCGGAACGCCCGAGCAGGATGGCGAGGCGGTAATCGTTGTGGTGGAACGCGACCGCATCGGGGATGCCGTCGCTGTTGACATCGCCCACGGCCACGCCCAGCGCGGAGTCGAGCAGGGGCGTGCGATCGCAGATCGAGCTGAGCGAGCCGGTCCCATCGTTGTGGATGACCCGGACGTGCCCCGAATCCGGATCGGGCTCGCGTCCGCAGCACGGGCCGCAGGCGATGACGACATCGAGGTCGCCGTCGAGGTCCATGTCGGCGAGCACCGGTCGCCCGGCCATGGGCCCGACGGGGACGGGCGGGCTCGCGAGTTCGAACACGGGTGTACCCGGGGGCGGACCGCCGCAGTTGGCGAGCGTGAGCGCGATGGACAGCGGAACGAACGCGGACGTGGGCATGGCATCGGTCTCCTGACGCACGGGAGCGCGGGCCGGCACACCCGGCCGGTCCGTGTTCCGTGGCGCTCGCTTGTACAGGCCCGATCCGCTGCTGATCGGGCAGAACCGCCGATCGGCGCAGAAGAAGACACGAGCGGCGCGCCACCGGCGCGGCCTCCCGCCCGTCCGGTTCGTCAGCCGGATCCGGCGGACGGGCCCGGCATCGCGTCGCGGAGGGCCGCGGCGCGCCGGCGCGATACGGGCACCTCGCTGCCGTCGTCGAGCAGCACCGCGCCGTCCCGCGAGCCTGGGATCCTGATCTCAGAGATTCGGGATGCGTTCACGAGGAACGACCGGTGCACGCGCACGAATCCGAGCGGCGCCAGCGGCTCTCGAGCTCGGAGATCGGGTCGCGGAGCCGGCGGCGCTCACCGTTGATGAGAACGACGCTCGCCCGGCCGCTGGTTTCGGCGAACATGATGCTCGACGGATCCACGACCAGGTCGCCCGATGCGCCTCGGAGCGTGATGCGGCTGACCTCAGGCGTACCGTCGAACGGTGCTCGGACAGCGTCCTCCAGCTGAGCTGCGCGCGATCGCACGTGCAGGTAGCTCCACCCGATCACGATGATCCAGTAGATCGCGAAGGCCAGAGCGATCCAGTACCACCCGGACTTGTAGAACGGATCCCCGAACCCGTTCCAGAGCACCGGCGCAGGGTGGAACATGCTCCGGATCGGGAGTGATGCCCCCAGGAAGACGCTTGCGAAGAGGAGCGAACCACAGGTGTACGCCGCGATGGAGGGCTTCGAGCGGTCGAGCGGGTAGCGTGAGAGCAACCAGCCGAGGACCGGGATGAGCACGGCGAGCATGATCCAGCTGCCGCCCTGAAAGAGCAGCGACGCCAGGAACGAGAGCTGCTTCTCGCCACCGCGGAGCTCCGCCCACTGCTGTGCGGCGGATACCAGCGCGATCGTCGCTGTGATCGCACAACCGACCAGCGACCAGCGCACCATGCCTACCTCGGGCTGACGGGGTGGTTCGATCGTCGAGGGAAGAGATGGCATCGCCTTGAGTCTAACCGCCACGCCGACTGCCTCGGTCGGGCTCGCCGGTCAGGCGGGCGACCACCGGCATGCGGCACGTCGGAGGACGTGGCGAAGGTCGAGGCGAGCCACACGGGGCGGCATCTGTGCGAGATGCTTGGCTAGTCAAGATCTTGGAACAACACAGTCACTTGAGGAAGAAAGTTCGACCTCCGAACTAGAGACAGCGGCAGTTGAACATCTACGTTGAGGTCGTACTGCGCAAACCCGTTGAATCCACTTCCACTCCCCTCCGACCCGGCGGAGTTCGCTCGCAGTAGTTCGATAATAGTGCCGTTCGCGTCTCGTACTTCAACATCACCTCGAACCATGATGATTGAGACCAGTCGAACTTGTTCGTTTGCTCCAGGAATGAATGTATCCGCAGAGTCTCTCGGAACCGTGATCTCACGGCTGACAATCTGATTTGGCGCCCCGAGCCCACCAACACCGACTGCCAAGGTATCTATCTTCGCCTCAATCTCCGCCAAACTCGGCGACGTATCGCTCACCGGTCCCGCTGGTGGTTCGAGGCCTGGCTGGAACGCGGCCGCGCCCAGCAGCAGCCCTGCGCCGACCGACACAACCGAACCCAGCGCCATCCACTTGATCTGCGTCTTCATGGTGATCTCCTTGTGCTCCGAACCACGAGGGCGCGCAGCATACCGTGCGCGTCCGAGCACGCCGCTATCCACATGTTACAACACAAGCCAACAGATTCGGGCCTTTGGTCGCTGACGCAACTCAGGGTTGAGTTGCTGCGCTCCGCTTCAGCGATTGAGCTTCGCGGCGAGCCGCATGTTGTGCTCGGTGAGCCATGAGCCGATCAGGAAGGCGTCGACGACCCACCAAATGAACCACGCGACGACGCCCGGGATACCGATCAGGAAGACAAAGAGGAAGACCGAGATCCAGAAGAGCAACGCCATGCCTATGCCGGAACCGACCCGACTCATGTAGAGCCGATGGGCTCCGAAGTGTCCGAGGAAGAACCAGAGCAGGTACGCGACGGCGGGCGATTTCTTCATCGCGTCGTACTGCATCATGACCGCGGCTTGGTTCGGCTGCTGCGGTCCCTCTCCCATCGGCGTGCTCATCGCGGGTCTCCCTGTACGTTTCGACGATACCGCGTTCACCCGCACGGTCGCAAGCCGCTCAGGGCTCGACCGCCCAGCGCCTCGCGGTCGCTGCATCGAAGCGGTCGGGCAACGGACGGGGCGCATTCTCGATCTCACCCGACAGCAAGCGTTCGATCAGCTCGGTCGCGACGTCGCTCGGCGGCCTCGCGCCCCGGCAGAGCAGCTCGTAATCCTGGAAGCTCATGGTCAGCTCGTGGGCGGTCGTACCCCCGCGGCGGGAGGTGACCTCAACCGAGAACCGCCAGCCCGTGGGCGTCTCGGCTTCCTGTTGGATCGTCACGCTGGGCACGAGGAATGATTGCGACCCCGGGGCTCCGTGTCGGTAGGATCCCCCGGATGACGTTCCTCCTCGAGACCATGCGGCTGGGCCTGAACAACCTCAGGCTCCACTTCCTGCGCTCGTTCCTGACCGCGCTGGGCATCATCATCGGTGTGTCCGCGGTCATCGCGATGGTCTCGATCGGCGAGGGCTCGAAGCACGAGGCCCTGATGCAGATCGAGCGCCTCGGGGCGCGGAACATCATCCTGCGGAGCCAGAAGCCGCCCAGCTCGAACCAGCAGCAGGGCCAGGGGCAGGGGTGGGTCGCCAAGTACGGGCTGACGCGGGCAGATCTGGACGTCATCGAGTCGTCGTTCCCCGACGCGGAGGAGATCGTGCCGCTGAAGCAGTTCGGCTCGCAGCTGCTGCGCGGGACGAAGCGGAAGACGAGCCAGTCGTTCGGGACGACGCCTCAGATGCTTCGTGTGGCGAACCTGCGGATGGCACGCGGGCGGTACCTGAGCCAGGCGGACATGGACGGTCAGGCGATGGTCTGCGTGATCGGGTCGGAGATCGCCAAGGAGATGTTCGACCTGGACGACCCGCTGGGCAGCACCCTGAGGGTGGACGACAAGGTGTTCCGCATCGTGGGCGTGCTCGCGCCGGTCGGGCTGTCCGGCGGGGCGGGCGCGGCGCTGGTGGGGCGCGACCTGAACCTGGACGTGCACGTTCCGATCACGACCGCGAAGGCGACCTTTGGAGACACGGTCGTGCAGCGCGAGGCGGGGTCGTTCAGCGCCGCCGAGGTCGAGGTCGCCGAGGTCTACCTGCAGAGCCCCTCGCGCGACCGGGTGCTCGACGATGCCAAGGTGCTGCGTCGTGCGATCGAGGTCCGGCACCCTGGCATGGACGACGTCGGGCTGATCGTTCCCTACGAGCTGCTCGAGCAGGCCGAGCGCCAGGCGCTCACATGGACCGTCACCCTCAGCGCGATCGCGGGCATCAGCCTGCTGGTCGGCGGCATCGGCATCATGAACATCATGCTGGCCAACGTGACCGAGCGGACGCGCGAGATCGGCATCCGGCGGTCGCTCGGTGCGACGCGGAGGCACATCATCTGGCAGTTCCTGGTCGAGACGGGCGTGCTGAGCGCCATCGGAGGCCTCGTCGGCGTTGGTGTGGGCGTGCTGATCAGCATGGGCATCCCTCCGTTGATCGAAGAGCTGCTGCCCCGGTTGCCCGTGCTCCGGACGATCATCCCCCCCGACGTGACCGCGCCGACGCGCCTCACGCCCTGGTCGATGATCGTCGCGTTCGGTGTCGCCGCGGCGACGGGGCTGATCTTCGGGCTCTACCCCGCGATGAAGGCCGCGAAGCAGGACCCGATCGTGGCGCTGCGGCACGACTGATTCCGGCACGCCGGGGTCAGGCGAGATCGTACATCACGACCGGTGTTTCCTACGCGCCGACCGACCGGTGCAGCTCGCGCGCGGGCTCGTTGTCGGGTTCGGTGGCGAGCCAGATCTGCGAACAGCCCGCGGCTCGGGCATCTTCGACGACCAGGCGAATCAGAGCGGAAGCGATGCCCTTGCGCCGGTGCGAGGGCGCCGTCGATACCTCGTTGATCCAGCACTGCGGCGGCTTGTCGGGGTGCAGGTAGTGCACCGCCGACACGAAACCGACGACCGTCCCGTCGTGCCGGGCCGCGGCGATGCGGTGGCGCGGATCGCCCAGGAATGCGCGCGATTGCTCGGGGATCACCGCGTGATCGGACAGTCCCTCGGCCACCCGATCGAGAGCCCGCTCATCGGCGGCCGTCAGCATCCGGCATGCCACGGGCACGCCAAAAGGCTCCGCGTTGCTACTCGCCCAGCAGCTCGGCGATCTCGTCGTCGACGGGGTTGCTGGCGCGGTTGTCCTTGCCCTTGCCCGTGTTGGACCGCTCCGACTTCTTCTTGCTCGGGGTGATGCCCTGGACCTCGCCCGGCTCGTCGTGGTCGTCGTCGTCGGTCTCGGCCGCCTCGCGGGCGTCGAGCTCGGCGATCTTGCGCTCCAGCTCGGCTTCCTTCGCCTTCTGTTCCTCGGCCTCGTCGCGCTGCATCTTGGCCTTGATGCCCTCGATCCTGGCCTTGTCGGGCGCGAGAAGCATGTTGAACTGGCGTCCGAAGGGACGGGGCGGCTGCTCGACCTTGCAGATGTCCTCGAGCGATTCGAAGAAGACGCGGAGGTTGTCGAGCCCGAGGTCCTTGTGGGCCATCTCCCGGCCCCGGAAGCGCTGGATGACCTGGACCTTGTGACCCTCCATCAGGAACCGGCGGGCCTGTGCGGAGCGGATCTCGATGTCGTGCGGATCGATCTTGATCGACCGCCCGAGGCGGATCTCCTTGAGCTCGCTGCCCTTGCTCGAAGGCTGCTTGCGCTTGCTGAGTTCGTACTTGTGCTTGCCGTAGTCCATGATCTTGCAGACCGGAGGACGGCTGTCGGCGACGACCTCGACGAGGTCGAGCCCGGCCTCCTCGGCCATGCGGAGCGCCTCGTGCGTGTCGATCACGCCGATCTGCTCGTTGTCCTTGCCGATCAGGCGGATCGGGCTGATCCGGATCATGTGGTTGACCCGCGTCCGCTGGACGGGGCCCGTGTCTCTGAAGAATCGTCCGCGAGCGATACCTGAACCTCCGATACGGCGCGATCCGGGTCCGAAGGCTGCAGGGCGGCGCCGAGCGCCCGCCAGCCGGCTGTTCAACGTGCCTATCGAACCGATGGGGCGGTCACGCCACTCGGCTCCTCGGGCACGCGCGTTTCACGAGACGGGGACCGACCCGGTCTCGGCAGGTCTGAGCGGGAGCATGACGGCAGACCATCATTGTCCGTAGGGTCGGGACCAGAGGGCCCGAACGGAGTCCTGAAGAAAAGCGGCTGCGGCCATACGCTGTAGTTTAGCGTGAGCCCTACTCCGAGCAAGGGCGGCGCGGCGAGGGCGGGTGTCAGAGCAGGGCCTGCAGCAGGTTGATCATCACGCTGATGCCCAGCATGACGCCCAGGGCGACGATGAGCATCGGGCGGACACTCGAGGCCCCGGACTGATCGACCGGGATCTCGTCGACCGCAACCTCGGCCTCCGCGGCGGAGACCGCCGAGAGGTCGGCCTCATCGAACACGTCCTTGTGAGCGATCGTGGGCGCCCCGCCCGCGAGCACGGCACGGAGATCGACCAGCAGGTCGGCGCAGTGCTTGTACCGGTCGGAAGGACGCTTGGCCATCATCATCTCGATGACCTCGCTCACACCCGCCGAGAGCTTGGGGTTGACGTGATCCGGGGGGATCAGGTCGGCCTTGAGGTGCTTGTGCATCACGGCCGAGGGGTTCTTGCCCTCGTAAGGGACGCTGCCCGTTACCATGTGGTAGAAGGTTGCGCCGAGCGAGTAGATGTCGGCAGGCGGCCCAATGTCGCGCTCGCCCCGGATCTGCTCGGGACTGATGTAGTACGGAGTGCCGAAGGCCTTGCCCGCTTCGGCCTCTGCGGCTTCCTTGTCGCTGACGGCACGGGCGAGGCCCATGTCCGCGAGCTTCACGACCCCCTCGTTGGTGATCATGATGTTCTTGGGCTTCACGTCGCGGTGGATCAGGCCCTTCTCGTGGGCGTGCTGGAGCGCCTCGGAGACCTGGATCATCACCTCGACCGCGTCGCGCTCCGGGAAGCGCTTCTGCTTGACGATGTCGTCGTAGACCGTGCGCCCGTCGACGAACTCCATCACGAAGTAGTGGAACTCGCCGGCCTTGCCGACGTCGAAGGCCTGCACGATGTTGGGGTGGTTCAGCGCGGCGGCCGAGCGCCCCTCGGCGTAGAACCGCTCGATGAACTGGGGGTTCTGGCTGAACTTCCTCGGGAGCACCTTGATCGCGACCGTGCGGTCGAGGCTCAGCTGGACGCCCTTGAAGACCGTCGCCATCGCGCCCGCGCCGAGCTTGCCCAGGATCTTGAAGCCCGGGATCTTCTGGCCCGAGCGCTCCGCCTCGATGATCGCGCGTAGACGGGCGATCTGACGCTTGGTGACGTACTCCTGCTCGACCAGGATCTGCACGAGGGAGGCGGAGTTGTCCTCCTCGCGCACGCTCTTGGCGTGCTCGAGGGCGTGCTGCACCTCTTCCTGGGTCGCGAGCCCGTTGTCGACGACGAGGCGTCCGACGAGGGTGTCGATGTTGGTCCCGCCCTTGGCGGCCTGCTCGAGGGCGGACTGGGTCTCGTTGACATCGGGCGCGGGGGTGCCCGAGCCCGACTGGCCCTTGAGCGGGGTGGTGTCCTCGAGCTGTCGTTTCGGGGCGTCGGCCATGCCGAGGGAACTCCGTGGGCCCGGTCGTGCGGGTGGCATAGTAGCGTCTGCTGCGCCCGCGTTGGCGGGCTCCGGACCTGTTCGATCCGAGCGGGCCAGGGGTTTGCCCGCATCGCGCGGATACGACCCGAGGGACTCGTATACTCGCGCTCGCCGACGCCCAGACCCCGGCCGAGTCCGCCGCATGCTCGTCACCGAATCCCGACCCCGCAACCTGAAGTGGACGCTGGCGGGCCCGCTGCTCTACGGCGACTGGGGCACGAGCCGGCTCTACGTGCTCGGGCTCGCGTTCCTGGCGACGGCCCATGCGAGTGTCATTTATCTTGCCGCCATCGGCCTGCTGATGCTCGCGGTGAGCTGGGCGTACACCATCGTCTGCCGCTGCTTCCCGGACGGGGGCGGGGTGTACACGGCGGCCCGCCAGCTGAACCCGACCCTGTCGGTTGTCGGGGCGACGCTGCTGCTCTCGGGCTACATCATGACCGCGGCGATCAGCGTGGTCGAGGCGTTGCACTACTTCGGCGTGCCGCACGGGCTGACGCTGCCTCTGAGCGTGGTGCTGATCCTGGTGATCGGGGCGGTGAACTGGTTTGGCGCCAAGTCGGCCGGTCGGTTTGCGTTCGTGATCGCGACCGCGGCGCTGCTGATCTCGCTCATCATGGCGGTGCTGGCGATCCCGTTCTTCATCGAGGGCGTCGCGACGATCCGGTTCGACTACTTCCAGCGTCACGGGTTCGTCGATGCATGGGTCGCGTTCACAGGCATCTGCCTGGCCCTGGCTGGCGTCGAGGCGGTCGCGAACATGACCGGGCTCATGAAGCAGCCGGTCGCCAAGACGGCGAGGCGAACCATCTGGCCCGTGACGATCGAGGTGGTGCTGCTCAACATGGTGTTCGGGATCGCGCTCGCGGGGCTCAGCTTTACGGTGGACGGGACCAGCCTCGCGGAGACGCACGGGTCGCACATGGACCTGATCGCGGATCTCGAGGCGGGCGTGGCGGCGGGCACCGTCGAGCCCGAGCGCCTGGAAGCGGTGCGCGAGGAGACGCTCGAGTACACCAACGCGGCGATGAAGGTCATCGCGATGGACGCGGGCACGCACCACTTCGGCGAGACTGGCGGGTTCGTCTTCGGCAAGGCGGCGGGGATCACGTTCGGGCTGCTGCTGCTCTCGGCGACGAACACCGCGGTGATGGCGATGGTCTCGGTGCTGTTCGCGATGGCGCAGGACAAGGAACTGCCCAAGCCCCTGACGAAGCTGAACTACTCGGGTGTGCCTTGGGTCGGCCTGCTGGTCTCGCTGGTGCTGCCCATCGGTGTCGTGGCGTGGACAACCGACGTGACGCTGCTCGCAAAGCTCTACGTGCTGGGCGTGTGCGGGGCGATCACGGTGACGGTGCTGAGCTGCGCGTGGAACAGGCAGTTGGAAATCGACGGACGATCGCGTGCCGGGCTGTGGGTGCTTGGGTTGTTCCTGACATCGATCAGCCTGACGATCGCGGTGACGCAGCCCATCTCGACGGCGTTCAGCGGCGGGCTGATCGCGCTGGTGCTCGGTTCGCGGTTCGCGCTGCAGTTGGCTCGCAAGGGTGCCCCCGAGCCGATCGACGAGCCGACGCGGGGCTGGCTGGCCGAGGTGAAGGCGGGGGCGGTCGACATCGACCCGAGCAAGCCCAAGCTGATGCTGGCGGCGCGCGGGCGGTACCAGTCTGAGTTCGCGGTGGACATGGCGCGGCGCCGGGGCGCGACGCTGTTCGCGATCTTCGTGCGCACGCTGCGTGTGATGGACGTGCAGCCCGGTCGCGTGCCGCGGGTCGAGGAGGACCAGGACGCGCAGCACGCGCTCGGGACGACCGCGGTGCTGGCGCGGGAAGCAGGTGTGCCGTTCGTGCCGATCTATGTCACGAGCCCCGACATCGCCGATGAGATCCTGGACTACACCGTGACCTATGGGTGCGACACTCTGATCCTGGGCAAGTCGCGGCGGTCGCTCTTCAGCCGGAAGCTCGAGGGTGACGTGGTGGTCCAGGTTGCCGAGCACCTGCCCGACGACGTGGCGTTGATCACCCGCTCGGCGGACACGCCGCACGTCACACGCGCGAAACAATCCTGACAAATTCCTTTCATCGATCTTGATTGATCGTTTTTTGTTTGGTATATTCATGGCATGCGCGACCATGACTTCGCATACCGCGACGCGCTCGCGGGCGGGCCTGCGCACCGGCGGGGGGCGGGCCTGAACCCGGGGAACCGGTTCGAGGACGTCCGCCTGCACGTGCTCGGGGAGGAGTTGGACCGGCAGCTGATCGAGCGTGAGGCGGCGGGCGGCGGCCTGGAGCGGGTCGAGCGACGCGTGTACGCGGATGCCACGAAGACGATCATCAACCGTGTGCAGTCGACGTCGGACGTGCCGTTCGACTGGACGCTGAACCCCTACCGGGGGTGCGAGCACGGGTGCGTGTACTGCTTCGCGCGCCCGTACCACGAGTATCTGGGGTTCAGTTGTGGGCTCGACTTCGAGACGAAGCTCGTCGCCAAGCCCGACGCGCAGGATCTGCTCGTGCGCGAGCTTGCCCGACCGGGGTGGCGGCCCGAGCCGATCGTGATGTCGGCGATCACGGACGTGTATCAGCCTATCGAGCACGAGCACCGCATTACGCGCCGGTGTCTCGAGGTTCTGGCAGAGCACCGCCAGCCGGTCTCGACGATGACCAAGAGCGCGATGGTGCTCCGCGATGTCGATCTGTGGGCGGAACTGGCCTCGGTCAACGCGGGGCGGGTCACGGTGACGCTCGTGACGCTGGACGATGACCTCGCACGGGCGCTCGAGCCTCGTGCGTCGAGCCCCGCCGGACGGCTGCGAGCGATCCGGGAGCTCACAGCGGCGGGCATCCCCGTCACGGTGAACGTCGCACCAGTGATCCCGGGGCTGACGGACACCGAGATGCCCAGGATTCTGGAAGCCGTCGCGAAGGCGGGGGCGAGGCGTGCGGCGTGGGTGCTGCTGCGCCTGCCGCATCAGTTGAAGGAGGTGTTCCTGGAGTGGCTCGGGCGGAGCGTGCACCCAGAGCGGGCGAAGAAGGTCGAGTCGCTGCTCCGTCAGGCGCACGAGGGCAAGCTGTACAAGGCCCAGAAGGACCGGCGGGGGCGGGGGCGTGGCGCGATAGCGACGCAGATCGCGCAGACGTTCGACGTGTTCACGCGACGCTACGGGCTGAACCGCGACGTGCGCCCGCTGTCGGGGGCGCACTTCCGGAGGCCCGATCTGAGCGGACAGTTGGACCTCTTCGAGGAGGCCGGATAGGGCGGCGCGACGAGTTGATCGACCGGGTTCGGGCCTCCCTACGCTCCACGGTGATGGCCGATGGACCGACGGATGCGTACCCCGACTCACCCCTGCTGGCGGGACTGACGCCCGCGCAGTTGCAGGCGACGACGGCGCTCGAGGGCCCGGTGCTCGTGCTCGCGGCGGCTGGCTCGGGCAAGACACGGGTGATCACGCGCCGGATCGGGTATCTGCTCGAGCAGGGCGTGCCGCCTTGGTCGATCTTGGCGCTGACATTCACGAACAAGGCGGCGAAGGAGATGCGCGAGCGGGTCGCGACACTGACAGGTGGCGAAGGCTCGCGAGCGGCGCGCGGGCTGATCGTAACGACGTTTCACAGCCTGTGCGCCAGGCTGCTCCGGCGGTACGCGGACGCGGCGGGCCTGCCGAGCGACTACTCGATCTACGACTCGGCCGACCAGATCTCGCTGGTGAAGCGCGTGATCGCCGGGCTCGACCTGAGCACCAGCAACTTCCCGCCAAGATCCGTGCTGGGCGTGATCAGCAACGCGAAGAACGAATTGGTGGACGCCGAGGCCTACGAGAAGCAGGCTGGCGATTTCTCGACGCGGAACATCGCGAAGATCTACGCGGGGTACGAGGCGGGCAAGCGAAAGGCGGGGGCGGTCGACTTCGACGACCTGCTGCTGCACACGGCCAAGATCCTCGCAAACGACGAGAGCGTCCGACGCGAGTGCCAGGACCGCTGGCAGTGGCTGATGGTCGACGAGTACCAGGACACCAACCGTGCACAGTTCGTGATCGCGAGCCTGCTGGCGGGTACGAGGGCGGAGCGCGGGGCGGAGCCCAACGTCTTCGTGGTGGGCGACCCGGACCAGTCGATCTACGGCTGGCGCGGGGCGGACATCACGAACATCCTCGACTTCGAGGAGAAGTTCCCGGGCACGCGGGTGATCCCGCTGGGTGAGAACTTCCGATCGACCGAGCCGATCCTGTCCGTTGCCGACACGCTCATTCGGAACAACAAGCAGCGGAAGCACAAGGATCTGTTCACGTCGACACCTGGCGGCGAGCATGTGGAGGTGACGCTCTGCCGGGATGAGCGCCACGAGGCGGAGCTCGTCGTCGACTGGTTCAAGCACCTGAACGAAGAAGGCGACCACACGTGGCGCGACATGGCGGTGTTCTACCGCACGAACGCGCTGAGCCGCGCGATCGAGGATGAACTGCGTCGGGAGTCGATCCCTTACGTGGTTGTGCGCGGCACAGCGTTCTACCAGCGTGAGGAGATCAAGAACGCGCTTGCATACCTGCGAGTCGTCGCGAACACGGCGGATGATGTGTCGCTCCTGCGGATCGTGAACACGCCCGCGCGGGGGATCGGCAAAGCTGGTCTTGCCGCGGCGCAGGTGTACGCGGGGGACCGCGGCGTGCCCGTGTTCGAGGGGCTGCGTCGCGCGGGCGAGGTTCCGGCGCTCAGCGGACGGGCACGGAACGCGATGGGTGAGTTCGTGTCGCTGATCGACGGGTGGAACGGCGCCGGGTCGTTCATGGGCAGCGATGTGCCCGGGAGCCTTCGCGATCTCGTCGAGCGTGTGATCGAAGAGAGCGGCCTCGAGGCCTACTACCAGAAGCTGGCGGCCAAGGACGAAGCGGACGCGGACCGCCTCGACAACCTGGAGGAGTTGGTGTCGTCGGCCGCAGAGTTCGAGGAGAACTACGACCCGGCGGACGATCCGATGCAGTTCGACGCGGCGGTGACCGGGGCGTCGAGCGAGCCGGGTCTGCTGAGCGTGCTGCGTGCGTATCTGGAGTCGGTGTCGCTCGTGGCGGACGCGGACGCGGTCGATTCGGAGACGGGGGCGGTCACGCTGATGACGCTGCACGCGGCGAAGGGCTTGGAGTTCCCGGCGGTCGCAATGATCGGGCTCGAGGAGAACGTGCTCCCCCACTCCCGTGCGCACTCGTCAGA
>JANQQZ010000023.1 GCA_028284805.1 Phycisphaerales bacterium
GTGGCGCGGTCGGACATCTTCGGGATGTCGTCACTCGGGGCGCGGGTGGTGTGCGTTGGCCTCGCCCAGCACATCCTCCAGATCGCTCGTCACCTCGCACCCCAGCGACGCGAGCGGCCCCGGTGCCAGCGCGGGCGGGCCAACGCACACCACCCGCGCCCCGAGTGACGACATCCCGAAGATGTCCGACCGCGCCACCCGCGAGCTCACGATGTCACCCACGATCGCGACCGTCAGCCCGCTCAGATCGAACGTGCCCGCGCGGCCAAGAGCCGACGCGAGCGAGTAGATATCGAGCAGGCCCTGCGTCGGGTGCTCGTGCGCACCGTCGCCCGCGTTGATGACGGGCACGCCGACATGGTGCGCGACGCGCTCGGCAGCGCCGGGCGCTGATGCGCGGATCACCAGCGCGTCCCCCCCCGTCGCCTCGACGACGTTCGCGGTGTCGATGATCGTCTCGCCCTTGGCGATGCTCGAGCCCGGCGCGGTGAGGTCGATCACGCCCGCGCCGAGGTTCGTCGCCGCGAGCGAGAAGCTCACGCGGGTGCGCGTCGAGTCCTCGAAGAACAGGTTGCAGATGTTCTTGCCCGCGAGCAGATCGGCGTGCGCGCCGCCCCGGGCTGCACGACCGCTCCCATCGTCGAACGACCTTGCCCGCTCAAGCAGCGAGACCAGCCTGGACCGGTCCATGCCGTCGAGACCGAGCAGGTGCCCGCCCCGGTCGATCGCGCCCGCGGCCGCCGCCATCGCTACCCCTCCGAACCGAGCCCCGCGGGCATGCCGTTCCCGACGCCGCTGCCCGAGCCTTCCGCCGCGACGCCGCGGTTGCCGATGCCGCTCCCGGAGCCCTCGGACACGTCCTCGCCCGGGTCGCCCGCTGGCTCCTCGGTCTGCGCCGGGTCGTCGCCCGCGATCGCCCGTTCGAGCGCCTCGATCGGCACCCACCGCGGCTCGTCGAGCGTGCCGATCTCGCGCAGGCGCTGCTTGACGATCCGCCACGAGCCCGACCCGCCCAGGAATGAGAGCTGGATGCCCGAGTACACAGGGCGCTCGACGCCCCGCTCGAGCCCCGTCGCCGGGCGGAGGATGTCGACCCGCGCATCGTCGCCCCGCAGGAGGATCTGGCTGATCTGGTAGACGGGCAGGTCGCTCCGCGCCTCGCTCAGCGGCACGACGCCCGGGTACGCGTTGCCCGCGACGCGCCGGTACTGCTCGGGCGTGATCCCGCCAGGCAGGTTGATCGCCGCGAGGGGCTCGCCAGCCGGGGGCGTCGCGAGCCTGGGCTGCGAGCTCGCGTCGTCCGCGATCACATACCCGAGGCTCTGCTCCATCAGTTCGAGCACGCCCGCGGTCACGCGGGTGTTGTGCCAGGTCAGCTCGCTGTCGGCTCGCGGGTAGTTGCCGTAGTTCAGGCACCCGCTCGCCGTGGTGAGGGCCACCGCCGCCAGTGTGAGAGCTCCGCTCAGACGTCCGATCATCGTGTGTCGCATTCCAGGGCCTCCTGCCGCTGCGTGCACTGTATCGAGCCGGGAGCCGCCGCGCCGCCCGGCCCGGCATCCGGCCCCCGGCTCCGGACGACCCAAACAATATAGAGGCTAGCGGCTG
>JANQQZ010000029.1 GCA_028284805.1 Phycisphaerales bacterium
CTCGGGGTCGCCCGGGCGCCGCGCGTTGTAGAGCGAGAGATGCTGAACGGCGCGGTCGAGATCGCCCTGCTGGTAGGCGGCGATCCCCTCCGCGCGTGCGCGGGTGAGCATCCGATCGTTCTGGATCGAGTTGGCGGTGTGGAGCACTGCGGCGACGGCGGCGAGCACGCCTACGAAGGCAGCGACGATGGTCAGCCTCCGGATGGTGCGTCTGCGTGCGGTTCTGCTGGTGGGCATCGTCCGTGTGCCTCCGTGGTTGGGTCAGAACAGGATCTTCCTGATGGTGGCGATGATGATCGCGATGTCGAGCCGCCAGGAGTTCCGCTGGACGTACTCGAGGTCGTAGCGGATCCACTCCTGGAAGTCGGTCTGGGGCTTGCGTTCGCTGGAGACCTGCCAGAGGCCCGTGATCCCGGGGCGGACGCTGAGCCTGGCCTCGCGCCAGGCGGGGCAGTACTGGTTTTCCTTGTCGGGGCTGGGCCTGGGCCCGACGAGCGACATGTGCCCGAGCAGGACGTTGATGAACTGCGGGAACTCGTCGACTTTGTAGCGTCGCATCCAGCCGCCGTGCTTGAGCAGGCGGGGGTCGTTCTGCATGAAGAACTGCGGGCCGTCGGCCTGGTTCTCCTCGATGAGCTTCTTCTTGATCTCCTCGGCGTTGAGCTTCATGGTTCGGAACTTGATGCACCCGAAGGTGCGTCCGCCGAAGCGCTGGCGCCTGTGGATGAAGAAGGGCGAGCCGCCGTCCTCGCTCATGATGAGGAAGAAGATGATCGGGTAGAACGGGAGCGTCGCGAGCAGGACGCTCAGGCTGACTGCGATGTCGAACATCCGCTTGGTGATGTTGCGGATGGGCCTGCGCCGGAAGGTGGGCAGGAGCCGCCAGCTCGAATGGGTGACGGCGAGCCAGTCGATGGGGCCCGGTTCGGGGTTAATGAGCGGCTCGTCGGGCACGATCGCGGGCCCGACGATGGTCTGGCCCTTGGCGAGGCTGTGCCCCGCGCCGAGCCAGACGGGCCCGACGATGCGCGCCTCGGGGTGGATCTCACAGGTCTCGTGGATCCAGACACCCGGGCTGGGCTGGTAGACGCCCTCGATCGCGGTCGCGGGATCGTTCCAGGCTTTCAGGATGTGGCGCCGGTAGAGGTCGAGCCCGCGGTCGGAACGCGCGTCGAAGATGTTGCCCTTGACCTTGGCGACGTGGGTGCGGTCGGCGGGCACGCCGTCGGAGAGGATTCTGGAGGCCTGCCGGGCGCTGCGGGCGGCGTGCCAGGACATGGCGATGCTTCGAGAGGGCGTGATCCAGACCTGGCAGGCGTTGATGCCCTGCGGGGTGTAGGCACGCTCGAAGGCGAGGAAGCGCCCCTCGCTGTCGGCCAGGACGCGTTCGGCGTAGGGCGCGTCGGTGCGCTCGATGAGACGGATGCGCGCGGCCTGGGGCCTGAGCCATGCCAGTGAGCGGAGGATGCCGCCGAAGGGGAAGTCGACGAGCACGTCGTGCCCGAGCATGAGAAAGAGCTCGGGCCCCTTGTGAAGGGGCCTGCGGGCGCCGGGGCGGATGACCTGGAAGCCCCGCGAGGCCCAGACACGGTCGTGCAGCTGTGTCAGCCCCAGTCCCCAGACGGTCGGGACGACCATGGCGGAGGCGATCGGTGGGGCGGGCGCCCCGGGCTCGTTGGTTTCGACCGCGGTCACGGCCCGGTGCCGTCTTCGGCGGCGCGGCGTTCGGCGATGTCTTCGGTCGGGGGCGGCGGGATGCTGCCCACGATCGAGGCGTCCTGGTCGAGCCGGCGCTCGTGGATTCGGCGCTGGGTCTGCCTGAGACTCGGCGCACCGATGGATGCGGCCGAGAGGGACTGCTTGAGGTCGGTGGTGTCGGCGCGGTTGAAGACCAGGCCGATGTTGCTGGCGCCGAGCCTGCGCAGGCGGGTCACCGCTGCGCGCGAGAGGCGCTCGGACTGCCCTCGCGGGATCACGAGCAGGATCTGGTCGGCGAGCCCGACGGTCAGCCCGGCCTCGAGCGAACCGAGCACGGGCCCGGTGTCGATCAGGACGACGTCGAACCGCTCGCGGAGCCAGTCGATGACCTGCTGAACGGGTCGGTGGGCGAGCTGTTCGGGCTTGCAGGCGGTGCCGTCACCCGCGGGCAGGGCGTAGAGCTTCTCTGTCGCGGTCCGCTTGATGCACTTGGTGGGCTCAAGGCCCCCGAGCAGATCGGCGACGCCTCGCCGCCCGCTCATACCCAGGCGCGCGGAGAGGCCTCCGCCCACCAGGTCGAGGTCGACGATGATGGTGCGCAGCCCGGTGAGCGCGTAGGAAGCGCCGAGGGACTGGATCAGCGTGGTCTTGCCGTCGGCGGGCTCGGCAGAGGTGCACACGATGACCTGGCACTCGCTGTCGCTGTAGCGGCTGATGCTGTGCAGCGTGTTGCGGAGGTTGTGGACGCTGACAGCGGCGATGCGCTCGGCGTCCGGGTCCTTGCGGTCGAGCTCGGGCAGTGTGCCCAGCAGCGGCGGGAGGCTGGCGGGGTTGTCGATGTCGTCGACGTACCGGAAGGTGCGCCGCCAGGCGCCGTAGGCGATGACGAGCCCGACGCCGATCGCGCCGCCGAAGATGAACCCGGCGGCAGCGAAGGGCTTGCGCTTGTCGTCCCAGATGGTTGCGGGGGTGATTGGCTGGATGAGGATGCGTCCGCGTTGGAGGTTCTCGCGTTCGATGTCGAGCTTGCTGAGCTGGTCGGCCAGGTCCGCGCGGATCCCTCGGGCGAGTTCGAGGTCGTCCTGGTCTCGCTCGATCTCCTTAGCGGTCTGGTTGTAGCGTCTGAGGTTCGCGGCGACGGTTTCAAGTTTCTGGCGGGCTCGAGCGAGGCTGAACTCGAGCTGCTCGATCGTGGACCCCTCGATGATGATCGGATCGATGCCGCCGATCGGGCCCTGCTCGCGGATGGTGTCGACGCGGTCCGTGATCAGGCGGTCGATCGAGGCGATCTCCTGATTGAGACTCTTGACCGACGGGTGGCGCGGGAGCAGATCGATCAGCAGCGTGTCGATCTGGGCCTGGCGGTCGGCGCGGACGGCGAGCAGGCGAGCGAGCTCGTCGTCAAACTGCGCGAGCTCGTCGACGTTGAGCTCGTCCGGGTTGAGGGGCTCGTTGCCCCTTCCGGTTTGCTCGCGGAGCGCAATCTCATCCTGGATCTTGATGATCCGAGTCTGGTAGAGGCGGCGTTCTTCGAGAGCGGCGTCGATCAGCGGCTGCAGATTGGTCGTGCCCAGCTCTGCGGTTGCGGCCTCGATGGAGTTGCCCAGCTGGGTGATCTGGCTTTCGACCTGGTTGATCCGGCTCTGGAGCTCTCTCGCGCGTCGATCGGGGCTGTTGAGCTCGCGGTGGATGTCGTTGTAGGTCTCGACGACGGCTTTGATCGCCGCGTTGGCGGAGGTGGGGTCGTTGTGGACGGTGCGCACGGTGAAGTTGGTCGAGAGGTTCCGGTACTCGACACGGATCGAGTCGCGGAGTGCCTGCTGGCCTGGGGTGCCCGAGGGCCAGTCGATGGCGCGGAGGTCTGGGTGGGCGACGGCCAATTCGAGGACGCGCTGCCCGCGGACCTGGGCCTCCTGCCTGCGGATGTACTCGCGGATGCGTTCGGTGTCGTTGCGGAACTGGTCGTAGATCAGCGTGTTCGGGGCCTGGAGGACCTCGACACCGACGCTGGCGGCGTACTCGATCTTCGCGGCGTTGTAGCCGAGCAGGGCAGCGGGGATGGCGAGCGCGGCGCCGGCGGCGCCGGCGATCAGCCAGCGTCCGCGGAGCGAGCGGCGGATCAGGCCGATGACGTCGATGCCCTGCGACTCGGTGTCCGCAGGGATGGCGGGGTCCTGGGTGTCGGCGAACGGGTTGCTCATTCGGCTCCCTCCGTGACCCGGTCGACGACCGGCTCGAGCGCGGGGAGGAAGGTCTCAACGACCTCCCTGATCTCATCCTGACCCGCGGCGCGATCGATGATGATTTGCAGCTGGGCTGCGCCGAGCTTGGTTCTTCTTCGGTTTTCCGAGACGGCGCGGAGCTTGTCCATGCCCGGGATGACTGCGCCGTCGTAGCCCGGGACGACGAAGCCGCTCGCGACGGTGATGCGGTGGGTGGTCCCTGCTTCACGCCGCTCGAAGCGGTGGACAGCGAACGTCTGGTCGTGCCCGAAGGCGTTGACCTCGATCTCCGATGCGCCCGAGGTGGTCCAGCCGGTCGCGGGGTAGCAGTTGGGGGGGTGGTGCCCGGCCATATCCCGGACGTCAGGGCAGTGGACGATGACCATGCGGATCTCGTCGCGCCCGCCGTCGTTGCGGTAGCCCCGGTGCAGGACGCGGCTGGGCCTGAGCATGTCGACCGCCTCGGTGGGGGGCGCGTTGAGGTCGCGCCCGGTCCAGGCGTTGATGCGGTAGGGGGTGTCGTCGATCGCGTGGACGACGGCGGTGACGTACTCCTGCACCCCGGCCGGGGGCGAGGGGCGCAGGGTGCCGACGCCCGCGAGCGCCGCGAGCAGCGCGGCGCTCAGAACGGGCGCTGCGAGTCGGTGAGGCACACGGTTGTTGGGTCGGCTCGCCATGTTCAGTCTCGCAGGGCTCCGTAGCTGAGGACCGGCAGCTCCATCCAGCGGAGGAGCCGCATGAAGGCCCAGAGCACGCCCAGGGCGACGAGCATCATGAGCCAGCCCGAGACGTCGTGGAAGAGCTGGGCGAAGCTGTCGGAGGCGTAGCCGTAGAACAGCACGGTGGGCATGAGGCGGATGATGTTGACGATCACCGCGAGCACGGGCGAGAGCGCGAGCAGCAGGGCTCGGACGGCAGGCTTGGCGGGGATCGAGAAGGCGAACGTGTAGGCGACGACGCCCAGCGCCGCGACCATGCGCATGCCGTTGCAGGCTTCGGCGATCACGACCGGGTGCCCGTTGAGCACGAGCATGTTGCCTGAGCGTGTGACGGGCACGCCCGCGATCTCGAGCAGGTACTGGGCGCAGACCGCGCTGATCTCCTGCAGCGGCTGGGCGATCTGCAGGCGGATGCCCGCGGGGATGGGCATCAGCGCGAGCAGGGCCACCGTGGGGACGGCGAAGCGCCACATCAGCCTGGGCCCGACGACCGTGAGCATGGCACCGACGACGACGAGCAGGGCGGAGAGGTGCCAGAAGAGGTCGCGCGACGTTGCGAGGCCAAGGTTGCCCAGGGCCCAGGCACCGGCGATGACCAAAGGCCCGGCGAGCGACCAGGCGGGGCGGCTGTTGACCAGGCGCGCGCGCCGGATCCAGGTCAGCCAGAGGGCGACCGGGATCGCCAGGAGGACGTGTGACTGCTCGGGGTCCGACCAGCCGACCGAGAAGACATCGGCCCACGCAGGCCAAGCGGCGATGACCGCGATCAGAACCAGGCCTCCCAGCAGGAGGGCGTCGATGGTTCGCCATGCGCGGAACACGTTCATCGTCTCTGGGGTGTCCTTTGCGGCGTCGGAGAACGGATCACGCGGCCGCCGGCACGATCCGGTCGACCACCTCGGCGTTGTGCTCGACGACGGCGTCGGGGCAAACGATCGAACGGACAACGATCGCGCCGGCCCCGATGACCGCGCCGGGCATCACAATGGCATCGGCAATTACGGCTCCCGGAGCCACCTGTGCGGTCTCGGACACACGGGATTTGTCGATTCCTGGACCGAGCACGCGGGGAGGTCCGAGAACGCCGTCGCCCCGGGTCTCGCTGCACCCGATCCCGGCCGCGACGGCGGAGGCGTCGAGGAACTGTTCACGGGTTCGCAGGGGGTAGGGGCGGAAGTCCCGGGTCTCGCTCGTCCAGACCTTGAGCCCTGCGCGGACGACCTTTGGCAGCCACTGCTCCTTGACGTCCATGAAGCCTTCGTTTGGAACCAGTTCGAGGGAGCCCCTGCGGACCAGCATGATGCCTGCTGGCTCGCCGCCCGGGTGGCAGGCGATGAGCACGTCGGGCCTGAGCCGGGACCAGTCGCCCAGGAACTGGCCCAGACCGCCCGCGATGAAGCGAGCGGCCTCGGCGACGAGCAGCACGTCGTCGTCGTCGTACTCCTGGGCGACATCACGCAGAACGCCCGCGGGCCCGCGGTAGCTGCCCGGCTCTTCTTGCGTGAGCACCTCGAACCGGGGATCGCTGAAGTCCCGGCGGGGTCGGTAGGGGGGGCCCGAGTGGACCACCTGCAGGATTGGGCGTTTGAGCGGGTGCCGATCGCCAACGGCGGCGTCGAAAAGGACGTCGCACCAGCGATCGAAGACGGTCTGCCTGGCGGTGAGGGAGAGCTCAAGCGAGGGTTGGCCGGCCTCCTCGACGAGCGGGCTGGGCACCAGACCGCCCGCGAGCAGGACGCATCCGGCGATCGTTGGGGGTATGGCAGCTGGTTCCGGCACGATGGATCATCCCCACACGGGCAGCCCGGGGCGTGAAGCGGTCTTGAGTAGATATCGCCACGCGGCCGCCCGGGATGAGTCTAGACCACAGGCGAGCGGGCACCAGCTTGAGGATGGGTTGCGTTACCCCCTGAATCGGGTGATCGCCGAGCCCGCCAGAAGGCGGACGGCGAAGGGGATGCCCACGAGCAGGTACCGGCGTGCGAGCCGCCCGGGTTCCTGGGCCAGCCGGTGGAGCCACTCGAGGCCTGTCTTCTGCATCCAGGAGGGTGCTCGGCTGACTCGCCCGGCGAGGAAGGAGAACGAGATCCCCACGCCCAGGAACCATGCGCCGGGCAGGATGGGGCGGAGCCTGGCGATCAGGCGCTCCTGCTTGGGGCAGCCCAGAGCGACGAAGACGATGTCGGGGTCGGCGCTGGCGAGCGTGGCTTCGAGGCGGGCGAGGTATTCGGTGTCGCTCTCGAATCCGAAGGGGGGGCACTCGGTTCCGGCAACCGTGAGCGACGGGTGGCGCTGCTGGAGCACGCGTGCTGCTTCGTCCGCGGCGCCGGGGTCGCCGCCGAGCAAGAAGACCGAGAGGCCCTCGTCTGCGGCGCGCGCGGAGAGGGTCGAGATCAGGTCGGAGCCCGCGACGCGCTGGGGGAGGGGGCTGCCCTGGAGCTTCGACGCCCACACGAGGGGCTTGCCGTCGGGCAGGCGCAGGGTCGCGGGTTCGACGAGCGCGCGGAAGGTCTGGTCGTGGACGAGCTTGTGGAGGATGTCGAGGTTGGGCGTCACGACCCAGCCTCCGCGATCGGCTTTCGCGTCGGCGGCGATGGCGTCGAGGGTCTGCTGCATCGTGACGGCGTGGATGCGCTGGCCCGCGAGCGTGACGGTTGGCAGTGTGTCGCAGGCGCTCATGCCGCGGACGAGTTGGTGGGGTTGGGGTCTGGGGCGGAGCGTTGCTGCTCGTCCCACCAGCGCTTGATGCGCTCGTTGGCCTCGACGGTCGCGCCGGCCTTGCCCTTGATGATCGATCGGTGCTCGAACGCGCGGAGGTGCCTACGGAACTCGGGCGTGCTCACGCGCTGGTAGCCCGTGAGCATGGCCTTGAGGTATCCGAGCATGATGCCGAGCCCGCCTATGAAGACCGGTTTCTCTTTCATGCGGTACGCGGTGACGAAGAGCATGTAGAGGAGGCTGGTGCCCATGTACCACTTGGCCTTGCCCCAGCGCTGGCGCCCGTGGAAGACCGACTTGTAGCTCGACCCCATGAGACGCCTGTGGATGATGCGCAGGTCGGGGTGGTCCTCGCTGAGGGCGATCCAGTTCTTCAGTCGGCACATGTGCCCGTCGATGCCGTCCCACCCGGCGTGCTGGACGTAGCCGCCGATGTCCTCGAAGCACTCGATGCGGTAGAACTTGGCGTTGCCGACCGCGTTCTCGTCGCCCGTCGGCTCGGCGATCAGCCTGCCCGAGTCGAGGCGGTGGAAGAGCTTGCCCGAGAAGTTCCCCGTGCGCGGGTGCTCGTGCATGCGGTCCATCACGAGCTCGAAGTAGCGGGGCGGGAACTCGAGGTCGGCGTCGATCTTGCACACGAAGTCGAACTCGTCGAGGTCGAGCGTCTCGTAGCCGGCGTTGTAGGCCTCGATGACGCCCGGCCCGACGGCGCGGACGCCCCGGTCCGCGCGGGTCAGGACCTTGAACCAGGGCAGCCTGGCCTCGGCCTCGGCGAGGATCCGGGGGGTGTCGTCGGTGGACCCGTCATCGACGAAGAGGCAGAGGGTGGGGGGCTCGCTCTGGGCGGCGAGCGAGTCGATCGTGGCCTGCACATGGTCGGCCTCGTCGCGGCAGGGGCAGATGAGGGCGTAGCGTCGGCCCGGGGTCGGGTTGGGCGGTGTGTCGGGTGGCATCGCTCTGGGAGGGTATCGGTCCTGGGTGGGGCCGCCATGATTGTGGCTCTGGCGAACCCGGCGGGCCGATGCCCCGATAGATCCGGGCGGTGCAGGGGGCGTGTCATGCGGGTGACCTACTTCACGAATCACTATCCGGCTGTGAGCCATACCTTTATAAAGCGCGAGATCCTCGCGCTCGAGCGGGTAGGTCACGAGGTGCAGCGGGTCAGCCTGCGTCGGGCGTCTTCGCTGGTCGACGCGGAAGACCGGCGCGAGGCCCAGCAGACCGAGAACCTGCTGGGCCTGTCGAAGCCTGCGTTGGTCGGGCACATGCTCCGTCGGCTGGTGCGGAGGCCCGCGGCGGTTCTTGGGACGCTCGCCTTCGCGATCGGGCTGGCGCAGCGGACGGGTATCGGGTTCAAGATGCTTGCGTACTACGCGGAGGCGCTCGTGCTGGCGGAGCTGTGCGCTCGGTTCGGCAGCGAGCTGGTGCGTGTGCACTTCGGGAGCAACGGGGCGGTGGTGGCGCGCCTGTGCCGACGCGTGGGCGGTCCGGCGTACTCGATCGCGTATCACGGCCCGAACGACTTCGACAACTGCGAGAAGTGGGACATCGCGGGGGTGATCGAGGAGAGCGCGTTCGTGACGGCGATCAGCCGGTTCTGCGAGTCGCAGCTTCGTCGGTGGTGCCCGGTCGGTGCGTGGGGGAAGATCCGCATCGTTCGGTGCGCGGTGGACGACCGGTTCCTGGAGGCGGAGCCGCTGCCTGGGGGGAGGCCCAGGCGGGTGTGCATCGTGTGCCGGGTGGCGCCGCCCAAGGGGCTGCCCGTGCTGATCGAGGCGTTGTGCGAGGCGCGCGGGCGCGGGGCGGGGCTCGAGCTGGATGTCGTGGGCGACGGGCCGATGCGCGAAGAGCTGGAGGCGAGGGTCCGGGAACTGGGGCTGGATGACGCGGTGGTGTTCCACGGCGCGCTGTCAGGCGACGACGTGCGGGGTGTGATCGTCCGGAGTAGCGGGATGGTGCTGCCGAGCTTTGCCGAGGGGCTGCCCGTGGTGCTGATGGAGGCGATGGGGCTGGGGCGTCCGGTGATCACGACGCGGATCATGGGGATCCCCGAGCTCGTGGTGGACGGGGAGAGCGGTTGGCTGGTCACGCCCTCGGATCAGGGGGCCCTGGTCGAGGCGATGCTCGCGTTGGACGGCGCGGCGGACGCGGAGCTTGCGTCGTTCGGGCGTGCCGGGAACGCGGCGGTGCGGCGGATGCACTCGATCGACCGCGAGGCAGCGGTGCTGGACGAGGCTCTGCGCTCGGTGGGTGTTCACGACACGCGTGGGCGATAATTTCCGGGCGTTTCTGGGGCGACCTGGAGCGAGGGCGCCGGTTCCACCTGGGATGGTGGTGTGGGCTGAGGCAGACGATGAGGCGCGTTGGCCTTGTCGCAGCAACGACTTATGACTCAGAGAGCGAAAGTGGATAAGCCGCGGGGACGATCAGAGTCGTGACGGAGAGAGAACCTGGTCAAGCTTGGAGGGAAGCGGATGACCACAGTGAATGCGACTCGAGCGGCGATTGTGACGGGGCTTCTTCTGGCCTCGGGTCTGGCGACGCCGGCCCAGGCTCAGAGTGAGACACGGACCGTTCAGGAGCGTGTGGTGGTGACGCTGCCCAACGGCAAGCGCATCGTCCGGGTGGTGGAGAAGCAGGTCCCGGTAACGCCGGCAGCTTCGGTGGACCCGTTCGCGGGTTACGGCGGTAGTGACGGCGGGTCGGGCAACAACGAGAGCCGTGCCGACAACGGCGACGGTGATACCGCGACCATCATCGACCCGCTCATCCTCGAGTGGATCGGCTGGTACCGCACGGGTGACATGCGCGCCGACGCCAACGGCGACGGGCGCGTTACCGCGGCGGACTTCAACGCCTACCTGATGCTGCTGAACGATCGGGGGGACGACAAGAACGACGACAAGAACAGCGGGAACTCCGACGATCCGGGCGACGACAACTCCGACGACAACACGGGGGATGGCTCTGACGGGAACTCGGACGACTCGGGCGATGACAACTCCGACGACACCACCGACGACGGGGCGGGTTCGAACGACACGAACGGGTGGACCGAGCTCGTGCCCGCTTCGGACAGCCGGGTGTTCTACGTCGCGGAGAACGGCAGCGACTCGAACGACGGGCTGAGCCCGGACCGCGCGCTTCGGACGGTGAACGAGGGCATCCGCCGGCTTCGCGATGGCTCCCCGGACTGGCTGCTGCTGCGTCGGGGCGACACGTTCAGCGAGTCGCTCGGGTCGTGGAACAAGTCGGGTCGTTCGGAATCGCAGAAGATGGTGATCGGCGCGTACGGCGAGGGGCCTCGCCCGGTGCTGCTGACGGGCACGGGCAAGGGCCTGAGCATGATCAAGCGTGACCGGCGTGCGCACCTGGCGTTCGTGAGTCTCGAGCTTCGTCCGGGCGTGAAGTACCGCGACTACGGGATCCGCATGGTCTCGGGCGGTGTCGAGGACGTGCTCATGGAGGACCTGCTGATCAGCGGGTACACGCACGGGATCGCGCTGCACGGCGACTCGTCCAGTGACATGCGTGATATCGAGATCCGGCGGTGCGTGATCATCGACAACGCGGGCACGACGCACGCGCAGGGGCTGTTCGCCGACAAGGTCGACGGCATCCTCGTCGTCGGGTGCATCTTCGACCGCAACGGGTGGGAGCCCGGCCGCGGCCGCGATGCGACGGCGACGATCTTCGCGCACAACGTCTACATGCAGCGCACCGTGAAGAACCTCGAGTTCCGCGACAACTTCTCGTCCCGCGCATCGTCGCACGGGATCCAGGCGCGGCTCGGCGGCGATCTCGAGGGCAACGTGTTCTGGTCGAACCCGATCGGTGTCATGTTCGGCAACGAGGGCGTCCGCAGCGACGAGCCCCCGGTGCAGGGCAGCATCAACAACAACATCGTGCTCGAGGGCATCCACCAGAACGACGACCACAAGCGAGGCTGGGGCATCCAGGTCCAGCATGCCGACGGCGTCGAGGTCCGCGGCAACATCGTCGCGAACAGCACCGTCGGTGTCGAGGACGGCTTCGGCTATGGGATCATGCTGTTCTCGAACACCGATGCGTTCAACAAGAACCTTGTCATCTCGGACAACGTCGTGGACGACTTCGGGCGCAACATCCGCGTCGACGAGGACGAGGTGCTCAGTGTGACGATCCGCGGCAACCTGATCTCGATGTCGGGCGGGTCGCGCCCGCTCGTGCAGCACGACGAGGGGATGGACGTGCCCGGGCTCGTGTACGAAGCCAACCGCTACCTCCACAAGAGCCGCACGGAGGAGTTCAGCGTCGGCAACTCGCAGCTCGAGCTGACCGAGTGGCAGGCCGACTTCGATCCGCGCGGCGGGTCGATGCAGCCCGGAGATCGGAACACCGATCCCTACAAGGACGGGTCGGCGACGCTCGACGACTACGCACGCTCGGTCGGGTTCAGCGGTGATGATGCGTTCATCGACGCGATGCGGAACCAGCGCAAGGGGGCGTGGGATTCGCGTCTCAACGCGTCGGAGATGCGCGACTACTTCAGCCAGCAGTTCACGCTCCGCAACCCCGGCTGACGCCCGGCAGATGACAATCAGATGATCGCCCGGCGGCCGGTTTCCC
>JANQQZ010000033.1 GCA_028284805.1 Phycisphaerales bacterium
CCGCCTCGGGGCTCGCCGATCATCGTGTCGGCCAGGCCCGGCGGGGGTGAGTCGGCAGGCACGGAATCGGCGGAGGCTCCGCCAACGAGCGAGGATCCCTCGGCATTCCGGCCCGCGTCGCCCGCGCTGCGGGACCTGTCGCCCGCGCTCTCGGGCGAGAGCACCGCCGAGAGCGCACAGGATCTGGACATGCTCCAGGCGACGAGCAGCCGCCCCGTGTTCAGCGCCGCGGACGCGGGCGACTGGACGCTGTCGGGGTACCTCACGAACGGGTCGGGCCCGATCGTGATGAAGACGAGCGAGATGACACGGTTCGGGTTCTCCAGCGCGACGATTCGGAACGACGAGGAACTGCGGGCGTTCTTTGGTGCGAAGGAGATCGTGCGTGTCGATCGGTCGTGGTCGGAGTCGACGGTCCGGGCGCTCTCGATCTTCTGGGTGCGCGGTCTGCTGATCGTCGTGTTCCTGATCGCGATCTTCGTGGAGATGACGAGCCCGGGGCTCGTGCTGCCCGGGATCACGGCGGTGGTCGCGCTGATCCTGCTGATGGCGCCCGCGTGGATGCTCGGCCTCGCTGGCTGGTGGGAGGTCGTGGCGATCCTTGCCGGGATCCTGTGTATCGGTGCTGAGATCCTGGTGCTGCCCGGGTTCGGGGTCTTTGGGATCACGGGACTGGTTCTGCTGTTCGCGGGGCTCGTGGGCTCGTTCCTTGGGCCTGGTGTGTCGCCGACGGGCTCTGGCCAGGGCGACCTCTTGCGGGCTCTGGTCACGGTGGTGCTCGCACTGGTGACCTCCGGGGTCGGGATCGGGCTGATCGTCAAGCAGTTCGGCAGGCTGCCCGTGCTGGGCAAGCTCGTGCTCGATGCGTCGCGGATGGACGACGAGGAGGCTGGGGACGCCCTGATCGGCGCGATGGACCCGGACGAGGGGCTTGACGCGCTGGTCGGCAGGCGCGGGACCGCGCATACCCCCCTGCTGCCCTCGGGTCGCGTGGAGATCGATGAGGAGTTGTACGACGCGAAGAGCGGGCTCGGCGCGATCGATCAGGGCGAGCCCGTGAGAGTCGTGGGTGTGGACTCGTGGCAACTGGTCGTCGAGAAAGCGGATGAGGGCGCGGCCGCGACGCCCGCGGGGGAGCAGGCCTGATGGAGGCGATGCTGATCTGGGGCCTGTCGCTGATCGCTCTCTCGGTGCTGCTGATCGTGATCGAGTTCTTTGTGCCGTCGGGAGGCGTGATCGCACTCACGGCAGGCGTCGTTGGCATTGCGGGCGTGGTGTGCCTGTTTCTGACGGACCGGAACCCCGTCCTGTGGGGCATGCTCGGGATCCTGACCCTCGTGGTGCTTTTCCCGTCGGCCTTCGTGATATGGGCGAAGCTATTGCCCTCGACGTCGTGGGGGCGTGCGCTGCTGGGCGAGCGGCCCGCCGCGGAACGGCGTGCAGTGGAAGAACGAGAGCAGCAGGAGCGCGACACCCTCCGGGCGCTGGTGGGCGAGCGAGGCGTTGCGCTCACGCCGCTGCACCCGGTGGGGATGGTCGAGGTCAACGGGTCGCGGTACGACGCGCTCGCCGAGGGCGTCGCGATCGAGCGGGGCGACGCGATCCGGGTCACGGACGCGGACGCGACACAGCTCCGGGTCCGCCCGGCGACGTGAGCCGCCTCGCTATACTCGCCCGGCCGGGCGGGAACCCGGCTTGGCCGGTCGTCCAGACTTTCTCCGCCAAGGTGGGATCCATGCGCAGCACACTCGGTTGGCTCTCGGTGGTTCTTGGGGCTTCGTCCGTCGCGGCGCAGGCGCAACCCGGGGGCGGCGGTGGCGGCGGCGGGCTCGGTCCGATCCTGATCGTCGGCATCGTCATTGCCGTGCTGATCGGCTTGGTCGTGCTGTTCGTGCTCGGGCAGTTCGCAACGCTCTACATACAGGCGCTGACCTCGAGCGCGAAGGTCAGCATCATCGACCTCATCGGGATGCGGCTTCGGAAGGTCGACCCCCGCACGATCGTGCTGAGCCGGATCCGCGCGGTGAAGGCGGCGGTGCCGATCTCGACCGCCCAGCTCGAGGAGCACTATCTCGCGGGCGGTCGCGTGCCCAACGTCGTCTCGTCGCTCATCGCTGCCAAGAAGGCCCGTATCGATCTTGACTACGACACCGCCTGCTCGATCGACCTCGCGGGGCGCGACATCTTCGATGCCGTCAACACGAGCGTGAACCCCAAGGTGATCGACTGCCCGAACCCATCCCTCGGGCGCGGCACGATCGACGCGGTGAGCAAGGACGGCATCCAGCTCAAGGCCCGCGCCCGCGTGACCGTGCGAACGAACCTCCAGCGCCTGGTCGGTGGTGCGACCGAGGAGACGATCGTCGCCCGAGTGGGCGAGGGCATCGTTTCGTCGATCGGCTCGGCCGAGACGCACAAGGAGGTGCTTGAGAACCCGGACCGGATCTCGAAAGCGGTGATGTCGCGCGGGCTCGACGCCGGGACGGCGTTCGAGATCCTCTCGATCGATATCGCGGACGTCGACGTGGGCGAGAACATCGGCGCGAAGCTGCAGGCGGACCAGGCCGAGGCGGACAAGCGCCGGTTCCAGGCCGAGGCGGAGCAGCGCCGCGCGATGGCTGTCGCGCAGGAACAGGAGTTCAAGTCCGAGGAACAGAAGAACCGCGCACTGGTTGTTCTGGCCGAGGCGGAGGTGCCCAAGGCGATGGCCGAGGCGTTCCGCCAGGGCAACCTGGGCATCATGGACTACCAGCGGCTCCGCAACATCGAGGCGGACACGCGGATGCGCGACTCGATCGGCGGGCCCGAGGGCGACACCACAGCGTCCTGATCCCGCGAGCGGGCGGCTCGCCTATTCCTTCCAGGCCTCGGTGACGACGCCGTCCTGGAACTCGATGTAGGTGGTCTCGCTGGTGCTCGATTCGTCGGAGCCGCCGATGATGATCAGGAACGAGCCCTTGCTCTTCTCGAGCTTCGAGTAGCTGTAGACCCAGAGCTCGCGTCCATCCTCGTAGGACGAGCGTCTCGAGGGCTCGCCCAGGGTGGTGGCAACCCAGTTCTTAGTCGTCTCGCCCGGGACGATGCGTTCGAAGGTGCGCGTGCCGACGCGGGTGCCGCTCTCTTTGGAGGTGCTGGACCCGTAGATGCACCCGCCGAGGAGGGTGAACGAGGCTGCGGCGATGACGACGGCTGCGGTGCGTGCGTGCGGCATTGGTGGGTTCCCCCGCGGCCCTGGATCGCTGATCCGGGCTGCTGTGCTCGTTGGGGCCGCGCTCGCGACCCGACGAGTATTAGGGCTCACTCACCTGAGGTTTCACCGTCGCGAGAAGAAGCTGCGAAACCCGGACCCTGCGGTAGAGCTCGTTGCCGATGATCGAGGGCTCCCCCACCGCCTGCGCGACCGTACCCGAGGACGGATAGACGCGAGCGGGATCGCTCCGCGTCGGGGCCGAGTTGGCGGCGAGGGAGACGCGGTTGGGTGCCGGCGCGACCTCGGTGGGCTGCTCCGCGAGCGGGTTGCCGGTGCGGAAGACGGTGCCCGGGGAGACCTCGACCCCGCCCGAAGCGTTGTAGACCGATCGCTCGAACTCGGCGAAGGTGTTGCCCGAGATCCGGATGAAGACGCGTTCGCCGCTGGGCTTGATCATCTCGTAGATCTGGTTGAAGCCGACGGGCTTGCGTTGGTCGAGGCGCGGGAGGAGCCGGCTCTCGCTGTTGACCGAGACGTCGGACGTGCCGGCGTCGATGAGTCGCAACTCGGGCTGGGCCAGCGCGGCGGTGATGATCAGGCACAAGGCGAGCATCCGTTCAGTCTATCGGCAGACCGTCGGGCAGCGTTCAGAGATCGAAGCGGATGCGGACGGTGAGGGTCGCGTCGGGGTCACCCTCTGGGATCTGCTCGAGGTCGGAACCCTTTGCGGTCCAGCGGTAGACGGCGGTCTTGATGGGCTCGTCGACGCTCCGCAAGCCTGTGCCGCCGTCCAGAAAGGTGACAGAGCGGACCCTGCCATCGCGGGCGAAGGCGATAGCGACGACCGGGTCGCGGCGCGCCGCACGGAGGTCGAGCACGCTGGTGGCGGCATCGAACTCGGGGCGGACGGTCGTGATCTGGAGCCCCTGGCGGGCCAGAGGCCTTCCGGCGCGATAGGTCAGGTCGGGTGCGGTCGATGTTGCTGCGGCGTCGCGCTCGTCGGGCAGGGCCTCGCGATCTCCCTCGGCCGCCTCCCGTGCGGTGCGAGCCTCCGCGGCGCGTTGGGCAGCCTGTTCGGCTTCCAGGCGTCGGGCCGCAACGATCGCTTGGTCGCGCAGGGCCTCGGCGAGCACGCTTCCCCGCTCGAGCACGGGTGTCACACGCTCGCGGACCTCCTCCGCGGCCTGCTGGGCGGCCTGCGCCACCGCTCTGACCGCCTGCCCCGCGTCGGGCGAGACCTGCGCCTGATCCGTCTCCGCTTCGGGTGCGGTGTGCCTGGTGGGATCGCTGAAGCCGATCCACGAGACCGTAACCGCGTCGCTGGCGGCGATGCCAGGGGTGACCTCGGATTCCGCCGTGTTCGCGAGGCGATCTTCGAACCCGACGGGCGGCTTCGGCGAAGCGATCAGCAGGGTCGCGGCGCCGACGTGGAGCAGGACGCTCAAGACGAACGCCGCGGCGAGGAGAAGCCGGTTGGTGCGGGAGGTTCCCACCAGGCATGGTAGGATTTGCTTCGGGAGGTCGTGCGATGCGGACAGCTTCGGTACGGAGGGCGTGGCTCGGGATGCTCGTGGGGTCCGCGTTGCTCTGCGCGTGCGGGGAAACCGGAACACCCGCGTCGACACAGACGAATTCTGGCGCCGCGGCCGAGCCGGCAACGGAGACTCCCGCGGCACAGGCGACGCAGGAAACAGCCGATGCGACGCCTGGCGTGCTGACGGTGGGCGATCAGGCCCCCCCGCTGTCGTCGGCGCGGTGGTTCCGAGGCGAGGCTCGCGAGGCAGTCACCCCTGGGCGTGTGACGCTGGTCGAGTTCTGGGCGACCTGGTGCGGGCCTTGCATCACGGTGATGCCGCACATCTCGGAGCTTGCGGAGACGCTGGGTCCACGTGGGCTCGACGTCGTCGCGGTGAGTCTGGATCAGGGCGCAAGCGCCGAGCAGGTCGTCGAGACGTTCCTGGAGGAACGTGCAGACATCGTCTCGTTCGAGGTAATGCTCGACGAGGGCGCGACGGGGCGGGACTGGTTCGAGGCGGCGGGGCGATCGGGAATCCCTTGCAGCTTCGTCGTGGCGCAGGACGGGCGGATCGCGTGGATCGGGCACCCGATGGAGCCGGCGAGCGACGGCAGCGGCAACCAGCTCGACCGCGTGATCGAGGGGCTGCTCGACGGGACGTACGACATCGATGCGCAGGCGCGGGCGGCGGGCGAGGCAGCCGCGGCGATGGCATCGGCGGCCGCCGAGCAAACCAGGGTCGAAGAACAAGTCGCCGAGCTGAGCGCCGAGATGGGCAAGCTCTGGTCGCAGGGCGACCGTCGCGGCGTGCTGGAGTACATCGATCAGATCGTGGCGATCGACCCCGACAACTCGCACGACCTGGCGCAGCGGAAGATCGAGATCCTGCTGTACGAACTGGGCGAAGCCGAGGAGGCGCTGAGCGCGGCGAGAGCGCTGCTCGCGGAGCCCTACGCAGACGACTCGGGCATGATGCTGACGATGGCGTCGCTGTTCAGCGGAGGGGCCGATCCGGGCGAGGAGGGCCGGGCGTTCGCGGTTGACACCGCGCGGCGTGTCGTGGCGCTGACGGACGGAACGGACCCGACGACGCTGGTCGTGCTCGCGGAAGCGCTGTTTGCATCGGGTGAACCAGGCGCAGCCGTGGACACGATGCGGGGGGCGCTGTCGCTCGTCGACGAGACGAGCCCCGCGTACGCGACGTACGAACTGGTGCTCGCGCGATATCAGTCGGCGGCCGAGGCGGCGGGCCCGGCGGACGCATCGGCCGGCGGCTGAGACTGTGAGCTGCCGAGCACGCCGAAGCGGTCGAATCCGGCGTTGCGAAGGGTCTGGACGAGCTCGATGAGCCGCCCGCTGGGCGAGCCTACGTCGACCTCGAGCATGAGCGTGAAGTCATCGCTGTCCGTGCGGCGGGTCTCGAGCTCGCCGATCAGGCTGTCGTCGTCCACGGGCTCGCGGTCGATCGCGAGCGAGCCGTCCTCGGTGATGGTGACGACAACGGGCGCTCCGCTCTGCTCGGCGCTCCGCCCCGCCTCGATGACGGGCAGCTCGACGTCGAGCACCTCCGCCCGCACCATGACCAGCAGCGCAAACGCGAAGAACGTGAGCAGCAGGAAGACCACGTCGAGCAGGGGCATGAGCTCGAGTCGGGGCGGCTCGGATTGTCGGCGGAGCGAGGGGGGCACGTCCGACGGTAGCATGGGTCATGGAGCCGCTGCGGTTCACACGCGAGGCGATGCGGGAGGTCGATCGGCGAGCGGTCGCGGACTTCGGCATCCCTTCGATCGTGCTGATGGAGAACGCGGCCTCGGGCTGCGCCGCGATCGCGCTGCGGGTTATGCGTGATCGCGGGCTCGGGCGAGCCCTCGTCGTGGCGGGGCCCGGCAACAACGGGGGCGACGGGTTCGCGATCGCGCGGCGTCTGGAGGGCTTCGGGGTGCCTGTCTCGGTCTCGAGGCCCTTGGGGCCCGCGGCGAGCGATGATGCGCGCACGAACGAGTCCATCTGCGAGCGGATGGGGCTGTCGCTCGAGGCCCCGATCACGACGGATCCGAGCGTGCTCGTCATCGACGCGCTGCTGGGCACAGGGCTCAGCCGCCCAGCGGAGGGGGAGGCGGCGGAGGCGATCGGGGCGATGAACCGAAGCGGCATGCGGCTGGCGGTCGATCTGCCCTCGGGCGTGAGCGCAGCCTCGGGCGAACCGCTCGGTCCGGTGGTGCGTGCCGACGTGACCGCGGCCTTCGTGGGCCTGAAGCCCGGCATGCCCGCGCCGGGCGAGCCCGGGCGTGAGCCATTTGGGGCGGCCGAGATCGTCGATATCGGTGTCCCGAACTCGCTGAAGAGAGAGCTGGCGGGGCAATGAGCCCCGCGGCTTGACCGGCGCAGTCCCGCGACTGACCATCACGGCGGAGGCGACCCGCGATGCATGTCCGCATGGAACTCTCGAGGATTCTGATCCGTGAGCTGACGGACTATCAGCTGATCGAGCTGCGCGAGGTCTCGGACGATGGCGAGCCGGTAGAGAGCGAACCTCGCTCGTTCCCCATCGTGATCGGTCTGCCCGAGGCGCAGGCGATCGAGCGGCGACTCAAGGGCCTGGAGCTGTCGAGACCCCAGACACACGACCTGCTTGCCTCGGTGATCACCATGCTGGGCGGCACGCTCGAACGTGTCACCGTGACTCATCTCGCAGAACACACGTTCTTCGCCGAGTTGTCGATCGTGACGGCTTCGGGCGAGCATCTGACGGTGGATAGCCGCCCGAGCGACGCGATCGCGCTAGGGATCGCGGCTGATACGCCGATCTATGTGGCCGAGGACGTGATCGAGAGCGCAACGCGGGACGAGACGTGAGCGGACCGGTGCACGACCGACCGATCGACGCGCCGGTGTACGCGACGCAGACGGTCGAGGGCATCGGCGGGCGGCTGCGCGAGCGCCCCGAGGACTTCATCGTCGAAGAGCTGCCGCTCTACGAGCCCTGCGGCGAGGGCGAGCACCTGTACCTGTTCGTCGAGAAGCGAGAGATGGACACGCCCGAGTTGGTGGACCTCCTGAGTGAGCACTTCGGGGTCCGCCGGTCGGCGGTGGGCGTCGCAGGGCGCAAGGACAGACACGCGGTCTCGCGCCAGCACGCGAGCGTGCATCTGCCAGGCAAGGCCGAGGACGATTTCGGATCGCTGCCCGACGAGCGGGTCGCGGTGCTCTGGACCGATCGGCACACCAACAAGCTTCGCACCGGGCACCTGGCTGGCAACCGGTTCAACGTCCGGATCCGGGGTGTCGAGATGAGCGGCGCGGTGCGCGCGGGGCGGGCTTTGCGCGAACTCGCGGCCCGAGGTGTGCCCAATCTGTTTGGGCCCCAGCGGTTCGGAGCACAGCGTGACAACCACCGCGCCGGCCGAGACCTGCTGCTCGGGAGGCTGCGCCGCCGGATGCCGCGAGAGAAGCGGCGCTTCATGCTCAACGCCATGCAATCGGCGGTGTTCAACGACGTCTTGCTGCGCCGGATCGAAGAGGGCAGTTGGTGCGAGCTGATCGAGGGTGATCTGGCCTTCGTGCATGACTCGGGCGCGGTCTTCGGCGTTGAGAGCGTGGACGATGAGCTGCGCGGACGCATCGGCACCTTCGGGATCAGCCCGAGCGGGCCGATGTGGGGCGCGGAGATGACGCGGGCACGCGGCGACGTAGGCGAACTCGAGCTTGCGGCGCTCGCTTCGGCGGGGCTGAGCGAGGAGGACCTCGCCGAGTCGAAGCACGCCGAGCTCGTGCCCGGCGTGCGCCGTCCGCTGCGCGTGCCGCTGTCGGACCCGGATGTCGAGGGCGGGATCGACGAGCACGGCGGGTACGTTCGCGTCGCGTTCGACCTGCCCGGGGGTGCGTATGCGACCGCGGTGCTGCGCGAGATCATGAAGAACGACCTGCCTGGGGCGTGAGCGTGTCGGATCGCGTGAGGATCGTGGTGTTCGACTGGGGCGGGGTGATCCTGCGGATCTGCCGCTCGTGGCGTGAGGGATGCGAGCGTGCGGGATTCGGGGTGCGCGAGGGGTCCGAGCACCCGGAGCTCGCGGCCGAGCGTCGACGGATCGCGCACGACTATCAGATCGGTGCGATCGGGTGCGATGCGTTCTGCGCAGCGCTATCCGACGCGATGAACGGGCTCTACACCCCCGACGAGATGCGAAGCATCCACGACGCGTGGCTGATCGAGGAGTACCCGGGTGTAGCCCAGCTCGTCGAACGGCTCGTGGGCCTGCACTCGGTCACGACGGGCATGCTGAGCAATACCAATCATCTGCACTGGTCGCAGCAGCTGCGGCCCGACGAGGGCGGCACGTCTCGCTTCCCAAGCGCAAGACTGCTCGAGCACCGTCACGCGAGCCACCTGCTGGGCGTCGCCAAACCCGACGCCGGCATTTTCGAGCGGTTCGAAGCCGAGACGGGCTTCAGCGCAAGCGAGATCCTCTTCTTCGATGATCTGAGCGAGAACATCGCCTCCGCGCACGCTCATGGTTGGCGGGCGGAGCGGATCGACCACGAGGGCGACACGGCCGCCCAGATCGCGCGGCACCTTGCCTCGCACGGCATCTTCTGATCAGTCAAGATCGACCGCGACGTCGAGCTCGAGCGTCTGGTGGGGCAGGCACTCGGTATCGGTGCACGCCTGGAACGTCACGACGAGGACGGGGCGACCCGTGCGCTCGCCGGCGCGCTCGAGGGCGATGGTCAGCTCGATGTCGCCCTCATAGACGCGGACCGGATCGTCGATGCCCGGAAGCGCGAGCGGCGTGCCCTCGGGGTAGTCCGCGTAGGCGTTGACCCCCGTGCCGCCAACGATGCCTGCGCGGAGCGGGATCAGACCTTCGCCCGCGTCGCCCGGTTCGGCGGCGATGATGTGATAGCCCGGCTTGACACGCACGAGCACCGACAGCTCGGCGGGTGTGTCGGCGCTGACGGAGACCCGCTCCGTGTCGGTGTAGATCTCGACGGGCTGTTCGGGCGGGGCCTCATCGGACTCGCGCTGCGCGGCGCCCGCGTCATCGAGCGCGGCCTGCAGCGGCAGCCCGGCGCGGAGCATCCGGAACAGGGCTCGCGTCGAGTGAACCGTTGCGATCGGGGAATCGTGGATGGCCGCCGAGTGGGCGACGAGCGATCGGACTGCCCGCTCGGCAAACCGTGTCTCGCCCGTGATCTCCGCGAGGTCGAGCCAGGCGTTGAGCATCGTGGCAACGGCGCTCGGCATCGCGCCGTCGTAGGTCGAGCGGCCCCGCGCGAACAACTCGGTCTCGCCCGCCCGGGTATCGAACAGCACGCCGACATCGGGATCGAGGAAGTGCTCCGCGGCTTGATCGGCCAGGTCGGACGCGAACGCGATCGTGCCGGCAGTGTCGCGTCCCACAGCGGCCTGTGCCCGCGCGAGCGCGGCGAGACCCGCTACCAGGTTGGCGTGGTCATCAAGAAACGCGGGGGTGTGGGCGTTCCCGCCTCGCCACGATCGAAGCAGGCCGAGCCGGGGATCGGTTACGTCGGATCGGATGAACTCGACAGCGCGCTGGGCGGCGTCGAGGAAGCGGATTTCGCCCGTCAGGACCGCGGTTTCGGCGAAGCCCCGGATCATGATCCCGTTCCACGCGGCGAGGACCTTGTCGTCGGTGCCAGGCTGCTTCCGCCCATCTCGGGCTTCGAGCAGCATCGACGAGACCCGATCCAGACGCCCGGCGTCGGTGCCCGGTAGAGCCTCGAGGCGAAGCACGTTGCTGGGGGGATCGTCGGGGTGGTGCGGGTCCTGGAAGTTTGTCCCGCGGTCCAGGCCAAACCGCTCGATCGCGAACACCGCGTCGTCCCCGGCGAGCACCTCTCGGATCTGCTCGGGCGTCCACAGATAGTTCAGACCCTCGCGGTGGTCGACCTCGGCGTCCTGTGCGCTGTAGAAGCCGCCCTCGGGCGAGGTCATCTCACGAAGGATGTAGTCGCAGGCGCGCACCGCGGCGCGCCGGTAGTCGGCATTGTCGTAGATGGCCGCGGCTCGGGCGTACGTCGCGGCGAGTTGGCCGTTGTCGTAGAGCATCTTCTCGAAATGGGGCACCGTCCAGTAGGCGTCGACGCTGTAGCGGTGGAACCCGCCTCCGACGTGGTCGTGGATGCCGCCCATGAGCATCTGGTCGAGGGTGAGCGTGACGGCGCTGTCGATGGCCTGCCGTGTGGCATCGTCTGATGCTTCGCGCACGTCGAGCAGGAAGTCGATGTAGGCCGGCTGCGGGAACTTGGGTGCGCCGCCGAACCCGCCGTGCTGCATGTCGGCGATCTTGAGCAGCGTGCCGACGGCCTGCTGCACCTGGTCCGCACCAACGACCACGGGGGCCTCACGCGAAACGAGCTGCTCCTCAACAGCCTCGGCAAGCCGGCTCGCCTGCGCGACCACCTCATCCCGGCGCGTCTTCCATGCCTCCGACATGCCCACGAGCACCTGCTCGAACGAGGGCATGCCGTGGCGCGGTTCTGGGGGAAAGTACGTTCCGCAGTAGTAAGGCTTGAGCGTGTTTGGCTCCAGGAACACGCTCATGGGCCAGCCCCCGCGGCCCGTCATGGCCTGGGTGGCGGTCATGTAGAGGTCATCGACGTCTGGCCGTTCCTCGCGATCGAGCTTGATGCAGACGAATCTTTCGTTCATGACCTGCGCGGTCGCCTCGCTCTCGAAGCTCTCACGCTCCATGACATGGCACCAGTAGCAGGTGGAGTACCCGATCGAGAGGAAGATGGGCACATCGCGTTCGCGGGCAGCGGCAAAGGCCTCCTCGCCCCACGGGTACCAGTCGACAGGGTTGTGCGCGTGCTGCAGCAGGTACGGGCTGGTCGAGTCGGCGAGTCGGTTGGTGTGCTCGGGCACGGCGGGATGATCTCCGGTGGGCTCGGGCTGGAGCGCGAGGGACACGAGGACGAGCAGCGCGGCGGTCGTCA
>JANQQZ010000044.1 GCA_028284805.1 Phycisphaerales bacterium
CCGCCGACCCCGGTTGCGTTGGTTGCGTCGATCGCGCCGCGCACGTGCACGGTGCCCCGCCCCCCGCTCTCGATGCGGACCTCCGGGGCGCGGATCACCGACTCGGGACGGAGCGCCACGGAGAACAGATCACCCGAACCGAGCCGGACCGAGCTCGCGTCGATGCGCCCGCCCTGATCGACAGCGCCCTCGCCCCCAAGCCCGTCGGCGCGGACGAACACGTGCCCGTCGCGCTCGCCGATGAAGACCTCGTCGCCCGCGGTCATCGTGACCATGTCGCCGGCGGCCAGCTCGCCCAGGTTCGTGACGCGCCGGCCCGCGAGGTGGATCTCGCCCGCGCGGATCACGCCCTCGTTCCTGACCTCACCGTTCAGCCCGGTCAGCCGGTCGACGCCCGCCAGGAAGTCACCGTTGGTCAGCGTGCCCGCGCCGGCGTAGATCGCGCCGGCATCGACCACAGCGCTGCTGCCGAAGAACACGCCCGCCTCGTTGACGATGTACACCCGCCCGTTCGCGGTCAGCGAGCCGTTGATCCGCGTCGGAGACTGCCCGAGGACACGGTTGAGCACCCGTGCGTCGGCCGAGGGCTGAACGAACCGGACCGCCTCGTTCCGCCCGATGTCGAACGAGCCGTACTCGATGATCGCGTTGTTGCCAGCGGTGATCGTCGTGGTGGTGCCGACGCGGTCGAACGAGGCCTGGCCCGCGACGACGCGTTCGCCCTCGGGCCCTCCGAGCGCGGTGCCAGCGGTCAGCACGAGCACCGCGGGGCTCATCCGGGTGGGTCGAGCAAGCATCGGTCGCATCGTGTGCCTCCGCAATCTGTTCAATACGCGATCGTCGCGACGAAGTGGACCTCGCTGTCGCCCGAGCTCGACCGCCCGCTGTCCAGGTCCTCGAGCGCGAAGCCCCAGTCCGCCCGCACGCTCACGTTGCGCCGGATATCGAGCCCGAGGCCAACGCCTGCGCCGAGCAATGTCTCATCGAACTCGGTCGCCTCTGGGTCGTTGTTGATCGTCTGGCCGAGATCCACGAAGCCCGCGAGCACGAGGTCCCAGTCGGCGCTGCCGTACGGACGATCCGGACGCCAGCGGAAACCATCGCCCGACGAGCCGGCCTCCGCCATCCCGAGCAGCGCCGGGATGTGAGCCCTGTACTCTGCGGTCGCGATGAAGACGGTGTCACCCGCGGTCACGCTCTCGGGGTAGCCCCGCACGGAGTACGCACCCCCGACGACGCTCTGCTCCTGTGGGATCAGCCGGGCCTCGTCGAGCGCCGCCTGGCCTCGGAAGCCGACCACCAATTCGTGCCCGAGTGTGGCAAAGCTGCTGCTCGGGTCGCGCCACGCTTCGTTGAACAGCAGGGGCTCGAGGAAGACGGACGCGTAGGTGTTCCAGCGCAGACGGATCCAGTCGTCGTCCACGCGGAGCCGACCGAGCCCGGGCAGGTCGTTGGGGTCGCCGCCGTCGAAGGTCCAGTCGACCGCGACCTCGCCGAAGAGCGAGCGAACGGGCCTGCGGTCCTCGACGCGTACGCCGGCCGAGCCGATCAGGAGCGTCGCGTCGCTCTCGGTGCCCGCGAGGTCGTTGATGACCTCGTACTGCTTGCCCGTGAGACCGAAGAACGGATCGACGAAGAGCGATCGGTTCTGGTATGCCGTCACGATCAGCTCGCCGCCGTAGGTCCCGGTCGTGCCCTCGAGGTCCTGGCCTGGCAGGCCGATATCGCTCGCGACGTACTCGTCGAACGTGCCGAAGCCCTTGAGCTTGGCGAGTGTTGTGCCGGGCAGCGGGGCCTCGTACGACACGATGCCGCCCCAGGTGCGCTCGAAGCTGGCGGTCGCGATGTCGAACGTAAAGACGTCGTCGCGCCCGGTCAACTGGCGATGCACGAAGCCCGCGCGCTGGCGCCACTCGTTGGTCGATTCGGTGCCTGTGTTCGAGACCTGGGCGTAGGCGGTCCAGGGCCTCGACTCTCGCACGAGATAGTCGAGGGCGACGGCATCGGGCGCCGAATCGGGCTGCGACGCGGCCGCGACCGCGATGTCCACCCGCCGACCGGTGTGCCGGTTCAGGCGGTAGACATAGTTCTCGAGGACCTCACGCCTGAGCAGATCGCGCCGGGGGCCCGCCTCACCGTTCCATGCCCGCGCGGGCGACAGGCTCAGGATCCGACGGTGCGCGGGGTGATTCACAGGATCGGCCCCCGGGGCGAGCCGGTCCCCGCTGGCGACGGTGCGCGTCTCGGTGACCACACCGACCCAGATCCTGAGCACGAGGTCAGCACCCTGGGCGCGTCGGTCCTCGCCGGTCATCGGGTCGATGTCGTTCGGGTCGGGCGCGACCAGCACGCCCACGATGCCCCGCCTGTTCAGCTCTCGAACGATCGCGTCGGAAACCGCGTTGATCGCATCGGGCGAGATGCCCATGCCCCGGAGCGACGACAGCTCGTCGAGCGTCAGGCCCGCGCCGGAGACCGGGACCACGGTGCCCTCCTGCACCGTCAGCGGCAGAGCCAGGTCGCGAAACGACTCCAGCAGCGGCAGCTCGGGGTGGCGCGAGGCGTAGTCGATCCGCATCCGCTCGAACGGATAAGCCAGAGCGGGTGCATCGGATGGCACGGTCTCGAGCTCGGGCGGCCCGTCATCCACCGGATCGGGCAGGCCCTCTGGGGCTTTGTCCGGATCGTCTTCGAGCAGATCGATCGGCGGGGGTTCGGGCTGAGCGAGCGCGAGGCCCGCGGGGGCACCGGCAAGCGCAAGCACCGCGAGGCACCGCATCACCATCGTCCGTGCATCTGAACCGTGTGCTTCCTGCATCCGATCCCTCACCGGCTGACTCCGCCGCACTCCCCATCGGACCAAAGGGCCCATGGAGTCGAACATCCGGTACGCCGTCAGCCGGCGGCCGATGCCGCAGACACCCCCGCGATCGCACGCGAGAGCCTCCGACGCCAGAACTACAAGTGGCGAGGGGGGGACTTGAACCCCCGACCTCCGGGTTATGAATCCAGCGCTCTAAACCAGCTGAGCTACCTCGCCAATCAACGCAGCCATACTAGCCGACAGCCCCGCCCCGCAGCACCGCAGAGCCGGGTCCGATCGGGGTCAGGACGTCGCACGCTCGGAGCTGGTCGAGGGTGTCTCGGGGGGCGCTTGAGGCTCGCTCCCCTTCAACTGGCTGGGCGAACGGACCTCGCTCGTCACGTCGTCGATCTCGTCGGTCGCGTCCTTGAGCCCCCGCTTGAACTCGACGATGCTCTTGCCCAGGCCCCGCCCGACTTCGGGCAGCCGCCTGCCGAAGAGCAGCAGCCCCACCAGCAGGATAATCCCGATCTCCAACGGGCCGAGCGAGGTAAACAGTCCGAGCGTGGGCATCAGCGGCCTCCGTCCGTCCGAGCGCCGTCCAGGCTTCGGACCGAATCATCTATTCAAGTCGACCGCGCCCGCGCGGTCAAACCGGCAACCAGATCAACCGCCGAACGTCTTCGCGGATGCATCCACTGCATTCGAGAGCAGAGTCGCGACGGTTACCGGCCCAACCCCACCCGGCACGGGCGAGAGCCAGCCTGCGACCTTGCTCACCGCATCGAAATCAACATCGCCGCAGGTGATCGTGGTGCCATCCGGGCTCTCGACACGGTTGACGCCAACGTCCACGACGACCCCACCGGGCTTGACCATGTCGGCGGTGATGAGCCCGGGCACCCCGGCGGCTGAGATGAGCACGTCCGCCGAACGCGTCAACGCGGGCACGTCGGGCGTGTGAACATTGCACGAGATCACCGTCGCCTCCGCTTTCATCAGAAGCACCGCCAGCGGCTTGCCCACGACGTTGCCCGCCCCCACCACCACCGCGGTCTGGCCCCGGAGTTCCACGCCCGTCGACTCGATCATCCGCATAGCCGCGAGCGCGGTGCAGGGCACAAGGCTCGACCGCCCGTAGACCACGTTGCCGATGTTCGCGGGGTTCACGCCCTCGACGTCCTTCTCGGGCGCGATCAGCCGCTGGACGCGGTACTCGTCCACGCCCTCGGGCATGGGCAGGTGCACCATGATGCCCGAGACCGAGTCGTCCTCGTTCATGAGCAGCACTCGCCCGGCGATGTCCTCGTACTTCGCCCCAGCCGGCAGCTCGTGCAGGCGGAACTCGATGCCGAGCCCCTCGCACTGACGCCCCTGGTTCTCTGCGTAGAGCCTGGCCGCGTTGTCCTTGCTCCCGACCAGGACCGCGTCGAGCGAAGGCGTCTGCCCCCGCGACCGCATCTGGGCGACCCGCTCGCGCAGCGACGCCTGGATGGAATCCGCGAGGGCCCGGCCGTCGATACGCTTGGCGGTCATCGGGGCATACTACGGAGCGCCCTCGGAGCAGACGTGCCGAAGCCGACCGCACAAGACAAGGCCCGGGTCAGCGAGCTGCGCAGCCTGCTCGAGCGGGCCAACCGCGCGTACTACGTCGACGCAGACCCGATCATGCCCGACCGGGAGTTCGACGACCGGCTGCGCGAGCTGGCGGGCCTTGAAGCCGAATTCCCCGAGCTCGACGACCCCAACAGCCCGACCAGGCGCGTCGGCGGCGAGCCGATCGAAGGCTTCACGACCATCGAGCACGCGGTGCCGATGCTCTCGATCGACAACTCCTATAGCCGCGACGACATCGAGACGTGGGTCACACGCGGCCGCAAGGCCATCGAGGGCGACATCGCGTTCGTCTGTGATCCCAAGATCGACGGCGTCGCGCTCAGCCTGCGCTACGAGAAAGGCTCGCTCGTGCACGCCCTCACGCGAGGCGATGGGCGAAAGGGTGACGACGTGTCGCACGCCGTGCGCACGATCCGAGCGATCCCGCTCACGCTCGGGGGCGCGCCGGACGTGCTCGAGGTTCGGGGCGAGGTGTTCATCCCCGACGCCGAGTTCGAGCGGATCAATGCCGAGCGTGAGGCCGCCGGTGACGAGCCCTTTATGAACCCCCGCAACGCCTGCGCGGGCACACTCAAGAATCAGGATCCGAAGATCGCGGCGAGCCGGAACCTGGGCTTCCGAGCGCACGGGCGGGGCGAGGTGTCCGACGCGAGCTTCGCCGACTCGTTCTCAGTGTTCATCGAGCGGATCGCTGACCTTGGCCTGCCGACGCCTGACATGACATGGAGCTGCGCCACGGTTGACGACGTCGTCGATGCGATCGATCAGCTTTTCGATGAGCAGGGCGAACTGCCCTACGCCATCGATGGGCTCGTGATCCGCGTCGACCGCTTCGACCAGCAGCGGACGCTTGGCACGACCAGCAAGAGCCCTCGCTGGTTGATCGCGTACAAGTACCCTGCCGAGCGCAAGACCACGACGCTGCTGAGCGTGGACTATCAGGTCGGCAAGACCGGCAAGATCACGCCGCGGGCGGTCATGGAGCCCGTGCTGCTCGCGGGCACGACGGTTCGGCACGCAACGCTGCACAACTTCGGGCTCGTCCGCCAACGCGACATCCGTATCGGGGACACGGTCGAGGTCGAGAAGGCAGGGGAGATCATCCCCTACGTCGTCGGGCCCGTGAAGGGGGAGCGTCCGAAGTCGGCGAAGCGGATCGTGCCGCCCGATCGCTGCCCGACGTGCGACGGGCCCGTGGAGATCGAGCCCGCCGAGGCAGCCGAAGATCCCGAGCGGGAAACCGCGCGGCGGTGCGTGAACCCGCAGTGCCCCGCGCAGCTCCGCGAGAAGCTCATCTGGTTCGCCGGGCGACGCCAGATGGACATCGACGGGTTGGGCGAGTCCACGATCGACCAGATCCTGGCGTCGGAGATCCCGCTGAACTCGTTCGCGGACATCTACAGGCTGCACGAGCACCAGGAGCCGTTGCTCGGGTTGGAGCGGATGGGCGAGAAGAAGCTGGAGAACCTGCTCGCCGGGATCGAGGCCTCGAAATCGCAGGGGCTCGCACGGGTGCTAGCCGGGCTGGGCATCCGGCACGTCGGCGAGTCGACAGCCCGCTCGCTCGCGGGGCTCGCGCCCGACCTCGATGCCCTGCTTGCGATCGAAGAGCCGATGCTCCGGCCCAAGACCCTCTCGATACAGGAAGCCCTGGAGCGTGGCCTTCCCAAAGACCCGAAGGATCGGATCGAAACCGGGCTGGGCCGGGACACCGCGCCGGTCGTCCATGCCTTTCTCCACTCCGAAGCCGCGCGGGCGATCTTCGACGGGCTGCGCGAGGCCGGCGTCGATCTGGCGAGCCGTGAGTTTGAGCAGCAGGCGGTGCGTTCGGACTCGCCCGTCGCCGGGAAGACCATCGTCCTGACGGGGACCCTCGAAGCCATGGACCGTGGGGAGGCAAAGGACCGCCTCACGAAGCTGGGCGCGAAGGTCACGGGATCGGTCAGCAAGAACACCGACCTGGTCATCGCCGGGCCCGGTGCGGGCTCGAAACTCGACAAGGCCCGCGACCTCGGCATCGAGATCTGGGACGAAGCCCTACTGCTCGAGCTCCTCGGCGGCGGCGAAAGCGGTTAGACTCGGGCGATGCACAACGTCGAGTTCAAGGCGGAGCTGCGCGACCCCGACCTAGCCCGGTCCATCGCCCGCCAGCTCGGCGCGACCCATGCAGGCGATCTCAGGCACCTCGACACCTATTACAAGGTCGCCTCGGGACGCCTCAAGCGCCGCGAGATCACCTACGCCGACCAGCCCGAGCAGTCGGCCGAGATCGAGTACATCTTCTACGACCGTCCCGACCAGACCTCACCGAGGCTCAGCCACTACGTGATCTACGACGAGCCAACCGCCAAAGAACGCTTCGGCACGCGTGAGCTCCCGGTGGAGCTGACCGTCGCGAAAACCCGCTGCCTCTTCCTGACGGGCCCGGTCCGCATCCACATCGACGATGTCGAGGGTCTGGGGGCGTTCGTCGAGTTCGAGGCGGTGGTCAGCCGGGCCCACCCGGTGCGGAAGTGCCATGAACTCGTCGGGCAGCTCCGCCAGCACTTCCAGCCCGTGCTTGGCGAGGCAATCGCGGTCAGCTACAGCGACCTGCAGCGCCTCGAGCAGGAGAGCGCCTCGCTGCCGGCGGGCGACCCGTTTGGGTTCGACGGCACCTGATGCGCTGATCGCCGCCGAGCTACACTCGGACTGGCCGCCACCTTAGCTCAGCTGGTAGAGCAGCGGTTTTGTAAACCGCAGGTCGCCGGTTCGATCCCGGCAGGTGGCTCTTCCCCCCCGACTCTCAGTGGCTCAGTGCTTCCCGTTGCCGTTGGCGGAGCCATTGGCACTGCTCAGAGACACCTTGATCCCGAGCGGGACGACGGGCTCCTGCATGAGGCTCTTGAGCGAGGTGTTCGCGAGCTTGTCGATCGCGATTGCCGCGAGGTTGTCGAGCTCACGGTGGAGCGGGCAGAGCGTGTCGCAGTGGTCCTTGAGGCCCAGGGGGCACTCCTGGATGCGGTCGATGGGGTCGATCGCCTGGACGATGTCGAGCAGTGAGAGCTTGGCGGGGTCGTGGGTGAGCCAGAAGCCGCCGCTGGGGCCCCGCTGGGATTCGATGAGCCCGGCCTCGGTCAGGGTCTGGAGCACCTTGGACATGTAACGGACCGGTACATGCGTTGCCGCGGCGATCTCCTGGGCCGGGACGCGACGCCCCTGGGCCTCGCACAAGAAGACCGAGGCCCTGAATGCGTACTCGGTCGTCTTGCTGAACATCGGCCGTTCTCCGAAAGCTCGCCGTCCCGCCGTGAGCGTTCTGCCGTTGAGTCTAGTCTCGGATATCGACATGTGTATCTCTCCGAGAGAGCCATCTGTTCCCGGGACAATTCCCGGTTGCACATGATTATATCGAAATATACTGGACAGACAATCTCCTTGTGAGTATATTTCTCCGATTCTTGTAGGACACGACGTCATCCTGCCGGGCAGAAACGCCCGCTGGGGTCGCAGAAGGCAAGCTTGGGCGAGGATCAACGAGGAGCAACACCATGGCGGCGGCAGCGGCGGCAGAAGCCACCTTCGCACAAACGGGACCCAGCGACCCGCAGATCGATGAATTCTCGTATGACGATCAGATTGTCCGGATGTTTCTCTGGGCCACGCTCATCTGGGGCATCGTGGGCTTTCTCGCGGGCGTCATCATCGCCTTCCAGCTCGCGGTTCCCCAGCTCAACTTCCTGCCCGAGGTCGCGTTCGGGCGCCTCCGCCCGCTTCACACCAACGCGGCGATCTTCGCCTTCGCGGGGAACGCCATCTTCTGTGCCGTGTACTACAGCACGCAGCGCCTCTGCAAGACGCGCATGTTCAGCGACACGCTCAGCCGACTGCACTTCTGGGGCTGGCAGCTGATCATCGTCTCCGCGGCGCTCACCCTTCCCTTCGGCATCACGCAGGGCAAGGAGTACGCGGAGCTGGAGTGGCCCATCGACCTCGCGATCGCGGTCGTCTGGGCGGGTTTCTTCGGCGTGAACTTCATCGGCACGCTCATCAACCGGCGCGAGCGTCACCTCTACGTCGCGATCTGGTTCTACATCGCCAGCCTCGTCACCGTCGCGATCCTGCACATCTTCAACAACATCTGGATCCCTGTGGGCATTGTCGACGTGATCAAGACCGGCGAGCTCAGCTCGTTCGACAACTCGCTCAAGAGCTACTCGGTGTACGCGGGCGTTCAGGACGCCTTTATGCAGTGGTGGTACGGGCACAACGCGGTGGCGTTCTTCCTCACGACGCCCTTCCTTGGCCTGATGTACTACTTCCTGCCCAAGGCGGCCGACCGGCCGGTGTTCAGCTACAAGCTCTCGATCGTGCACTTCTGGTCGCTGGTGTTCATCTACATCTGGGCGGGCCCCCACCACCTGCACTACACGGCCCTGCCCGAGTGGGCATCGAGCCTGGGCATGGTGTTCAGCCTCATGCTCTGGATGCCCAGCTGGGGGGGCATGATCAACGGTCTGCTGACCCTCCGAGGCGCCTGGAACAAGGTCGCCCAGGACCCCATCCTCAAGTTCTTCGTCGTGGGCGTGACGTTCTACGGCATGTCCACCTTCGAGGGCCCCATGCTCTCGATCAAGACCGTTAACAGCCTGAGCCACTACACCGACTGGACCATCGCCCACGTCCACGCGGGCACACTGGGCTGGAACGGGTTCATGACCTTCGGCATGGTCTACTGGCTCGCGCCGAGGCTCTTCCAGTCGGGCAGGCTCTTCAGCGAGAAGCTCGCCAGCCTGCACTTCTGGATCGGCACGATCGGCATCCTGCTGTACGTGATCAGCATCTACACCGCGGGCATCACGCAGGGCCTCATGTGGCGCGCGTTCGACGACTCCGGTGCGCTGGCGTTCCCGAAGTTCATCGAGACGGTCACCCGCTTGATGCCGTTCTACTGGATCCGTGCGATCGGCGGGACGATGTACCTCGTCGCCTCGGTGATCGGCGTGTACAACGTGTTCATGACGTGGAGGATGAGGCCTCCGACGTACGACGTGCCCGTGATCCGCGCGGCCAAGCTGAGCAAGTTCTATGACGACGGGCCCGCGCCGGCGAGCCGGCTGAACGCCAACGTCGGCCTGGGGCACGCGGGCGACCGCTTCATGCAGGCCCACTGGCACCGGCGTTGGGAGCGTCTGCCGATCCGCTTCACGGTGTACGTCACAGTTGCCGTGGCGATCGCGAGCCTGTTCGAGATCATCCCGACGTTCCTGATCCGCTCGAACGTGCCGACGATCGCGAGCGTGCAGCCCTACACGCCGCTCGAGCTCGCCGGGCGTGACATCTACATCGCCGAGGGCTGCTACAACTGCCACTCGCAGATGGTGCGCCCGATCTTCGCCGAGACGCAGCGTTACGGCGAGTACAGCAAGCCGGGCGAGTTCGTCTACGACCACCCGTTCCAGTGGGGCAGCCGGCGCATCGGGCCCGACCTGCACCGTGAGGGCGGCCTGCAGAGCTCGTTCTGGCACTACGCCCACTTCGAGAACCCGCAGGAGTATCAGGCGGGCTCGGTGATGCCCGCGTACAAGCACCTGATCAACCAGGACCTGAACTTCCAGGAGATCGAGGCACGCGTGCACTCGATGGCGATGCTGGGCGTCCCCTACGGCGACGCGGTGAACAACTCGGTCGAGATGGCCCGCGAGCAGGCGGCCCAGGTCGCTCAGGAGATCCGCGACCAGGCGACCAACTACGCGCTCGTCGACGACCTCGAGAACAAGAAGGTCGTGGCGCTCATCGCCTACCTGCAGCGGCTCGGCACCGACATCTCCAAGCCGGCCCCGGAAGATGATCCGGGCGTGGCGGGCGAGGGCAGCGAAGGGGGTGACTCGTGAGACTCACGGACATCATGAGCCACATGGATCTGGCTGTGTGGCCCACCATCGGGCTGATCATCTTTCTGGTCGTGTTCGCGGCGGTGGTGCTGCGCGTGATGACATCGAAGCGGACCGACAACGAGCGGATGGCAGCCATGCCGCTCGCCGACGACACCACGACGACAGAAGCGGAGGAGACCGGCCGTGGCGCATGAACCGAAACTGCTCGAGCACGAGTACGACGGCATCCGCGAGTTCGACAACCCGACGCCGGGCTGGTGGCACGCCCTGTTCTTCGGCATCGTCGGGTTCTCGGTGTTCTACCTGATGATCTCGACGGGCAGCCCGCTCTACGACACCCCGATCATGAGCCACGACAAGGACAAGCTGGCCTGGATCAAGAGCCTGTTCGGCGAGCTCGGGGAGCTCGAGCCGACCGAGGCGACGATCGTTCGGTACTACGCCGACCCGGCCGACGAGTACGCGGGGCAGTGGATGCCCTACGCCGAGAGCCTCTTCAAGGCCAACTGCGTGAGCTGCCACGGCGCCAACGGCGAGGGCTCTGTCGGCCCGAACCTGACGGACGACGCGTTCATCAACGTCGCTTCGGTGACCGACATCTACGACATCATCCAGAACGGCGCCAACGCGGGCGCGATGCCCGCGTGGGGCAACCGTTTCCACCCGAACGACGTGGTGCTGCTGTCGAGCTATGTCGCCAACATGCGCGGCCAGAACCTACCGGGCCTTCCGCCGGACGGCGAGGTGCCTGCTCCCTGGCCGACTCTGGACGAGATCGGGGGGGCTGCTCCGGAAGAGTTCACGGAGGATGAGGAGAACGCCGGCGCCGGCTGACGACGGCGCGGCCGATCAAGGGAGGACGGCATGTCCACCGCCACCGCTCAGGATCGCGTGCTCTCGACGCTGAACGCCGACGGCACCCGGCGCTGGCTGCGACCGAAACCCGCACCGGGTCGCTTCCTCAATGCCCGGCGGGCGGTTGGCTACGCGCTCATCGCGATCTTCGTTTCGCTGCCGCACCTGCGCATCGCGGGCAAGCCCCCGCTGCTGCTCGACATCGCGGCTCGCGAGTTCACATTCTTCGGCACGACGCTCTACCCGACCGACACCCTGCTGCTCGCGCTGCTGATGCTGAGCGTCTTCCTCTCGATCTTCTTTCTGACCGCGCTCTTCGGGCGCGTCTGGTGCGGATGGGCCTGTCCGCAGACGGTCTATCTCGAGCTCGTCTACCGCCCCATCGAGCGTCTGCTCGAGGGGATGCCCGGGCGGAAGGCAAAGAAGGGCGCGTGGCGCAAGCCGCTGCGGTTTGTCATCTATCTCGTACTCTCGTTCGGGCTCGCGAACACCTTCCTCGCGTACTTCGTCGGGACCGATCGTCTGAGCCAGTGGGTGCTGCACTCCCCGACCGAGCACTGGGGTGCGTTCCTGCTGGTCGTCGCGGTCACGGGCCTGATGATGTTCGACTTCGGGTTCTTCCGCGAGCAGTTGTGCATCGTCGCGTGCCCTTACGGGCGGTTCCAGAGCGTCATGCTGGACCGCAACTCGCTCATCATCAGCTACGACCCGAACCGCGGGGAGCCCCGCGGCAAGAAGAAGCGGAAGCCCAAGCAGGACGTCGCGCTGCCAGTCGTGAATGAAGAACCTCAGGGCGACTGCATCGACTGCCACATGTGCGTCACGACCTGCCCGACGGGCATCGACATCCGCGACGGGCTCCAGCTCGAGTGCGTCAACTGTGCCCAGTGCATCGATGCGTGCGACACGATCATGGATAAGATCGGCAAGCCGCGCGGGCTGATCCGGTATGGCTCGCAGGCCACCGTGCTCGACCAGGCCAAGCAGCGGTTCATCCGCCCCCGCACGATCATCTACCCGACGCTGATCCTCGGGCTCGTGACCGCGTTCACGATCCTGCTGGCGACCAGGCAACCCGCGTTCGTCAACGTGCTGCGTGGACCGGGCGCGCCGTTCACGATCGTCGAGAGCATGGTTGTGAACCCTGCGGTGATCAAGGTGCAGAACCGCGCGCCGGAGCCCGTGACGTACAGCTTTGACATCGTCAACGCGCAGGGTGAGATCTTCGTGCCGACCGGCGCGGTGGTCGTCGCCCCGGGGGAGACGGTCGAAACCCAGGTGCAGATCCGAGTCGTCGCTGAGACGTTCGCCCAGTCGCCCGACAGCAAGTTCCAGGCCCAGGTGCGCGTCCAGGGCGACGACGGGTTCGAGAAGGTCGTCGAGCATCGCCTGCTCGGCCCCGCCAACGGAGTGATGGATCCATGAGTGCGCAGCCCCGAGCTCTTCGCGAGAAACTGGTCTGGCCCGGCATCGTCTTCTTCCTGATCGGCACGAGCGTGACGCTCATGTCGATCACGCTCTTCCTCGCCGTGTCGGACCGCTCGTTCGGCGTGGAGGAGGACTACTACGCCAAGGCGGTCTCGTGGGACGAGGACGCTGCCGATCGGGCAGCGTCAGACGCGCTGGGGTGGACGGCGAGCGTCGAGCTCGCGCCGGAGTTGGACCTTTCCGGCTCTCGCGCGGTGATGGTCGTGCTGACGGACGCCCAGGGCGAACCGGTGGACGCGACCGCCTCGGACGTGTTCGCGTTCCACCACGCCCGTCGGAACCAGACGGTGACCTTCCCGCTGACCCGCATCGCCCCCGGGCGGTACTCGGCGGGGGCGCCGCTGCACCGCGAGGGGCTCTGGCAGCTGCGGTTCCGGTTCTCCCACGGGCGGGACGTTTTCCTGACCACAACCGACCTCTCGACAGAGAGCGGCGGGCCTGACGGCGGTGAGACCGGTGGACGCTGAACTGCTCGGCCTGATCGCGACGGTGATCGCCGCCAGCGTGGTCGGCAGCCTGCACTGCGCCGGTATGTGCGGGGCATTCGTGGCGATGGCGGTCGGGCTCGATCGCGGCGCATCAAGGACACGCTTGCACGCGGCATACAACCTCGGGCGGCTTGCGACGTACAGCGCGATCGGTGCAGCCGCTGGCGGGATCGGTGCCGCCTTTGATCTTGGCGGACAGGCGCTGGGCCTGCAGCGGGCCGCCATCGGGCTCGCCGCCGCGACAATGATCACGATCGGGCTGATCGGGCTCGCTCGCTCGTTCGGGGTGCGGCTTCCCGCCTTCAAGGGGCCCCGCGTCTTTGAGGAGCTGTTCGTCAAGCTTCACGGGATTGCCTCGAAGCTGACCCCGACGAAGCGTGCCGCGGCGATCGGCCTGATGACGGGACTGCTGCCCTGCGGCTGGCTCTACGCCTTTGCGTTGCTCGCGGCGGGGACGTCGCACCCGGTCGCGGGCGCGATCGTGATGGGCGCCTTCTGGCTGGGCACGCTTCCGATCCTGATTTCGCTCGGCGCGGGCGTGCGTGCGCTCGCCGGCACACTTGGAAGGCACGCCCCGCGCGCGATGTCGCTGGTCATCGTCGTGCTGGGTGTGATCGCGGCGACCGACCGAGGCGGGCGGACCTTTGCAGAGATGAGCACGGGGCTTCAGGCTTCGACCGATGTGCCAACGCCTGACACCGAGTTGCCCTGCTGCGGCACCACGCCATGACGACGCTGCCCGCCCATCCCGCCGCCGATCGGCGAGCCGAGGCTACGGACGTCGCGTGCACGCACTGCAGCCTTCCGGTGCCTGCGGGGCTCGTCGAGCACGGCGCCGAGCAGCAGTTCTGCTGCGGGGCGTGCCGGATCGCGTACGCCGCCATCCGCGAGTGCGGGCTCGACGCGTACTACGACCTGCGCCGTCGTCTCGAGGCGGATGCGACCCCCGCATCAGCGTCGGGGCACCGGTTCGCCGAGTTCGACGACGAGGTGTTCGCGGAGCGTCATGTGCGCACCATGCCCGACGGTCTCCGGACCTGCGAGCTGTACGTCGAGGGCGTGCACTGCGCCGCCTGTGTGTGGCTCGTCGAACGCCTGAGCCGCGTCGTGCCAGGTGTGGTCGGCGCGAGGCTGGATCTCGGGCGATCGCTCGTCAGCCTCGTGTGGGACCCCACCCGTGTCGAGCTCTCGGCGGTCGCGCGGGGGCTCGACCGGCTCGGGTACCGCCCGCACCCGGCGACGCAGCGCCGCGCCCGCGAGTCGCGGAAGCAGGCCGACCGGGCCTCGCTCATCCGGATCGGCGTCGCGGGCGCGTGCGCGGGCAACGTGATGCTGCTCGCCGCTGCTCTCTACTCGGGCATGCTCGACGGCATCGAGGACTCGACGCGCCACGCCTTCCGCCTGCTCTCGGCGGGCATCGGGCTCGTCGCGATCCTGTGGCCGGGCCGTGTGTTCTTCCAGGGCGCCCTCGCCGCGCTGCGGGCCAGGACCTGGCACCTCGACATGCCCATTGCCATCGCGTTGGGGGCGGGCACCGTCACTGGCGTGATCTTCGCCCTACGCGGCGAGGGCGAGATCTACTTCGACTCGGTCACGATGCTCGTCTTCCTGCTGCTCTTCGGGCGGTGGCTTCAGGAGCGGGGCATGCGCGCCGCCGCCGACTCCATCGACCTCCGCAACGCCCTCACCCCGACCACCACGCACCGCGTCGAAACCGATGGCACCTGCCGCGACATCCCGACCGAGGCGGTCGAAGCCGGGGACACGGTTGAGGTCCGGGTGGGCGAGACCTGCCCGGTCGACGGCGTTGTCGTGAGCGGCACGACACACATCGACCAAGCCGTGCTCACGGGCGAGCCGAGACCGATCGCCGTCGGTGAGGGAGACGCGGTGCCTGCCGGTGCGGTCAACACAACCTCGGTGCTCCGTGTGCGGGCTCAGGCTGTGGGCGCCGAGACTCGCATCGGGCGTGTGCTCGACAGCATCGCGAGGCTGAGCCGCGAGCGCCTGCCCGTGATCGGCCGCGCCGACCGAGTCGCCAAGCCCTTCGTGATCGTTGTCACGTCCCTCGCCGCGTTGTGCATGCTGATCTGGCTGCATCGGGGCTGGGAGCTTGCGCTCGACCACGCGACGGCGCTGCTCATCGTCGCATGCCCCTGTGCGCTTGCGCTCGCGACACCCCTCGTGACGGCCGTCGCGATCGGAGACTCTGCACGACGCGGAAGACTCATCAAGGGCGCCGACGTCTTCGATCGCATGCGGCTCTGCTCGCGTGTCTTCCTCGACAAGACCGGCACGGTCACGCAGGGCAGGTTCGAGGTCCGATCGATCTCGGGGGACCGTTGCCTTGTTCCGCTCGCGGCAGCCGTCGAGCGCGAGACACCGCACCCCATTGCCGGTGCGATCGCGGCGCTCGACGTGAGCCGAGAGGCATCAGAGGTCGAAGTCCGCATCGGGCAGGGGGTCGCGGGAACCGTCGACGGGGCGCGTGTCGCGGTCGGCAAGCGGGGCTACGTCGAGGCCATGACCGGCACGGACTGCGAGTGCCTCACGGCGGACGCCGCGGCCGCGATCGGGCTTGGCCAGTCTGCGGTGTTCGTCGCGGATTCGTCCGGGCGGTGTGCCGTGATCGCGTTGGGCGATGAGATTCGCGAGGACGCCCGCGCGATGATCGACGAGTTGAAGGCCGGCGGGCGGCGTGTGTCCATTCTCTCGGGTGACAACCCCGACACAGTCCGCCTGATCGCGGCACGCCTCGGTCTCGGACCTGAGGACGCGATTGGTGGCATGTCCCCCGACGAGAAGCTCGGCGTCATCGAGCACGCACTCCTGGAAGGCCCGGTTGCGATGGTCGGCGATGGTGTCAACGACGCGGCAGCCCTCGCCAAGGCGACATGCGGCATCGCTGTGCACGGCGGGGCCGAGGCCTCTCTCGCGGCCGCCGACGTGTACATCACCGAGGACGACCTCGGGCAGATCACCGACCTTGCCGACGGGTCCCATCGCGTCGTCCGAGCGGTCAAGGCCTGCCTGACGGTCTCGCTCGGCTACAACACGGTTGCCGCCAGCATCGCCCTCGCCGGTCTGATGTCCCCCCTGCTTGCGGCGGTGCTGATGCCCGCCAGTTCGCTCACCGTGGTCCTGATGGCGCTTGGGTTGGGAAGATCTGCGGCGAGGGCCCCGCGATGAGCGCGATTTGGATCGTGCTGCCCCTGGCGATCCTGTTCGCGGCAATCGCGGTCGGCGCGTTCATCTGGACGGTGAAGTCGGGCCAACTCGACGACCTGGACACGCCCGCCGTCCGGCCGCTGGTGGACGACGCCGACGAGCACTCACCCGCTGATCGCCCCGCCGCAGGTGCCGACTCGGCTCCTGGAAAGTGACCGAGCGGGGAATCGTGCTAGACTCTGCCTGATGCGGGCGTAGCTCAATGGTAGAGCGTCAGCCTTCCAAGCTGAATGTTGACGGTTCGAGTCCGTTCGCCCGCTTTGGCCGAGTCTGGATAGCAATACCGGAGTGCTCTGGCGGGCGTGCCGGGCGAGACCTATACTCGCGGCCTGACAATCTGGAGCCCACGCGGGCGTAGCTCAATTGGATAGAGCACCTGACTACGGATCAGGAGGTTGAGGGTTCGAATCCTTCCGCCCGTGCTTCTGACGCCCCGTGAGGGGCGTTTTTCATGGACTGAGGCCAACCTGTCCGGGTGTGTCCCGGCCCGGTTCCACACCGAACAAGGGATCCGCTGGAACTGAAACCGTGGCGGATCGGTCTCCCGACCCTGCGGGCGTGCCGCCATCCAAACCGGCACGGAGGAATCGGTTCGCTGACTGAGCCCAGGAAGCTCGCGTTCACGTCGAAGCTATCGTCTTCGGTGGACGTGGTGTCAGTCTCGGCGCCCTCGCTACCTTCAGCCTGTGAAGGATCTCACCCGCGGCGGCGGCGTGCTGCGGCGAGAATACCAACCGCGAGAGTTCCCGCGACGCCGGGTGCTGGGATCCGGTAGGTCACGACGCCGGTCGTCAAGAGTTGATCGGTCTCGAATGACCCGATGCCGTCGTAGTCGATCGACGCGAAGTCACCGACAAGGTCGGCGTTCGTCCAGTCGAAGAGCCGGTACGAAACGCCGTCGAGCGCGATGAGGTCCGACGGCGCGACACCACGGCCGAACTCCAGTAGCAGGTGTCCGTCGATGACCGCATCGACCTGGGCGTCCCCGCCGCCGTCGAAGCGGATCAGCGTGCCCCACTGGTCGTCCTCGAACACCACGCGCAGTGCGCTCTCGGTCTGCAGCTCGAATCTGTCGGTAACGACGATGTCGATGACGGGGACACCGCCTCGCCTGGAATCGCTGTCGGCTTCGCGGTCCCACAGGCGGAGCGTCTCGTCGGCGCGAACGTCAATCCTGTCGATCCGACCGTCGCTGGGGATCGTGTTTCGCGACACTCCAACGACATTCAGACCGACGGACCCACGCAGGTCGGCAAAGCCGATGTGGTCAGCTTCGATCTCAACCGCGTTGAACGCGGTGTCGGCCAGGTTCGCTCCCCAGACGTCCGTATCCTCGAATCGGTTCGCACCCGTGAAAGCGGAACCTCGGAAATCGGCACCGGTGGCAAGCGTCTCGAAGAACGTTGCATCGGTGAAGTCCATCGCTTGGGCGACCACGTCCGTGAGGTCCGCCTGGCCGAAGTTGACGAACACGAGGTTGCCGCCCGTGAAGTCCTGCCCGGCGAGATCCCATCCAATAAAGGTGTTGGCCCGGAAGTTGATGCCTGTCAGGTCGCCCTGCTTGTAGCTCGCGGTGCTGGCTACCTGCTCTTCTGTGAGTCCACGAGCAGTCTGTCCTGCGAAGCTCGCGCCCTTGATGATGGCGTCGGTCAGATCCGCGGTACCCCACTGCACGCGGCCCTCGAATGATGCGCCGGTCAGATCAGAGTTCGTGAAGGGAACTCCCGAGATGTTCGCGTCGTCGAAGCTCGCGCCTCGGAGGCTGATGTCGCTCAGATCCCAGAAGAGCAGCGAGTTCCCCGAGAGGTTCACGCCGTCCATCTGGCCGTTCTGGTAGCTGGCGGTCGAGGTGATGGCATCGCGGAAGTTGACCGCGAAGGAATCGCTCAGATCTGCGCCCTCGATGATGGCTCCGGTCATGTCGGCGGCCGTGTAGCTCGCCTCGCTCATGTTTGCGTTGGTCAGATCGGCGCCGGAGAAGTCGCCAAGGCTTGACTGGACCAGCGCAGCACCGGGCATCGAGATGTTCGAGAAGTCCCACGTTCGGAGGTCGTTGCCGGACAGCAAGATGCCGGTCAGGTCGCCCTGCTGGTAGCTCGCCGTGGAGTACAGCTGCGCCGTCGTGAGCCCGCCTGCCGACACGGAGCCGATGAAGTCGGCGCGCTGCACCTGCGCCCCCGTGAGAATCGTGGTGTCACGCACGCCGCGGAGCTGAGCACCGCTCAGATTGGCATTGGTGAAGTTGGTATCGTCCAGACCTCCGAACGGCCCGGCATCAGTCAGGTTGGCTCCTGTGAAATCGGCACTCTGAAGGGACGTGCCCGCGAAGCGGGCTTCGCTCAGATCTGCGCCGCGGAAGCTCGCATTGTCCGCGGTGGAATTCTCAATGAATGCTCTCTGCATGTTCTGCCCGTTGAAGTTCCAGCCGGCCAGGTCGTTCCCTGCGAGACCGACGCGCTCGAGGTCGCCGCTCTGGTAGCTGGAGGTGCTGTAGAGTTGCTCGGCGGTAAAGCCGCCGCTGGTCGTGCTGCTCAGACTCGCCCAGCTGACATCAGCCCCGCTGAAATCTGCGCCGGTGAGCTGTGTGCTTTGCAGGTTTGCTCGGTGCAGGTTGGCTCCGGAGAAATCCGCTCCTTGCAGCGACGCAAACACGAAGTCGGACCGCTCAAGGTTCTGGCTGGCGAAGTTCCACCCATCGAGATCGTTGTTACGGAGAAAGATCTCCCGCAGGTCTCCCGCCTGATAGCTGGCGGTGCTGGCAAGTTGGGCTTCGGTGAATCCCTGATCCGTCGTGCCGTCGAGCCGGGTTGCATGGATGATGGCGCCAGAGAAGTCTGCCCCGGACAATGGCGCCCCGGCGAGTACCGCGTCAGTCAAGTTGGCGTCGCGGAACACAGCGTTTGTCAGATCAACCCTCGTGAGGATTGTCCTCTCCAAGGTGGCACCCTCGAACGACGCACCCGCCATCGAGGCCCGCTCAAAGTCAGCCCTGGTCAGGTTTGCGCCGTCGAACACTGCGCCGTTGAGGATGGAGAACTCGAAGTCAGAAGAGCTGACATTGACCCCTGAGTAATCCCAGCCGGTCATGTCGTTGCTGCTGAGATCAAGGTTCTGCAACTGACACTTCTGGTAGTTTGCGGTGCTGTAGAGCTGCTCGGCCGTGAAGCCCCCGGCGGTGACATCGGAGAGATCGGCGCCCGTGATCGTGGCACCGTCAAAGTCAGCATCCGCAAGCAGCGTGCTGCTGAACTCTACATCGGTGAGGTTCGCGTTGCTCAGATCGGCACCGGTCAAGTCCGAGTTTCTGAACCGGGCTTCTTCGAGGTTCTGCCCGGCGAACGACCACCCGCTGAGGTCGTTGCCCGACAGCCTGATCCGCTCCAACGAGCCGGCTTGGTAGCTGGCCGTGCTGGAGAGCTGCGACTCGCTGAGGTTTGTCGAGTCAAAGACCGCGCCCGTGACGATCGCGTTAGACAAGTCGGCGAAGCCAAGCGTGGCCCCCAGAAACGACGAACCCGATAGGTCGGCCCCGCTGAGATCCGCAGCGAACAGCTGAGCGGATCGGAAATCAATGTTTGTAAGCGTCGCGTCACTGAGGTTTGTCCTGATCAACTGACCGCTGCGGAAGCCCGACTGGTGCAGGTTCGCGCCGCTAAGGTCAGCGTCGGTCAGGTTCGCGTTGGTCAGGTCAGTGCCAATCAGCTCCGCGCCCTGCATTTGGGCACCGATCAGGCTGCTCCGCAAGTCCACGCCGTTGCCGGTCGCCCCCTGGAAGTTGGCCCCATCCAGCACGGTATCCCGGAAATCCGCAGCTCCAAGCTGCTGGCCAGCGAAGTTCCATCCGGTGAGATCGTTGTCGGACAGGGTGACATCCTGAAGCATGCCAGCCTGATAGCTCGCGGTGCTGTAGATCTGCTCCGGGGTCAGGCCTGCGGCAACCGAGTTCCTGAAGTTCGCGCCAACGATCACCGCCGAGGTGAAATCGGTGCCGTCCAACTGGTTGCCGCGGACCTGCGCTCCGGTCAGGTCGGCGTTGTTCAGGTTAGCGTTGGTCAGGTCGGAGATATTGATGATTGCTCCGGCGAGCATCTGCCCAGAAAGATCCCAGCCCGAGAGGTCGTTGTTCGTGAGATTGACAGCTCCCAGCACGCCGTTCTGATAGCTGGCGGTGCTGTAGAACTGCTCCCGTGTGAACCCTCTCGACGTGACTTCCTGGAGGGTGGCGTTCGTGATGATCGCATCTGTGAAGTCAGCGCCGGCCATCGTGCTCGAAGAGAACCCGCTGGATGAGAGATCCGCGCCACGGAAATCGACGTTGGTGAGGTCTGCGAACGAGAAGCCGGCGCGTATCGAGGCACCGGAGAAGCTGGCGCCGGCGAGTCTCGCGCTGAGGAAACTTGCAAACTCGATATCTGCGCCTCGGAAGTCAGCGCCAGTCAGATTGGCGGACTCAAACTCGACATCACTGCCAGTCACGCCGCGGAAGTCCGCGTTGTTGAGTATCGCATCTTCGAAATCGGCGTCGCGGATATTGCTGTTGGTGAAGAACGCTGACGAGGCGTTCATCCTCTGAAACCGCACGTTGGTGAGCACCGAGCCCGAGAGATCCGCGTTGAGAAGTGTCGCGTCGTCGAACAGCGACCCGTTGAGATCGAACCCGCTGAGCCAGGCCTGTGTCAGATCCAGATCGCGGTAGGACATGAACGGCAGGGGCTCGATGCCAGCCCCGTCGGGCGCGAGGATGGACGAGGGGCGGCGGCCGAGTTCCGGGTTGTCGGGGTCGATGAACTCCCACTGGAAGATCTGCCCGCCTGCAACGGTGGTGCCGCTGAGCGCTATGAGGGCAAAGGCGAAGGTGCAGAGAGGCTTCGCGTGACCGATCGCAAAAATGGACATCGGTATCCCCCGCTAGGTGTAGCTATACCCTGGTCCAGAAACTGATCCGTGTATGCAAGATGCCCGCGCTACGGGGAATAGCAAGACAAATCTGGGTTGTACACTGCTATCTGCTGCCAGAAGGGGACCAAAGTTGGGTCCACGCGAGCAACACGTTCGCTGGAGGAGAACCCTGGGCTGGATTCGAATGCTGGCCCCTAGAGAAGTGTCTTCAGCGGCAACAGCTGACTGGTAGCGAGTTCTCTGCGGTCAGCATCGAGCATCTACTTCAATGTCTAGATGCGGCCCGAGATATCCGGGCCGTCCATTGCGGACACAAAGCTGCCGTTGCAAGTCCTCCGCCTCCACTGACGCCTCGACCATTGTCATCAGCACCACGCGGACGGCTTCGGGTAGGCAGGGCCACGCCTTAGGACGCATCGGATTCGGTGGTCTGCGAGGGCTTGGTGCAGCCTGTTGTGTACAACGGTGTCACCTCGATCGGCAAATCGATGTGCTGAGCGTCTACGCGCTCATTCTCGTTGGCCGACCGCGGACTTCGTATCAGAACGTTGAGGGTTTGAATGCCTGCGCCCGTACCTCAGATCATCCACAGGACCGGCTGGTGAAACCGCATGTCCCGTGCACAGGTGCACCACGCGACCGCTACGCTTCTCGCGGGAGGTCGCGATGCTTGAGTTCCATGCCAATACCGTGAGGGGGCTGATCGAGAGCCTCGCGCACGCCATCGAGCGGTCTGGTGCCGACATCCCCTGGGACCTTGCCGAGGAAGTCGCGGCGTTGTGTCGGGCGGGTGACGAAGCGAGCCTTGACGCGGCGGAATCTCGGATCGGCGAGCTGTCGAGCGGGAGCATCGGATCGCTGCTGGCGGCGTTGACGCTGCGTTTCCATCTGGTCAACAAGGCGGAGCAGCTTACGATCGCGCACATCAACCGCGATCGCGAGCGTGCGGCAACGACCGAGACCCCGAAGCACGAGAGCATCGCTGAGGCCATCCTCAGGCTGAAGCAGGCCGGGCGTTCGCTCGATGACGTCCTCGCGCTGATCCGCAGGGTCGACATCCAGCCCACCCTTACCGCCCATCCGACCGAGGCCAGGCGGCGCACCGTCCTGCAGAAGCAGAAGCGCGTCGCGGAGATCCTGGACCGCTTGCGGGAGGGCAACCCGACGCCCTCGGAACGGCGGCGTGACGAGGCCCAGTTCGAGCAGTTGCTGCTGATGCTGCTCGGCACCGACGACGTGCGCACCGAACGCCTGCATGTGCTCGAGGAGGTCCGCAACGGACAGTACTTCCTCTCGGGCACGCTGTGGGACACCGTGCCCCGCCTCTACGACGATATGCGGAACGCCCTCCAGGACTGCTACGGCAGCACGCCCGAGCTGCCGACGGTGCTGCGGTACCGCACCTGGATCGGCGGCGACCGCGACGGCAACCCTCGTGTTACGCCCGAGGTTACCCGCGAGACCTTCCGCATGCTGCGCGAGGAGGCTGTGCGCCTCCATGTCGCAGCCCTCTGGGAGATCCGTGGCTTCCTCAGCCTCTCGGATCGGCGCATCGAGATCCCCCCGGAGCTGACCGAGTCGATCCGCTCCGATCTGGAGGTGTTCCCCGGGCTGCTGCCCGAGGGCGTGCGTCGGCATCTACAGCACGAGCCATTCCGTGTGAAGATCCACGCCGTGCAAGCGAGGCTGGCGTCGCTCGCCAGCTCCGAGCCGCACTATGACACCGACGCGCTGATCGCGGATCTCGAGCTGCTCGCCCGGTGCGTCACCGAAGCGGGAATCACCGATGCTTCCTGCCGCGGACCGCTGGCCGACGCGCTCGTGCGAGCGAGGACTTTCGGGCTACACCTTGCCGCGGTGGACGTGCGTCAGCACAGCGCAAGGCACGAGGCCGCGGTGGATCAGATGTTGCGCCTCGCGGGGGTAGAGCCGGGCTACGCCGGGCTGCCGGAGGCTGCGCGGATTGAGCTGTTGTCGCGTGAGCTCGCTTCGCCCAGGCCGCTCACCAGCACGCACTCCGAGTTGCCAAGCGAGGCCCAGGACGCGTTGGAGACCTTCCGTGTGGTGCGCGAGGCGTTCGAGCGGGATCCCAGGAGCGTCGGTTCGATCATCGTCTCGATGACCCACGAGGTGTCGGACCTGCTCGAGACGCTGGTGCTGATGAAGGAGGCGGGTCTCTACCGTGTCATGCCCCACGGGCTCGAGAGCGATGTCGACCTGGTGCCCCTGTTCGAGACGGTCGACGACCTCAGGCGTTCGGCCTCGCTCATGGACGAGCTGTACACGAACCCCGTATACCGCCAGCACCTCGAGGCGCGGGGGCGTTTCCAGGAGATCATGCTGGGCTACTCGGACAGCAACAAGGACGGCGGGTACGCGATGGCCAACTGGTCACTGCACAAGGCCCAGGCAGAACTGGCACGCTCTGCGGAGGCGAGCGGTGTGACCCTCCGGCTCTTCCACGGACGCGGGGGTACGGTCGGACGCGGGGGCGGGCGGGCGAATCGAGCCATCCTGGCTGCACCGGAGGTCGCCCGGCTGCCCAGGCTTCGGTTTACCGAGCAGGGCGAGGTGATCAGTTTCCGATATGCGCTGCCCGCGATCGCGCGCCGGCATCTCGAGCAGATCGTGCATGCCGTGGTGCTCGGCTCGCACAGCGGGCGCGACGCGATGCCCGTCGAGCCCGCGCGTGACCCGGACGAGGCAACCGCGGCGCTCATGGAACGCGTGTCCGAGCGGGCGATGCGGGCGTACCGGGAGCTCGTCGACGGCGAAGGATTCTGGGACTGGTTCGCAGCGGTCACGCCCATCGATCAGATCAGCGGGCTGCCGATCGCGTCGCGACCGGTGTCGCGCGCAGGCGGGGTCGTCGGGCTCGACAACCTCCGTGCGATCCCTTGGGTCTTCGCATGGTCGCAGATCCGCGCGAACGTGCCGGGCTGGTACGGTCTAGGTACCTCGCTCGAAGCCGAGATGGTCTCGGACAGCGATCGCCTGCGATCGCTCTACACGGAATGGCCCTTCTTCACCACGCTCATCGACAACGCGGAGCTCGAACTGATCCGGACCCGTCCCCGGATCATCGAGCGGTACGCGAGGCTCACGCCGGACGGGAACACGATCGCGGCCAAGATCCGTGAGGAGTTCGACCGGACACGCGGTGCGGTCGAGAAGATCACCGGCACCGAGCTGCTCGGTTCCCGCCCCGCGGTGCTCGAGACGATCCGCACCCGCAACCCCCACGCGGACCTTCTCAACCTGCTCCAGGTCGAGCTGCTCGGGCGCGTCCGAAGCGGTGAATCGGACCCACAGGGCCAGAGGTTGCTCTTTCTCAGCATCAACGGTGTTGCAGCGGCGCTTCAGAGTACGGGATGACCGCAGAACGTCCGCGGCCCCGGCGATTGAATCCGGCATAACCTGTGCCTCCAGAGTTCCGACCACGGAGGACCACGATGCCCAGGACCGCTGCCTTCCCGCTCAACACAACCACGCTCGGCCTCAGCCTGCTGCTCGCTGCCGGGACGATCCTCCCCGCGTGCGCCCAGACACACACCGCAACACCGAGCGTCGAGCGTGAGACTCCGACCGGCGTCGTCGCACGCCCGGACGGGCCCGGCACACCGCAGCTCACCGAGGCGCAGTGGCAGCGGGTCGAGTCACTGCTCGACGAGATGACCGTCCGCCAGAAGGCTGGTCAGATGCTCCAAGTCACGCTCGGCGCGATGTGCGCCGAACCCGCCTCGGCGACCACCCCCCCCGTGCTCGATCCGGAAGCGGCACGGCGCGTGCTCGTCGAGTACGGCGCGGGCTCGATCCTCAACGCCGCCTGGATCACCATGCCTCCCGAGGCCTGGGTCGACATCGTGGGTGAGCTGCAGCGCATCGCGACCGAGGAGACGCCGCACGGCATCCCGCTGCTCTACGGCATCGACTCCGTCCACGGCGCGAACTACATCACCGGCGCGACGCTCTTCCCGCACAATCTGACGCTTGGCGCGACGTGGAACCCTGAGCTCGCTCGGGCTTCGGGTGCCGTTGCCGCCGCCGACAGCCGCGCGGTCGGGCTGGCGTGGAACTTCGCACCTGTCGCGGACGTGGCGCGGATGCCCGCCTGGTCGCGCGTGTTCGAGACCTTCGGCGAGGACCCGCACCTCGCGGGGGAGATGGTCGCCGCCGCGATCGAGGGGATGCAGGGCGACGACGTGTCCGCCGACACCGCGGTTGCCGCAACCGCGAAGCACTTCCTGGGCTACTCGGATCCCCGCTCTGGGCGTGACCGCACGCCCGCGATCATCAGCACGCCCGATCTGCACGAGACGTTCCTTCCGCCGTTCGAGGCCGCGTTCGACGTGGACGTCCGCACGATCATGATCAACTCTGGCGAGGTCAACGGTGTGCCCGTGCACGCTGATCAGCGGATCCTGACCGATCTGCTCCGTGATGAGATGGGCTTCGGCGGGGTGGCAGTCACAGACTGGCAGGACATCATCAAGCTCGTTGAATTTCACTTCGTCGCCGAGGATGAGCGCGAGGCGACGTACCTTGCCGTCAACGCCGGCATCGATGTCGCGATGACACCCGAGACGACCGACTTCGTGGACCATGTCGTCTCGCTCGTCGAGGAGGGGCGGCTGACCGAGGAGCGTATCGACGAGTCCGTCCGGCGCATCCTCGCGCTCAAGATGGAGCTGGGCCTGTTCGATCGCCCGATGCCCGACGACACGGCCCGCGACGCGATCGGGTCGGACGAGTCCGTCGCGATCAGCCTCGACGCCGCCCGCGAGGGGATCACCCTGCTCCGCAACCGCAACGGCGTGCTGCCCTTGGACGGCGACGCCCGGATCCTGGTGACCGGGCCCGCGTCGGACGACCTGATGAGCCTGCTGGGCTCATGGTCGTACAGCTGGCAGGGCAACGAGCCCGACCTCATCCCCGAGTCCCCCACGATCGTCGAGGCTCTTGCCGAAAGGTTCGGGTCGGATGGTGTCGACCATCTGCCCGTCGACGGGTTCGAGACCGCCGTCGAGGCCTCGGCTGTTCAGAACGCCGCGGCGAACGCCGATGTCATCGTGCTTTGTCTCGGCGAGCCGCCTTCGACCGAGATGCCGGGCAACATCAACGATCTGACCATCTCCGCGTCGCAGATCGACCTCGCTCGCGCCGCGGCGGCAACGGGCAAGCCCGTGATCGCGGTGCTCGTGACGAACCGTCCGCGTCTCATCACGCCTTTCGAGGCCGACCTCGATGGCGTGCTCTGGGCCGGTCAGCCCGGCCCGCTCGGCCCGCAGGCGTTCGCCGAGATCCTCGCGGGCGACGTGAACCCCAGCGGGCGACTGCCGTTTACGTACCCGCGCCACGCCCACGGCCTGCTCACCTACGACCACAAGCACACCGACAAGTTCGGCCCCGACTCAGCCCCCTCGGGCGGGTTCGAGCCGCTCTTCCCGTTCGGTGCAGGGATCGGGTACACCACCTTCAACTACGACGCGCTCGAGGTTTCGGTCCCGACGATCACCGAGACGGGGCCCGCCGGGGATGTTGAGGTCAGCCTGACCGTGACCAATACGGGCGATCGTGAGGGCGCCGACGTCGTGCAGGTGTACGTCTCGGACCACGTCGCGAGCGTCACACCCCGTGTGCAGCGCCTCCAGGCGTTCACCAAGCTGACGCTGGCGGCAGGCGAGACCGAATCGGTCACCCTTTCGCTGCCGCCCGAGGCGTTTACGATGATCGACCGCGACGGGAGCCGGGTCTTCGAGCCTGGTGTCTTCACCGTCCGGGTCGGCGATGAGTCGCAGGAACTCGAGCTCCGTCCGTGATCCAGAGCGGGTGGCTAGCTCTTGATCCCGCGTAGCCGCTCACTGATTGACTGAATCACGAAGTAGAGCATCGGGACAGTGACCACCGAGACGGCGGTCGCCACGATCATGCCTCCAAAGACGGTCGTGCCCAGCACCTGGCGGCTTGCAGCGCCGGCGCCCGTCGCGACGAGCAGCGGGATGACGCCCAGGATGAAGCTGAACGCGGTCATGAGCACCGCGCGGAAGCGGAGCTTGGTCGCCTGGATCGCCGCCTCGCGTACGGGCGAGCCCGCGTCGCGCTGCGCCTTGGCGAACTCGACGATGAGAATGGCGGTCTTGGTCGAGAGCCCGATCAGCAGCACAAGCCCGATCTGGGTGTAGACGTTGTTGTCGATGCCTCGGAGCATGACCGCCGCGACCGCGCCGAGCAGGGCTGTCGGCACGGCGAAGCAGACCGAGAGCGGGAGCGTCCAGCTCTCGTACTGCGCTGCGAGCACGAGGTACACCAGCACGATCGAGAACAGGAAGATGACGGCCGTCGAACCGCTCGCTTTGTCTTCCTGGTAGGAGAGGTCGGTCCACTCGTAGCCGATGGTGGGCGGCAACTGCGACCCTGCAAGCTGGCGGACGGTCTCCATCGCGTCGCCTGACGCAACACCAGGCGGCGTGAAGCCGTTGATCTTGGCCGATGGGTAGATGTTGTGATGGGTCACGATCTGCGGGCCCAGGGCCTCTTGGATGCTGACGATCGCACCGAGCGGGACCATCCCCCCCGATGCGTTGCGGACGTCGAGCCGCAGGATGTCCTCGGGCGTGGCGCGGAACGGTGCGTCGGCCTGCACCTTGACCTGGAAGATGCGACCAAACTGGATGAAGTCGTTTGCATATGCCGAGCCGAGATAGGCCTGCAGTGCCCCGAAGACTTCGCCCAGCGGCACGTTGAGCCGCTGCGCCTGCTCGCGGTCGATGTCGACGAACAGCTGCGGGCTGTTGGCCCGGTAGCTCGAGAACATGGCCGCGATCGTGCTCTGGCCCGATCCGGAGCGTGTGAACTCGTTGGTCACCTGCTCGAGCGTGCCCAGCCCGACGCCTCCCCGGTCCTGGATCACGAGCGAGACGCCGCCTGCCATGCCCACACCGGGTAGACTGGGGGGCTGGAAGCCGACGACGGTGCCTTCCTGGATCTGGCTGAGCCCGGCGTTGATCTTGCCAACGATCGCACGCTGGCTCAGTTCTGGCCCGGGTCGGTCATCCCAGGTATCAAAGGTGACGAACAGCGCGCCCTTGTTCGAGCCGGCCGAGTTGTCGATGAGCGAGAACCCGCTGATGCCCAGCGCGCCGTCCACTCCCGGAGTCGATCGAGCGATCTCGCTCGCATGCGCAACAACCTTGCGGGTCCGCTCCAGCGATGCCCCTTCGGGCAGCTGCACGTTGATGACGGTGTAGCCCTCGTCCTCCTGCGGCACAAAGCCGGTCGGGAGCTGCGCGAACCCAAACACAGACACCGCTACCAGCCCGATGAACACGACGAGCCCGATGACGGACAGCCGTATCGCTCTGGACACGACGCTACCGAGGGAGGCGGTGGTGGACTCGAGCACACGGTTGAAGAGACGGAACGGCGCGAGCGGTTTCGTGGGCTTGCCCAGCAGGATGCCGCAGAGCGCCGGGCTGAGCGTGAGCGCGTTGATGCTGCTGAACACGGTCGCGATCGAGATGGTCACAGCGAACTGGCTGAACAGCTGCCCGACGATGCCCCCCATGAAGATCGTGGGCACGAAGACCGCCAGCAGCACAAGCGTCGTCGCGACAACGGGCCCGGTGACCTCCTGCATCGACTTCACCGCGGCTTCCTTCGCGGACAACCCTTCTTCCTCGATCAGGCGGGTCGTGTTCTCGACGACGACGATCGCGTCGTCGACCACGATGCCGATCACGAGCACCAGCCCGAACATCGTCAGCTGGTTGATGGAGAAGCCCAGCAGGGCCATCACCGCGAAGGTACCGATCAGCGAGACCGGGATCGTGACGACGGGCACCAGTGTCGCACGGAGGTTCTGGAGGAAGATGTAGACCGTGATCACAACCAAAGCCAGCGTGATGAACAGCGTCGTGACGACCTCACGGATCGAGGAGCGCACGACCAGCGTGTTGTCGTAGTGGACCTTGTACGCGAGCGAATCGCCGTAGGTGACTCTGAAGGTCTCGGCGAGCCGCTCGAGCGTGGTGTTGACGCCATCGGCGACCTCGATCGCGTTTGCGCCCGGGAGCTGGTAGACGCCCAGGGCCGCGGTCTGCTGCCCGTTGAAGGTCGAGTCGAGGTCGTAGGTCTGGCTCCCGAGCTCTACGCGTGCGATGTCGCGCAGGTAGACCAGCTGACCCTCTTCGCCGATCTTCACCACGATGTTCTCGAACTGTTCCGGCTCGCTGAACCGTCCGCTGGTGTTCACCGTGAACTGGAATGCCTGCTCATCAGGGATCGGCGGCGCGCCGACTTTCCCCGCCGCGACCTCGACGTTCTGTGCCTGCACCGCCGCGACGACGTCGCCCGCCGTGAGCCCCCGGCTCTTGAGCAGGTTCGGGTCGAGCCAGATCCGCATGCCGAACTCACCCGTCCCGAACGTGCGCACGTCGCCCACACCCGGGACGCGTTTGATCTCGTCCTCGATGTTCAGCTTCACGAAGTTGTGCAGGAAGCTGGAGTCGAGCGAATCGTCGGGGCTGTAGAACGCGATGAACAGCGTGATCTCGGGCGACTGCTTCTTGACGGTCACGCCCTGGCGGCGGACCTCCTCGGGCAGGCTCGTCTCGGCCGTGCTGACTCGGTTCTGGACGAGCACGTTGGCGGTGTCGAGGTCCGTCCCGACCTCGAAAACGATCGTCAGACTCATCGAGCCGTCGGACGAGCTGACGCTCGACATGTACGCCATGCCCTCGACGCCGTTCACCTCCTGCTCGATGGGCGTCGCGACGGTCTCTGCGACCGTAACCGCGTTCGCACCGGGATAGACCGCGCTGACCTGGATCGTGGGCGGCGAGATCTGGGGGTATCGGCTGATGGGCAGCGTCACCAGTGCTACCGCTCCGAGCAGCACGATCACGATCGATACCACAGCCGCGAAGACCGGCCGGTAGATGAAGAACCGGCTGATCATGACGCGCCGTCCTCATCGGCTGCGGGCTGCGATTCGGGGGCAGCCTGCGGGGTCGCCTGAGACGCCCCGGCTGGCTGTGGGTTCACGACGGCACCGGGGAAGGCCCGTTGCAGCCCGTTGACGATCACTCGGTCTTCCGCGTTCAGACCCGATGTCACGATCCGGTTCGCGCCGACTGTCTGCGCGATCTCGACGGCACGGCGCTCCACCGTGTTGCCCTCCCCGACCACGAGCACGAAGATGCCCGCGAGGTCGCGCTGCACCACCGTGTCGGGCACCAGCAGCTGCTCTCCGGTGATGTCGGGCACGAGCAGCCTGACAAACATGCCCGGATAGAGCGCGCCGTCGGGGTTCGGGAATTCGGCACGCCCCTGGATGGTGCCCGTCGTCGGATCGAGTTCGGTCTCAGCGAAGTTGAATCGCCCCGTCAGCGGGTACTGCACTCCGTCGGCGGTCTCAAGGATCACGTCCGGCGAGGGGTGATCGACTTGGCGTTCGGGCCTCCGGCCCATCTCCTCGACGAACTCGAGCAGCTCACGCTCCGAGAAATCAACGTAGGCGTACATCGGATCGTCGCGAACGATCGTGGTCAGCAGCGTCGGCTGGACGCCCCCCACCAGGTTGCCCTCCGAGATCAGAGAGCGAGAGGCTCGTCCGGTCAGCGGGGCTCGGATCACGGTGTAGCCCAGATCGATCTGCGCCGCCTCGACGTCCGCCTGGGCTGCGAGAACCGCGGCCTCGGCGACCGCGAGTTCTGCCTCACGCTCGATCAGCTCGAGCGAGTTCACCGCCTGCTGATCGAACGCCGCCTGGGTGCGATCCCGGACCGCCGCTGCCAGGTCACGCGAGGCCTCCGCCTGCGCGAGCGACGCGTCGGCCGCGTTCAGCTTCGCCTCGAAGGGCTCTGGCTCGATGGTGAAGAGCACCTGCCCGGGCTCGTCCCCAGCGGGCCCCTTGACAAGGTCTCCATCAACGAACTCGACCGTCCGCAGGAAGCCCTGCACACGCGCCCGCACGTCGACCGTGCTCTCGGCATCGAGCCGACCCGTGAACTCCTCGTAGGTCGTGACTTGCTCCATGATGGGCGGCGCGACCGTAACCACGGGCGGGGGCGGGGGCTCGAACGCCGGCTGCTCGCGGCACCCAACAACGGTGCAGGCGAGCGTCGCGATCGCAACCGCAGCAGTCCATCCTTCTCGACGGGGCACGTGCATGGTCCGACCTCCAGTTCACCGCGAGCATAGCCCAAACCCGATCCAGGAGAGCCGCAGCCCATCGCTGCCGCGACAGAGCAAAAAGAAAGCACGCCGCGGATCAGCCGCGGCGTGCGAGGGTTGGATCAAGCTGCTCCGACAGGGATTAGCGGCGACGACGGGCCGCGGCGAGACCGCCGAGGCCGAGCAGCGCGGCTGAGGCCGGAGCCGGAACGACGGTCAGCGAGGCGTTGTCGACGCTCAGACCGTTGACGATGCCCTGGATCGGCCCCTGCGAAGCCTGGAAGCGGACGAGGAACGAGTCGGCGCTGGCGGGGGCGTCTAGATCGTTGAAGGTGAAGAGCTGCCAGTCGGTGTTGATGCCCTCGCCGATGAGGCCGAAGAACGACTCTCCCTGCACACCGCCGCCATCGCTGGCGTCCTGGTCGAGCCACTGAACCTGAGCGAAGACGTTCAGACCGACGAGGTCGTTGGTGTCGAGCTTGGCGTAGAACGAGAAATCGTAGTTGACCGAGTTGTCGAGGGTGTTGGCAACCGAGACCTGCTGGATGAAGAACGGAGCCGCCGACGGGGCGTTGGCGACGTGGTCGTACGACATGGACGCGGCCCAGTTGCCGGCGAACGCATCGTTGTTCCGGATGGTGGCGCCCGACGGCCCGGCAAGCTGCTCCCAGTTGTCGATATCGCTACCGGTACCAGCCTCGAACCCGCCGTTGACGAGGAGGTTCTGGGCACCAGCCGTACCAGCAATCGTAAGGATAGCAATTGCGGAAAGCTTCATGTCTGTCTCTCTTTCTGCCCCAGCAGGGCGTGTCCTGTCTCTCCGGGCGCTGCGAACGCCCCAAGACAAATATCCACTTGTCGACTGTCGCATGCAAGCGTTACATGGGCATGTAACAGCAGATGTCGGCATCCGCCAAAGCGCGGTGATCGGACCTGGATATCGAGGCCGAAACACGGATCATCTCCTTGAGCGTACGGCTGTTTTTCGGAAACTGTGGATCTGCTGCTGATACACTTCGATCTCGGGAGGCGAGGTCTTCTGCACAGCATGGAGGGTTGCATGTTCGATCGGGTTGTCCGGCTTGCGTTTGTCTCGATCGTCTGCGTCGCCCCGGTGGCGGCTCAGCCCGTGCACGAGTTCCTGGGCGACGGCGTCGTCCGCTCGTTCGCCTCGCCCTCGGCCCAGGCGAACGCAGAGGCCTCGGTCGCGCTGATCGCCGACCCCGCGGCTATCGGCCCGGTGCCTGGGGGCTTCGGGCCGCTGCCCGTGTTCGGCACACAGGGCGGCCAGGCGACCGTCACCGTTCCCGTCGATGCGGGCACGAACCTGTACGCCACCGGCTCGCAGTCGGGCCCGCTCGAGCGCACGGGGCGGCGTGTCGAGTACTACAACCTCGACAACTTCGGCTGGGGTGACTTCTCCAACCGCAACTACCAGACCCACCCTTGGGTGCTGGGCGTGCGCGACGACGGCACGGCGTTCGGCGTGCTGTTCGATTCCACCTGGGCAAGCTCGCTCGATCTCGAGCAGCCTCAGGCGCTCGGCATCATCTTCCAGACCGAGGGCCCGTCGCCGCGTGTGATCACGATCGATGCCGACTCGCCTCAGGCGGTGGTCGAGAAGCTCGCCCAATTGACGGGCTACCCGTTCATGCCCCCGATGTGGTCCGTCGGCTACCACCAGAGCAAGTACTCGTACTTCCCGCAGCAGAACGTGCTCGACGTCGCCAACGAGTTCCGCAGCCGGCAGATCCCTGCCGAGGTGATCTGGATGGACATCGACTACATGGACGGTTTCCGGAACTTCACCTTCAACCCGGGTGCCTTCCCGAACCCGGCGCAGCTCAACAGCGATCTCGACGCGATCGGCTTCCAGGCCGTCTGGATGGCCAACTGCGGCATCAAGGTCGACAGCGGCTACGACGCCTTCCAGCAGATCGACGCGCAGGGACTCGCGGTCCAGCGGTCGAACGGCGCGCAGTACCGCGCCGAGGTCTGGCCCGGGCTCTCGGTCTGGCCCGACTTCACGATGCAGGCGACGCGCGACTGGTGGGCCGGGCGGATCGCGGGCTTTGCCTCGATCGGCATCGATGGCATCTGGAACGACATGAACGAGCCGGCGGTGTTCAACGTCCAGAGCAAGACAATGCCCGACGATAACTGGCACCGCGCCGATGTCGACCTGGGCGGGCCCGGCACGCACCGCAAGTACCACAACATCTACGGCATGCAGATGTCGCGAGCCACCCGCGAGGGCATGCTCCAGGCCTTCCCCGACAAGCGTCCGTTCGTGCTTACCCGTGCGGGGTACATCGGCGGGCACCGCTACGCCGCGATGTGGACGGGCGACAACAACGCCAACTGGTACCACGTCGACGTCTCGATCCAGAACATCCTCAACATCGGCCTCAGCGGGCAGCCCAACAGCGGGCCCGACATCGGCGGTTTCAACGGCGACTCGGGCGGACCCATGTACGCCCGGTGGATGGGCATGGGCGCCATGATGCCCTTCGCCCGTGGACACTACGGCTTCAGCGCCATCAATCGTGAGCCTTGGTCGTACGGCCCAGCTGTCGAGAACACCTGCCGGCTCGCGCTCAATCGTCGCTACCGCCTGCTGAACTACTTCTACACGCAGTTCTACGAGGCTCACACGACCGGGCTTCCTGTCACGCGCCCGCTGTTCTTCGCCGAGCCCGCGAACCCTGATCTTCGCGAGTACGACGACGGGTTCCTTGTGGGCCCGGGCCTGCTGGTCGTCGGCGCTACCAAGCCGGGCGCGGTGCCGCAGGCGCCGCCCATGCAGACGCCGATCTACCGCTTCGGCTTCCCGCAGTCAGACGCCCCCGGCGCGCAGAGCGACCTGAGCGACGGCGACCTGCCGGATCTCTACGTGCTCGGCGGTCACATCGTGACGGCGAACGGGCTCGTGCAGCACTCGCGCGAGCTCACGCCGCAGAGGGATGAAGCGATCGAACTGATCATCGGGCTCGACGAGAGCGGCGCCGCCTCGGGCACGTTCTACGAGGACGCCGGCGACGGATGGGACTTCCAGACCGGTGGTTTCTCACTCGTTGAGTTTGGTGCCCAGTTCGACAACGGCCAACTCACGGTGGGCGTGAACAGCACCCAGGGCAACCTCGTGCTGCTCGACCGCCCGCTGACGATCCGCCTGCTCCAGGGTGCGGGCGCCGAGACAACCTTTACTACGACCACCGGGCAGTTGCCCGTGACGTTCGCGGCATCGACGCCCACGCCCGATACCCAGCCCGATCCGACCCTCCGCGACGGGCGGCTCGTGCGCGACAACTACCCCACCGGCCCGCTCGCGACGAACGGGCGCGACCGCTACTCCGAGATCTCTCAGTTGCGGGCGCTGTATGCGAGGCCGGTGCCAGGCGGGCTCGAGATTGGCATCGAGGGCGAGCTCGCGATCGACGGCACGGCCATCGCCCTCTTCATCGACAGCGATGCCGGCGGGCAGAACTTCATCAACACCAGCAGCCTCAGCCCGCCCCCCGCCGGGCTCGATGCGCTCACCGGCACCGTCATGGAACCTGGCTTTACGCCCGAACGCCTGCTCTTCGCAAACGGATTCGATGGCTCGGTCTTCTGCGACTGGGTCACGCTCAGCGGCAACGGCAGCAAGACCTACCTCGGGCGCCAGTTCATCGGCTCCGGCGGTTCGGCGCTCTCCGGTGGCAACAACCTCGGCATCGAGGTCGCCCTCGGCTCGGCCGGGCACGCCGCGCGGTCCGGCTTCGAGATCTTCATCCCAGCCAGCGAAATCGGCTCGGGCAACGGCGCGCTCGGGCAGGTCAAGATCTTCGCCGCGATCGTCAAGGGAAGCGGGCAGATCACCAACCAGACGCTGCCCGAGGGCACGAACGTCTGGCCCGGAAACGCGCCAAACTTTGGCTCGATCATCGGACAGCAGTACGCCAGTGTGCTGCTCGACCCGGACCTGACGGGCGATGGAGAGGTCGATTTCCGCGACGTGATCGAGGCGCTGCGGCGGATCGACGCCGACGATACCTCACTCGATCTCGCGCTCCCGATCGGGCAGCTCGACAGCAACGACGCGGCCGAGTACCTCCGCGGGGCCTTTGGCGGCTGACCAGCTGAGGGTTACCAGCCCGCGCTGCCAGGCACGCCCTTGAACGGGCCCGCGAGATCGCTCGTGATCCAGCCGCTGTAGAACCCGCCTGGCTGAGGGGCCGCTCGCTCGTCACCGACCCAGCAGGCGTCCATCGGCCCGGCGTAGAAAGAGACCCAGCCCGCATGCGGTCTGAACCTGGGTGTGGGTTCGGGATACGCGAAAGCCGCGCCGAGCGCGGAGCGGTCGCCGAGCGTGATGTCGTAGTACACCGCACGCCCCTTCCATTCGCAGAACGAGCCGCGATCCTGCTCGGCCAGCAGATCCATCCGCACGTCCCCAACAGGGAAGAAGTACACCGGCGGGTGGCTCGTCTCGAGCACGCGGACGCCACGCGTTGTCATCGCGATCTGCTCGCCACCAAACTCGATCCTCAACGGGCGCGGCTCGGGCTCGATCGCAGGCGGTCTTGGGAACGACCACACACTGCGCTGGCCCGGGGCAACAGGATCGGGACGGGGGTGCCTTGCTCGCACGGCGGGAAACTCCGCAAGATCTTCGGGGACGCACGGTTGCTTCGAACCTTCGGGTGAGACCGATTCACAGCTTGGTGGCGATGAACCGTGCCGGCCACCACGCTAGCTCGCGCGTGCGAGGGCAACGCCCACGCGGTCCATCCCTATGGTTCCCCGATGGCGGAGGATCTCACAGCCAGCTTCGGCGCCGAGCCGCAGCCCGAGAGCGGTGTGCGACGCCCACCGGGCAACGCCAGCGACGCTCCCGGTGCACGCATCGGGCCGTACAAGCTGCTCGAGGTAGTCGGCGAGGGCGGGTTCGGCAGTGTCTATCTCGCCGAACAGACCGAGCCGGTCAAGCGGCGCGTCGCGGTGAAGCTGATCAAGCCTGGCATGGACTCGCGGGGTGTGATCGCGCGGTTCGAGACCGAACGCCAGGTGCTTGCACTGATGGACCACCCGGGCATCGCCACTGTGCTCGACGCGGGGCAGACGCCCCAGGGGCGTCCCTACTTCGTGATGGAGTACGTCCGCGGGCGCCCGATCACCGAGTACTGCGACGCGGCCTCGCTCGATATCCGCCAGCGTGTGGAGCTGATGAGACGCGTCTGCCACGCCGTGCAGCACGCGCATCAGAAAGGCATCATCCACCGAGATCTGAAGCCCAGCAACGTGCTCGTTGCGACGTCGGACGGCGAGGCCTCCCCGAAGGTCATCGATTTCGGCATCTCCAAGGCGGTCGCAAGCAGCAGCACGGACTCCGAGGCGTACACGGGCATGCACCAGATGCTCGGCACACCCGCGTACATGAGCCCCGAGCAGGCCGGCGGCGCATCGCACGAGGTCGACACACGATCGGATGTCTACTCGCTCGGCGCGATGATGTACGAACTGTTCGCGGGCTCCACGCCGATCCGAGCCGATGACTTCAAGGGGCTGGGCATCCAGGAGATGCACAGCCGGATCGCGACAGAAGCGGTGACCGCGATGGCGGCCCGCATCGGTGAAATCGCTGCCGAGGCGAACCGGATCGCCCAGCAGCGCGCGTCAGGCCTCGATCATCTCCGCCAGCAGCTCCGCGGCGACCTGAACTGGATCGTCCTCAAGTGTCTGGAAAAGGACCCGGGACGGCGCTATGAGACAGTCGCCGCACTGGCCGCGGACCTGCAGCGGTACCTCAACCACCAGGCGGTGCTCGCTGGCCCGCCTTCGCGGGTGTACCGGCTCAAGAAGTTCGTCCAACGCCGGCGGTTCGAGGTCGCCGCCGTGGGCGCACTGGCCTGTGCGCTCGTGCTCGGATTCGCCGGAACCGCAGTCGCGTGGGCGCGTGCGGAGGAGGAATCCAGCCGCCTGCGGTTCACACTCAGTTTCTTCAGCGATGCGCTCACGGGCGTCACTCGCGAATCGTCCGTCGTGCCGATCTGGAGCGAGAATCCTTCGCTGACGCTCGGTGCTGCTTTGGCCCAGTCCGAAGATCTGATCGGGGACACGTTCGAGCACGAGCCAGGTCTGGAGGCCACGATCAGACAGCTCGTCGGACTCGCGCAGCTCCGCGGGGGTGAATTCGCAGACGCGACGCTGCAGCTGGCGAGAGCCTACGAGCTTCGAGAGAGCGAGATGGGTGCCGATCATCAGCGCACGCTCGAGCTGCTGCTGCCTATGGCCGAGGCGCGCAGCAAGTCGGGCGATATCCAGGGCGCGATCGCGCTCGCAGGGGATGCCTACCGGCGTTACGCGGATGCGTTCGGCGAAGCCTCGGAACAAACCCGAGCCGTCGCGCTGTGGAACGCGAGGTGGTTCGCATCGGGCTACCGCTTCGCCGAAGCGGAACGCTACTTCGACCTCGCCGAGCTCGATGTCGCGGGGACCTCGGATCTCTCCGACCCGATCACGCTCGCGGCGGTTGTCGAGCGCACCTCGACGCTCGTGGGTGAGGGCGAACTCGCCCGCGCCGAGGCCGGGCTCAGAGTCGCGAAGCCGCAGATCGACCGGCTCGATGTCGGCTCCGACAAGATCCGGAAGCTCTTCATGCGTCACTTCGGGCATGTGCTGACGCTCCGAGGCAAGCCCGATGAAGCGGTCGAACTGCTGGAGTTCGAGCGGGATGTCGACGACGACTTGCAGGACAGGGTGAGGTTGCGGCTTCTGGCCTGGAGTCTCGGGCACGCAGGACGCACCGATGAATCCGAGCAGCTCTTCGGTGAGTTGCTCCGCCTGGAACACGACCGCCCGGGCCCGGCCTTCCGGCTGATCTTCCTCAGGCTCTACAAGGCCGACGTGCTGCTGCGCCGGGGTGACTACGCCGCTGCGGCCAGTCAGGCGGACGCCGCGATCGAGGCGTACGACGCCAACGGGTTCCCCAACGACCCCGACCGTCTCTGGGGACGCCTCATCTCTGCACGAGCCTGGATCGAGATCGGCGACCTGGAACGGGCTTCGGGCGCGTTAGGGGAAGCCGACGAACTCATCCTCCGCTTTCCTGAGTACCGCCTGCACGTCCCCGAGCTGAGATTCGCACAAGCCAAGCTGGCATGGGCACAGAACGACGTATCAGAAGCCGGCGAATTGGCTCAGGCAGCGCTCGAACTAGCGATCACAGTGTTCGGCCCCGATCACCCACTCCCGGCGGAGATCCGGACCTGGCTCGTCAGCACCTCCGACGACGCCCAGCCAGCCCCAGACACCCGAGGGACATGATCGCCGCGGTGCCTGGCGTGGGCACGATCTCGAACTCGCCATCCCAGTCGAGCGTGAGCGTCGACCCGTCGAAGGCTGTGTCGAAGATCCCGACCCCGATCTGCGGCTGGCTCAGCCCGGCGTCGAGCCCGGAGAAGATCGAGGCGAACTGCATGATCAGCGTGTCGCCGTTGGACCGTTCGAGCACCGCGGTGCCCGCCTCGAAGAATTCGCCGGGCGTCGAGCTTGGCAGCCAGGTGACCGAGTAGTCCTGGATCCCGATGATGTCGGTCGGCCCGTTGTACGTGCCTGAGATGATGCTCTCGGACATCACCACCGCCTCATCGTTGGTCACGATCGAGTTGACCGTCACGACGCTGTCCGAGAGCCCGATCCACTGAAAGGTGCGATCGACCGCGTAGTTGCCGGTGCCGAGGTCCCAGAGGTTCTCTGAGCCGCCATCGGCCCGGAAGGCATTCGCGCAGAGGTTCGAGATGAGCGAAGCCGAGATGGGGTTGAAGCCCGCGGGGAGATCGTTGAAGAGGATGCTCGCGTTGCTCATCCCGTCCTGACCGATGTCGATCTGACCGCCCCCGCTGCCGTTGACCTCGTCGCCGTTGACCTGCCCCATGAAGGTGGCTTCGAAATCGACGAGCTGCGCGTGCGAAGCGCCGGAGATCCCCGCCAGAAAGATGGCTGCGGTGAGAATACGCATACAGACCTCCGGATGTGCGGCATCTCTTCTTGCTGGAAGGTGCCACAAGATTCGGGGGGTGCAAGCGGTCTGGCTCCAAGAAGTTCGGCGGTCCGACGCCCCTCAGCCCATCGAGATCGACGCCACCGTCAGATCATCTGAGAAGTCCGTCCCGGCATGATCGCGGACGGCCTGAACGATGCGGCGGACATCGGACTCCGGGGAATCACTGCCCCTCAGGGCTCCCTCGGTGCCTTCTGGACCGAACTGCTCGCCGCCGAGATCGGGTTGCTCCCCAACTCCGTCGCTGCAGAGCACGAGGCGGCAGGACGATTCGACCCGCAGCGATTCCGCGGTGTACTCGGTCGCGTCGCTAATGCCAAGCGGGATGTCACCCGAGACCACGATGCGTTCGAACCCGCTCCCGCGGTTGAACAGCGCCATGCCATGCCCCGCGTCGACGAGTTCCAGGGCTCGGTCCGCGGGATTCCAGATGCCCGCGATGAGCGTCACGAACTTGCCGGCCTGGCTCCGAACCGCGAGACCCCGATTAGTCAGCGTCAAGGCCTGCCCCAGGCTGCGACCGGACTCGAGGTGATTCCGCAGCAGCGTCTGGGTCGCGACCATCAGCACACCAGCGCCCGCGCCCTTGCCGACCGCATCGCCCAGGAAGAACCCTGTGCAACCGTGATCGAGCGGGAACAAGTCGAACAGGTCACCCCCCACGTAGCGGCCCGGGATGGATTCGAAGACGTACCCGAGGTCGCCCGACCGTCCTTGCGGTGCTGGGAAGAGCATCCGCTGCGCGTCGCGAGCGCTCCGCAGATCGAGCTCGATCTGGCGGCGCCGATCGGCCATCTCCTCGGAGAGGATGCGCTCGATCGCGAGGCCGGCGATCGCGGCAACCGCATCACAGAAACCGATCGCGTCGGCATCGATCGGACGCTCCCCGTCGCGGGTGTCGACGTAGAGCAGGCAGTCGGTCTGGCCCGCCACCCGGATCGGCACACAGACGGCCGACTGCACACGCATCTGGATCAGCGAGTGCGAGCGGTCGTCAAGGGTGCCGTCGACCACGAGCTGAACCAGCTTCCCAGCCGAGGCCTCGTGCAGCAGAGAGCGGCTCGGCGTCGGCGTCCCGAGCCCGTCGGCCGCGGCGACCAGTTCGTACTCATCGGCGCCGAGCGGGCGGTACACGCTCGCGCGTGCGCACTCTGGCAGCGTCGCGAGCGATGCCAACAGGAGTGAGGCCGCCTCCTCCCGGGTCCCTGCACGGGCCAGACGCGTCGCGCATCCGATCAGGGCGTCGAGCCTCACACGGGCCAGCCCGCCCACCGAGGCCCTCGAGACCACCGTCACCGACGACGGGTCATCCGCGATCGTCTGTGCCGGCGACACGCCAGCGCGCCGCTCCATAGTGCACCGGCAGTTGCCCAGCTGCACCGTATCGCCAGGCTTCAGCGGGGTCTCGCCCCCCGCGGCGAGCGGGCTCCCATTCACCACCGTGCCGTGCCTGCTGTTCAGATCGCGCAGCATCATCGCCCGCCCGACGACGTAGAGCACGGCGTGACGGCGCGAGACCTGCGGGTCGGGCAGCTGCCAGCCTGCCTCGTGCGAACGCCCGATCAGCACACGATCGGTATCCGCACGAACCACCAGCGGCCCAACCGCGGCCCCACCGGCACCGCTCACCAGCCGGAGCGTCCCAAGCTGATCCGAATCTGTCATACCACTAGGATAAGGAACTTCGGTGGTTCTGGGCAGCGCACGCAACCACACGCCACGAGAGGGTTGAATCAAGCCCCGCGATAGCATCGAGTCGGCTCTCGCACGACTTGGAATCTGAACTCGACCACGCTCGGTAGAGCTTCATTGTCTAGACGAAGCGTGAGCGGGGCACGCGACGAAACGGCTTCGGGTCATGGTGGGCGGCACGCCGATTCGCCGCGTCCTGCGAAGCATAGATGATAGTCCGATCGCGACCGCAAGGCGCGAGTTGCTCGCCGAAGCAACACAAAACACACCGGGATTCGGTCCCTCGATTCCGCCGTCCAATCGCGCGGAATCTTGCTCGGTTTCGGACCCGTGCAGACCGAACACATGCGCGAGCAACGCTATGATTTCCAGGTTTCAAACCCGACGAAAGGAGCCACCATGAGCGCAACCGAGACGCGTCCGACCACCCCGGAGGCCCTGTCCAACACCGAGGCGATCGCCTGGTTCAACGAGCTGGTGGAGTTGCTCAAGCCGAGCGCGGTCCGCTGGTGCGATGGCTCCCAGGCCGAGTACGACGAGCTCTGCCAGCAGATGGTCGACTCGGGCACCTTCATCAAGCTCAACCAGGACAAGCGTCCAGGCTGCTTCCTCGCGCGAAGCCACCCGAGCGACGTCGCACGCGTCGAGGACCGCACCTACATCTGCTCCATCGCAAAGGGCGACGCGGGCCCGACCAACAACTGGATGGCCCCCAAGGAGATGAAGGGCATCCTGAACGAGAAGTTCGACGGCGCCATGGCCGGGCGGACCATGTACGTCATCCCCTTCAGCATGGGACCCATCGGCTCCGACATCGCCAAGATCGGCATCCAGATCACCGACTCGCCCTACGTCGTGGTCAACATGAAGATCATGACCCGCATGGGCACGCCCGTGCTCGAAGCGCTCGGCGAGACCGGCGAGTTCATCAAGTGCCTGCACTCGGTCGGCATGCCGCTGCACGCGGGCGTCGAGGACGTCGCCTGGCCCTGCAGCCCCGACCCCAAGGACAAGTACATCGTCCACTTCCCCGAGGAACGCTCCATCATGAGCTACGGCTCGGGCTACGGCGGCAACGCGCTGCTCGGCAAGAAGTGCCTCGCACTCCGCATCGCCTCCGTGATGGCCCGTGAGGAGGGCTGGCTCGCAGAGCACATGCTCATCTCGGGCGTCAAGGACCCCACGGGCAAGACGACCTACGTCGCCGCCGCGTTCCCCAGCCAGTGCGGCAAGACCAACTTCGCGATGCTCGTTCCACCCAAGGAGTTCCTCGACGAGGGCTGGGACGTCACCTGCGTCGGCGACGACATCGCGTGGATCAAGCCCAACGACGACGGGCAGATCTACGCCATCAACCCCGAGGCCGGCTTCTTCGGTGTTGCCCCGGGCACCAACATGAAGACCAACCCCAACGCCATGAAGGCGATCGAGACCAACACCATCTACACCAACGTCGCCCTCACCGATGACGGCGATGTCTGGTGGGAAGGCATGGACGGCGAGCCACCCGCGCACGCCATCGACTGGCAGGGCAACGACTGGACGCCCGACAGCGACAAGAAGGCCGCCCACCCGAACTCACGATTCACGGCACCGCTGGACCAGTGCCCGACCGTCGACGAACGCTACGACGATCCCAACGGTGTGCCGATCTCGGCCTTCATCTTCGGCGGGCGTCGCAGCACGACCGTGCCGCTCGTGCACCAGTCGTTCAACTGGGCGTTCGGCGTCTACAGCGCCGCGACCATGGGCTCGGAGATGACCGCCGCCGCGTTCGGCAACATCGGCAAGGTCCGGCGCGACCCGCTCGCGATGCTGCCCTTCATCGGCTACCACATGGGCGACTACCTGGGCCACTGGCTCGACTTCGGGCGCCACATCCCCAACCCGCCCCGCATCTTCAACGTCAACTGGTTCCGCAAGGACGAGGATGGCAACTTCATCTGGCCCGGCTTCGGCGACAACATGCGCATCCTCAAATGGATCGTCGACCGCGCCCACGGGCGGACATCGTCCACCGAGAGCCCACTCGGCTGGATGCCCCGCTATGAGGACATCGACTGGCGAGGCCTCGACTTCTCCCGCGAGCAGTTCGATACCCTCATGAGCACCGATCGAGAGCAGTGGCTCCAAGAGATCGCCTCTCACGACGACCTGTTCTTCCAGCTCTACGACCGCTTGCCCAAGGAGCTCACCTTCATCCGCGAGTTGCTGGTCAGCGGTCTGTGGCGCTCCCCGGAGCACTGGGAGATGAAGTAGGCGACCGTCCAGCGCGTCGTGCTCGCAGAGCCGGCGGTTGACTCTGCGGAGCACGTCGCGGTTCGGGCGTTCATGATCAGGCCCACGCCGCGCCTGGGGCGCGAGGTTCGCGCAGTTCGTCGTACACACGCTCGTGGCGCATCGCCTGGGCCCAGGCGATGCACCAGCGCAATGCCCGGCTCTGCCCGAAGCGGGACTGTTCCTCATGACGCAGGTCCGTGTCTGCGTACCGAGCTATCGGTCCTCCGCCGACGCCTCCTCCCCTGGAGCGGGCCGCGCCAGGCTCGCTCCAGCCGAAGAGCAAACAGAACTAGTACTCTTGCGTTTCATACGGTGGTACTCGACAATCCGGGCGTGGTACGCTGGTAGCCGGCATGGGCATCCAATCCGTCAGCACGAACGACAGCGGCGACGCCGCACGGCGCTCCATGAGCCGCGTCCTGCGCGACCTCGAGGCGATGGAGCGCATGATCGAGACCGGGCTGTTCGAGACGGATCGCCAGCGGATCGGCATGGAACAGGAGATGGTGCTCGTCGACAAGACCATGCAGCCCGCCCCCGCCGCTCCTGACGTGCTCGATCGCGTCGACGACCCGAGAGTCGTTCCCGAGATCGCCAGATTCAACCTCGAGTTCAACGGCGACCCGGTCGAGCTGGGCGGGAACTGCTTCTCGGCACTCGAGACGCAGCTCCGCAAGCTCTACCACCTTGTTGATAACGCCGGTCGTGAGGTCGGTGTCCGCGCGTTGCTCGCTGGCATCTGCCCGACGGTCGATCTGACCCATCTGGCGGTGTCGAACATCATGCCGCGCCCCCGCTACTTCGCGCTCGACGAGGCTCTCCGGAAGCTCCGTGGTGACCATTTCGAGCTTCGCGTCGACGGCGCGGATGAACTCATTGTGCGCCATCCGAGTGTGATGCTCGAGGCGGTAAACGCCAGCTTCCAGGTGCACCTCCAGGTGGCCCCAGACGAGTACCCGTCGGCCTACAACTCGGCGCTCGCGGTGTCGGCGCCAGTGCTCGCTGCTGCGGTGTACTCGCCGATCCTCTTCGGCAAGCGACTCTGGCGGGAAACTCGCATCGCGATCTTCCAGCAGGTCGTCGACACCCGGTCGGAAGGCGCAGGGCAGCGCGAGTTCTTGGGGCGCGTTCGTTTCGGAGAGGAGTGGATGAAGTCATCCGTTCTCGAAGTCCTCCGAGCTGACGTCGCACACCTCCGCCAGCTCATGCATGCCGATATCGATGATGGTGCCGACCCAATCGCTGAACTGGATGAGGGGCGCGTGCCCAAGCTCCGCGCGTGGCAGGCATTCAACTCATCGGTGTACCGCTGGATGCGTCCGTGCTACGGCGTGACCGAGGGTCGCCCGCATCTTCGCATTGAGAACCGCCTGCTGCCCGCGGGGCCGACGATCCTGGATGAGATCGCGAACGCGGCGTTCTGGATCGGTCTCATGCTCGAAACACCAAAGCGATGGCCCGATCTGCCCACGCGCATGGACTTTCGTGACGCGCGAGGCAACTTCCTCCGAGCCGCACGCGAGGGGCTCACCGCGCACATGGCCTGGATCGACGGAAACGACCATCCAATCGGCGAGTTGATCCTCGGCGAATTCCTCCCAGCGGCACGAGACGGGCTTACCGGCGCCGGCGTCGACGCTGTCGATATCGATCGACTGCTCGGCACGATCGAGCAGCGGGTCGCGACCCGCAAGACCGGCGCGAACTGGATCCTGCGTTCGGTCGCCAAGATGCGGGGCGTGGGCTCACAGGGCGCCCGGCTCGCCGCGCTGACCCGCGCCATGCTGGACAACCAAGACTCGGACCGGCCCGTGCACGAGTGGCCCGAAGCCCCCATGCCCGACGAGACCGCCTCGCCCGCGCATCAGTTCGCTCGGGTTTCTCAGTGCATGACCACAGAGCTCTACACTGTCGCCGAGGACGACTGCATCGACCTTGCCGCTTCGATCATGGACTGGGAACGGGTGAGACACATCCCTGTCGAGGACAGCTCGCACAGGCTGGTTGGGCTGGTGTCGTACCGCAAACTTCTTCGCGCGCTCAGCCGCGGGCACACGAGCACAGATTCCAAGACCATGCCCGTCAGAGAGGTGATGGTCACTGATCCCGTCACTGTGACTCCCGACACACCCACGCTCGAGGCCATCCGGCTGATGTGCGAGCACCGCGTCGCGTGCCTGCCCGTCGTCGAAGACGGGCGGCTCGTCGGCATCGTCTCAGACCGAGACTACACAGGCATCGCTCGGTCGCTGCTCGAGCAGGCGCTGCGTGACGGAGCCGGTGAGTGACCCGAACACAGGCCCACGAGCCCCACGCGCCCGGACTCGCACGAACCATCGGAGACGACCGGGCCCGGGTCGAGGGCCCGACGCTCGTCGTGATTGGCGGGCTGCACGCCAACGAGCCCGCGGGCATCGAAGCCGCACGCCGTGTCCACGATGCGGTCGGCGAGGGGGCTCCGCGCCTCGATGCAGGGCGGCTCGTCTCCCTGCGCGGCAATCTCACCGCCCTGGCCACCGACACAACAATGCCCAGGCGGTACATCGACGAGGATCTCAACCGCGCGTTCACGGGCGAGACCGGTCTTGGAGACGATGCCACTGTCGAGCAACGCGAACGGGCCGAGCTCGCGACCGCACTCGCAGAGATCGTCTCGGAGGCGACTCATGCTGTGTACCTGCTCGATTTGCACACTGTTTCGAGCGACAGCCCAGCGTTCATGGTGCTCGAAGACTCTCTCGCGGCGAGGCGCTTCGCTCGGGCCTTCCCGCTGGCGAAGATCCTGGGGCTCGAGGAGGAACTCCCGGGGCTGCTGATCGACGATGCCACGCAACGTCTCGGTTGCGTCTCCTGCATCATCGAGTCGGGCCGCCACGACGATCCTCGCTCTGCTGATGTCCACGAGGCGCTGATTCTGATCGCGATGGAGCACCTCGGCATGGTGACGCCCGGCTCGCTCACCTCGGCAGGCGAGGACCCGCGGAGCGTCGCGAAGGAGGCGGCGGGCCCACGCGCCGGGCACTACTACGACCTCCGTCAGCGCATCGGGATCGCGCACGAATCGTTCGCGATGCTCCCAGACGCTGTCGCCTTCAGCCGCGTCAGGGCGAAACGCACCGTGCTCGCCACCGAACGTTCCAAGGCCATCACCGCGGAGGCTGATGGCCTTCTGTTCATGCCGAACCGCCAAGATGAACGACGTGTCGGAGAGGATGGCTTCTTCGTGATCCAGCGTGTGGGCAACTTCTGGCTCGGAGTCTCGGAGGTGCTCCGCCGCAGGGAGAGACTGCACAGGCTACTGCCCGTAGTTCTTCCGGGAGTCCGACGCCGCTCAGGGGATCCGCACGCGATTCTCGTTGCGCCCGAGTACGCGGCGATCCTCCGTCGCGAGATCCTGCACCTCCTCGGCTACAGGCTCATCCGCTGGACTCACACGCGGTATCTCACCCGCCGTCAGCGGATCATGGGCGGTATCGGTGCACTGCTCCGGTCGTGCCTGGGCATCCTGAGAAGGGCGGCAACCGGAGGTGAGCGGTCCGCGCTGCCTGAGGAACGTGAGACCGATTGGATCGCCCGGAGGCACCGCCTCGACACTCAGCCACCCCGTCCGGCCCGCACCATGGAGCAGCCATGAACGCCGCAATCTCTCGTGCTCTTGCGCTCATCCTGATCTTCGCATGGATCGGCGCCTGCGCCGCGCCCGGGCCCCGAGCAACGGAAAGTACGATCGCGGGCGGGCTTGTCGCAGCTGACCACCCCTTGGCCGCGGAAGCCGGGGCGGAGATGCTCAGTGCCGGAGGCAACGCCGTAGACGCCGCGGTCGCAACCAGCCTCGCCTTGTCCGTTGTCCGCCCCGATGCCTGTGGCATCGGGGGCGGCGGCTTCATGCTGATCCGGCTCAACGATGATCCGCGGCACGGCGATGTCACCATCGCCATCAACTACCGCGAGACCTGCCCAGCTGGCATCGGTCCGGAGACCTACGCGGAGTGGAACGACCCAGAAGCGTCGCGCCGGGGTGCACGGGCGGTCGCAGTGCCCGGCACGATCGCAGGACTGATGCACGCCCTCGAACGCTACGGCACGCTCGACCGTGAAACGGTGTTCGCGCCCGCGATCCGCATCGCCGAAGGTGGATTCGAGGCGGATGAGCACCACATCCGTACGGCACACTCACTGATGGGGTACTTCGACGACGACACGACCCGCCGAGACCGATTCCCGGTGGTCTGGAACAGACTCATGCTCCGGGGCGAGATCGAAGTCGGCGATCGCGTGCACCTGCCAGAGCAGGCAAGGGCGCTCCAACTGATCGCGGAGCACGGCGCAGACGCCTTCTACCGGGGTCCCATCGCCGATGCGATCGTGGCTTCCGTCCGCGCCGATGGAGGCGTGCTCACACACGATGATCTCGCGAGCTACGAGATCCAGGAGACCGAGCCGGTCCTACACGCGGTGGGCAGGTTCCGGTTGTTGGCCATGCCCCCGCCCTCGAGCGGCGGAGTCGCGGTCGCGCAGATCCTCGACCTCGCCGATCGTCTGGATCTGACGATCCCCGCGACCGGCTGGCCGGCCCCAGACACGGCTCACGGAATCGCCGAGGCCATGAAGCACGCCTTCGCCGACCGCGCGCGGCACATGGCGGACCCGGCCTTCCATGACGTCCCGGTCGAAACCATGCTTGCCGAGCCGGCGCTCGCACGCACCGCCGGTGCCATCGGTGAATCTCTCGATCAGGGGCAGACCGGCACCCCAGAGTCTTATGGCATTGCCGCCCCGCCCGTGACCGATGCGGGAACGAGCCACATCTCGGTCATCGACCGTTACGGCAACGCCGTCGCGTGCACCGAGACCATCAACCTCGCGTTCGGCTCCCTTGTCGCCGTCGAGGGCTTCGGGTTCTGTCTGAACAACCAGATGGACGACTTTACGACCATCCCAGGGCAGGCTAATGCCTTCGGACTCATTCAGTCCGACGCCAATCTGCCCGAGCCGGGCAAACGCCCGTTGTCGAGCATGTCGCCGACCATCGTACTCGATGAACAGGGCGAGGTGATCGCGACAGCCGGTGCCTCGGGCGGGCCCCGCATCATCACGTCAACCGCTCAGGTGCTTCTGCGCGGCCTTCAGGGGAACGCGACCGCTCACCAGGCCGTCAGCGCCCCCCGCATCCATCACCAGTGGCTGCCGAACCGGCTCGACTTCGAGCCACCCGAGAGCGACCCACTCGCACAGGCCATGCGCGAAAGGGGGCACGACACCGGCACACGCGAACGCATCGGCGCGGTCCAGGCGATCTTCCGGGACCCGGCGACCGGCAACCTGGACGGCGCCGCGGACCCGAGAAAGGGCGGCGGTGTTGCTCGGGCGGAAAGGTAGCCTGTTTTCAGGTCGCGATAGCTGCCCAGATGCGCGTTGCCTTTATTGAGCTGGTCGGCCATACCGCCGTCTCCGGGGCTGACCGCCAGGGCCTATACGAGAGCAACGTCTGCGAGCACGATCCACAACTCGCAGCACAAGATGGTGTACTCAATCCGCTTGGTGCTCTTCGAGCGCTTCAACCGCATCGCGATACCATGAAGACCCCGCGAACCCACCCGCGTAGCGGCCCAGCGCAGCCCTGAGTTCAGCAGATGACTCCGGGGCCACCGCGAGAAGTGCAACCCTCGCGTTGATCTCGATTTCGATGGGGTACGCGTCACCATCGGAATCGACCGCCGCGAGTCTCGCTTCCTCCGCGACCGCTCCGAGATGGTCTGCGGCATCACGGCCGGCAGCCGCAGCCATGCGCGCCGCCTTGCCTCGGATGTACAACGCGTCAAGATAGCTCGCGCGGTTCTCCGAGTCGCTTCCCGAGACCTTCCGTGCGAGATTCGAGGACCGCTCTGCCCAGTCTGCGGCTGCCGTCAGCTCTCCCGCCGCCTCGCTGACGTCGGCAAGCTTCTCCATTGCAATCGAGAGACGTTCGAGCGCGAGCATGTCATCCGGATTCTGCTGGGATTCCTTCTCGACGATCCGATACGCCGAGTCGTAACGATCGCGGGCCTCGCCGAGATCACCGAGGCGGAGCGCGCAGTCCCCGAGCCGCTCGTACTGAATCGCCAGGCTCGACACGTGCTGGCGGTTGCCCGGATCCGCGTCTCGGAACTCGGCAAAGATCTCCATCCCTTCGGAGAACATGGGCTGGGCCTCGGTCACCCGACCGTCCGCGAGCAGCAGATCGCCCATCCGCCTCAGCGCGATTGCAAGATCCCGACGCGTCTCGACATCATCGGGACGGATCGCGAGCACACGGCGGATCGATTCCATGGCGCTCTCGTACGAAACGAGCGCGTCCCCGGGGCGGCCCATCCGACGCTCGAGCGATCCCCTCTGCAGACCGAGCCCGATCGCGTACCGATGGACCCTCGCGTTATCCGGGAACCGGGCGATCGCGCGATCGACTGCGTCGAGCCCATCGCTGTACACGCGCAGCGCATCCTCGAACCGACCGGTTGCCTTGAGGAGATCGCCCTGCGTCCGCTGCGCCATGGCCAGCAGCACCGGCGCGTCGCGCGGCGCCCCGGGCATCGTCTGCAGCCGGTGCGCGATCGCGAGCGCCTTTGCGCTGCTTTCCATCGCGCCGGCGGTGTCGCCCACACTCCCGACTGTGCGGAGCCCCTGCACATCGGCCAGCCGGATGTAACCGCTGATGAGGTCGATCGCGAGCTTCGGATCGTCTCCGATCTGCTGTGCGAGCTCATCGAGGTAGGTCACACCGCTCTCGAGCAGCGTGAGCCGCGCCGGGTTCGCGCCGTCGAGGCGTGACACGCTGTCGTAGACATCAAAGACCAGCGTCGTCGTCAGATCGCGGAGCTGCGCGTTCCGCGTCTCGGTCATCGTCAGCTGCTCCAGATACCGTTCGCTCGCTGCATCGGCGCGCCCGGCTTGCCAGAGACTCACCACCGTCCCACCAAGCAACGCCAGCGCTGCGATCGCGACACCCCCCACAGCCACCCGGTGCCGACGGACGAACCGGCTTGCCCGGTACGAGATCGTGTCGGGACGGGCCGTCACCGCACGCCCGTCGAGCGCGCGCCGCAGATCGTCCGCGAACCGGTCCACGCTGGGGTACCTGCGTTCCGGCTCCTTGCGCAACGCAGTCATCACGATCGCATCCAGATCCGCCCACAACGCGCGCTGCGACTGGCGGGCCTCCGTCGTGCCCGACGCCTTCGCACCGCCCGGCGGCGGCGGATCGGTCTCGCAGATCCGCCTGGCGAGCTCGACCGGACCGGGACGGTCCGAGCCCCAGGGGTGCGCCCCCGTCAGCAGTTCGTACAGCATCACCCCGAGACTAAAGACGTCAGCCGCCGTGGAGATCGGCTCGTCGCGCACCTGCTCCGGGCTGGCGTACATGGGCGTCAGCAGCTGCCGCCCGGTACCCGTCACGTCTGCGCCGGGATCGCCCAGGATCTTCGCGATGCCGAAGTCGAGCACCATCGGACGCCCCTCGGCATCCACCAGCACATTCGCGGGCTTCAGATCACGATGGACCACGAGCCTGCGGTGCGCGTGCCCCACCGCATCGAGCACGGGCAGCAGCAGCTCCACCGCCTCACGGACGCCCAGCCCTCGCGACCGGCAGTGCGCGTCGATCGGCTCCCCCTCGACGTAGGGCATCACGAGATAGGGCGCCCCCTGCTCGGTCTCCCCGCCGTCGATGAGCGACGCGATGTTCGGGTGCGCAAGCGATGCCAAGACCCGACGCTCGCGACCAAAGCGTTCGATCAGCTCTCGCGTCGGCAGGCCACGCAGCAGCTTGATCGCGACCCGCTGCTCGAAGTCACCGCCCACGCGGCGCGCGAGGTAGACTTCGCCCATTCCCCCGCTGCCCAGCAGACGCTCGATCTCGTAGGGCCCCACCCCCTCGGGACGCCCGGACTCGATCGCGTCGGACAAACTGCCAACCGCGTCCGCGATCGCATCGACGGGCGGCGCCTCGAGAAAGGACGCCGAGCCCGCGTCCGAATCGGCACGCAGCAAGGTCAACACGCGCGAGACCAGATGCTCGTCCCCGCCGCAACGCGCACGCAGCCAGGACTCACGCTCCCACTCGGGCAGCTCCGAAGCACCCTCGAAAAGCTGATCCAGCGTCACGCTCATCCCTCCGGCTCCATGCCAGACAGATTCGTGTACAGCCAGGCCTTCGCGAACCGCCACCACCGCTCGCCGGTGCGCTCCGAGATTCCCAGCAACTCGGCAGCATCGCGCATCGGCATGCCCGCGAAGTACCGGAATTCAACCAGCCTGGCGTGGTGCGGGTAGGCCTCACCCAGCCGCACGAGCGCATCGTCGAGCGCCAGCAGGTCGGGCTGATCAGCGCGGGCACCATCGAGGGCCTCATCGAGCGGTAGGCGGGCCTCGCCGCCCCCCCGCTTGAGCCGCGCCCGAGAGCGGGCGTGGTCAACGAGGACACGACGCATCGCAGTCGCCGCGACCGCGAAGAAGTGCGTCCGCCCCGCCCACTGCACGCGAGTCTGGTCGACGAGCCGGAGCCAGGCCTCGTTCACGAGCGCCGTCGAATCCAGGGTGTGCCCCGCCCGCTCGCGCCTCATGTGACGGGCCGCGATCGCACGCAGCTCGTCGTACACGATCGGGAGCAACTCGGCTTCGACGCCGGTATCGCCCCCCTCCAGCCGCTGGAGCAGACCAGTGACATCAGGCTCGCCGGTCCCCACGCCCATCGCACCCTCCGAAGAGAAGCCTACCGGATTTTCTGGCTTGATTCTCTGATCGCGTGTCGGGAAGGCCCGTCAGACGTCGCGTCTCTGCACACACATCACAACGCCGGCCGACCGCCGACGCAATGACAAAGGAGAACGAAGCCATGACCCGTCACCTGATCCCTGCCCTGATCGCCGCAGCAGCAGCGGGCCTCGCGCCGGCCCAGCCCCTCAGCGAACAGTTCCTGTACCAGGGCGAGCTGACCGACAACGGGGCCCCCGCCGACGGCAGCTACGACTTCCAGTTCCGCCTGTTCGGCCAGGCTTCTGGCGGAAGCCAGATCGGGAACACCATCACCCGCAGCAACACCCCGGTCGATGATGGCTACGTTCAGACCACTGTCGGCTTCGGCGGCATCGGCCTGCTGTTCGACGGCGACCGACGCTGGCTCCAGGTCTCTGTCCGTCCGGCCGGCTCGGGCACCTACACCACGCTCGGCCGCACCGAGGTCACCGCGACGCCCTACTCCAGCTTTGCCATCAACGCAGAGAACGCCGATTTCGCGCAGTTCTCGGGGACCACACTCAACGAGGCCTACGAGAACGGAAGCGTTATCGATGCCGACAGCGGACCCGTCAGCATCGTCAACACCGACACCACCCCGGGCAGCAGCTTCGCGGGCCTCGAGCTGGGCGGCTCAGGCTCCAGGCAGGGGCGGCTCCAGATCAACAACTTCGCAGGCGTGCGCACCATCGAGTCAGGCAGCTTCAACCCGGGCGGCTACATCCAGGGATACGGCGCCACGGGGGACACCATCTGGCAGATTGCGCCCGACACCAGCAGCTGGGGAGGCGGCACCGCCTTCATCTACAGGAACACCGGCGGCGGTTCGGGCTCGACCGGCGGCACCAACTTCGGTATCCAGCTCGAAGGCAACTGGGCCGGCTCCGAACGATCCCGTCTCATCATGTACGGAGAGCCCGGCGAGGGCAACATCACCCTCGCAATGGACCAGGCGACGGGCGACAACAAGGTCCAGCTCCCCGTTGACGCGGTCAACGCGAGCGAGACCAAGGACGAGGCAGGCGTCGCGAGCACAGCCTCGGGCAGCGTCACGCTGACGCCCATCGGCGCGACGATCGACGACATCACTAGCGCGACCATCGACTGCCCCACCAACGGGTACGTGCTCGCGATCGGCACCTTCGAAGCGAGCGTGTCCCATGTGTTCGGGATCACCTCCGCGATCAACTTCGGCGTCTCGGACGTCTCTCAGACCTACTCGGGCTCGCAGGACATCGAGATGCGTATCGACGATGCTGCCGCGACCGGCTCCTACGACAGCCCGGTCACGGTTCACGGCGTCTTCCCGGTGAACGCCGGGAGCCGGACGTTCTACCTCGTGGGTGACCAGAACTCGACCGGTCATTCGGTCTCCGCGTTCGATCCGACACTCTCGCTGATCTTCGTGCCGACCAACTACGGCAGCGTGAGCGGCTCACGCCAGGGGCCCGGCGGGTTCGTGCCGGACCAGGCCCTCCCGACACAGGCCGGTGGGCTGACGCCCGAGCAGGTCATGGCCGAACGCACCCTGTCCGTGCAGGCCAACCGCGATCGCATCGCCCGCGAGCTGGCCGACATGCGTGAACGCATGACCCGGCTCGAGCGCGAGCTGGGCACCGAGCTCGTCGCGAATGAGGAGGGACGCTAATGCACCGTTTCACACTCCTGATGACCCTGGGCGTGCTTGCCGCGCCGGCCGGTGCACAGCCCTTCGAGCTGGAGCAGGCCACCATTGCAGGCGGAGGCGGGGAGGTCTCAGCGGGTACCTTCACGCTCCGCGGCGTCATCAACCCACAGGCCGGCGGAAGGCTCGAAGCGGGCGTCTTCACACTAACCGGCGGGCTCTTCCCGCTCGACCGTACGGACGACACATGCCTCGCTGACACCAACGGCGACGGGATCCTCTCGCCCGCCGACTTCAACGGATGGATCATCGCGTTCAACAACCAGTCCGCGGCCTGTGACCAGAACAACGACGGGTTCTGCACCCCCGCAGACTTCAACGCCTGGATCGTCAACTTCAACGCCGGCTGCGACTGACCAGCCCTCCTCACGGGCCCGGCGAGAGCCTGGCCCGTGAATTCCCCGCCGATCGGGCCTCACCCGACGAGGCCCTGGGCTGAGAGCCGCGGGGAGCGGCATCACTCCGCCCGAGAACGCGCTGCGTCCGCTCCCGCTCCTACTACGAACAACCGCGAATAGACCATGGAGACCGAGCGTTCTCCTACGGACACGGTGCGAACACGGAGCAACCGCTCATGGCGTCCAAAATTCCCGGTCTTACCGGTGCCCTGATCGTCACCCTGGTCGCGGTGGCCTCAGTCGCGTTCAGCATCACGGCCCAGGGTCACTCCCGTGTCCCCGGAATCGCATACACATCAAACCAGGGCAGCGGAGACGACCAGACGCCTGAGTACTCCAAGAGCTCGTTCGACATCACGCCGCTCTCCGAAGAGCGCAAGGCTGAGTTGGCAGAGGATCTCACCGACGAGGAACGCCGTGTGCTGCTCAACGACGGGACCGAGCCCGCCTTCTGCGGCACGCTGCTGGACAACAAACTCGAAGGCATCTATGCCTGCAAGCTCTGCGGGCTTCCCCTTTTCGAATCGGGCAGCAAGTTCGACTCTGGAACGGGCTGGCCCAGCTTCGATCGCGCGATTGATCGTGAGCACGTCACCTACAAGGAAGACCGCTCACTCTGGATGGTTCGCACAGAGATCGAGTGCGCTCGTTGTGAGGGGCACCTCGGGCACGTCTTCGGAGACGGCCCGACGGACACCGGACGCAGGTACTGCCTCAACTCGGCATCGCTAGACTTCTTCGAGAAAGGATCTGACATCCCCATGCGTTCACAACCGATCCAGACCGAGACCGCGTACCTCGCGGGTGGGTGCTTCTGGGGTGTCGAGCACTACTTCCAGAAGCAGCCAGGCGTGATCGACGTGGTCAGCGGGTATCAGGGCGGGCACGTCGAGAACCCGACGTACGAACAGGTCTGCACCGGACGAACAGGGCACACGGAGAGTGTCCGGATCGTCTACGACCCCGCGCGGATCTCGTTCCGTGACCTGCTCGAGATCTTCTTCGTCGTGCACGACCCTCGACAGCTCAACCGCCAAGGGCCTGACATCGGCACCCAGTACCGCAGCGCGATCTTTGCGACCGATCCCGACCAACGCCGGGTTGCCGAGGAGTTCATCCGGGACGCCGCGGACGACCCGAAGTTCAAGGGACGCCCGATCGTCACCGAGATCAACGACTACGCGACGTTCTACGAGGCCGAAGACTACCACCAGGACTACAACGCTCGGACCGGGCGGTCCTGCTTCCTTCCGACGTTCGCAGACTGAAGGATTCCGCGAGACCGACCCGAACTGTCTTGCTCCCCAACAGAGGACCGAACCTCGCCTTCCTCACGGGTCAGCAAGGATCCAGCGTTCCGTTCATGCCCAGTATGCTGCGCATCGGTCAGCGTCCTTCACCCATGAAGGCCTCGATCTCGTCGGGCGTGCGGGGGATCCCCGTCGTGAGCACCTCGAAGCCGGTCTCGGTGACCAAGATGTCGTCTTCGATGCGGATGCCTATGTCCTCGTCGGGCAGGTAGATCCCCGGCTCGATGGTGATGATGGTCCCGGGCGTGAGCGGGAGGTGGTAGTTGCCCGCGTCGTGGACGTAGAGCCCGAGGAAATGCCCCAGCCCGTGCCTCATGTCGTCGGTGTAGCCCGCGGCCTCGATCACACCGCGCGCGATGTCGTTGAGCTCGCGAAAGGTGATCCCAGGGCGGACCGCATTGATCGCCTCGTCCGCAGCGCGCAACACCACCTCGTAGACCTCGCGTTGACGCGGGGTGAACGTGCCCGACACAGGGAAGGTACGCGTGATGTCGGCGGCGTAGTTCTCGACCTCGGCGCCAACGTCGCACAGCACGAGCTCTCCGGCACCCATGACCCTGTGGTCGTGCTCGCCCCGGTAATGCAGCACACAGGAGTTCGGGCCGGACCCGACGATGCTGCCAAAGGCGAGGCGCCGTGACCCCTCGACGTGGAAGGCAGTCTCGATGATCGTCCGGAGCTGAAACTCGGTCATGCCAGGCTCGACCTGACTCATGCCCGCACGCAGACCCGCGGCGGTATTGGCGATCGCGCGTCGCGTCAACTCGATCTCAAGATCGTCCTTGGCCTGGCGCATCGCGGGCAGGATCTCACGATCCAATGCGACCGAGGTGCCCGGGATGCGCGAGGTCGCATCGCGCAGCACCTCGAGCTGCTTCGGGATCGGGCTCGTGTAGCCCACCACGGGCCCCAGAAAGACCGCCTGCTGCGACTCGCCCGTCAGGATCGCCGACGCGAGCGCTCCGGGGAGCGACCCGAGGCGTCGCACCCGCGCGAAACCGGTGCTCAGCTCGAGCTCCCGACCCAGCGCCGAACGCTCGCCATGCCAGACATGGTCCTCCACGTCGAGCATCGGCAAGTAGAGCGACTCTGTGTATTGATCCGCGTCGGGATCAAGCAGCAGCGCCGCCCCGGGCTCGTGTTCGATCCCGGTGAGGTAATAGAAATCAAGCCCGGAGCGATCGGGGCCGCCAGAGGGCGAGTTGCGGGTGTCGTTGAAGATGACCGCCGCGGAATAGCCGTTCTCACGCATGTGCGTGAGCAGGCGGAGGCGGCGCTCACGATACACCTCTCGCGTGACCAGCCCGCGAGGACCCGCGGCACCCAGGGCGTCGTCGCCCATCGGGAGCTGCTTGTCGGGTGTCTCGTGGGGGACGACCACCATGATGTCGTCCACCTGAGCCGAGGCAGCGGGTACGAAGAATGTCAACAGAACGGCGACGAATGTGATGTGCTTCATGCACCGAGTGTATGTGACCTGCAGACAGCCGAACGCACCACACGGCGCAGCAACGAGAGTATGGAGCATAACCAGGCAGAATTCGTCTGGGATGCTGACCAACCGCACGGTTCAAGGGACGCAAAAACAGACGCGGGCGGTGAGCTTGATCTGCGCACCGCCCGCGTCGTTCAAACCCGGAGCCCGCTGATCAGCAGCCGGCGTTGTAGTTCGCGATCCACGCGTTGAAATCGGAGGGTGTGCAGAGGCCGTCGCCGTTCTGGTCACACGCCGGAGACTGGTTGTTGAACGCCACGATCCAGGCGTTGAAATCGGAGGGGCTGACCATGCCGTCGCCGTTAGTGTCGGGCAGGCAGGCATCCTCCGTGCACGAGGCACCGAAGATGCGGACATCGTCGATGCCCGCCTCAACAATCGAGCCATCGCCGAGATCGCTCGCGACGAACTTGACACGGACGGTAGAAGTCAGATCGACAAAGTCGCCGACGTTGAACCCCGTCTCGATCCAGCCGCCCGATGTCCCGGCACCGGCAGGCCCGACCGTTTCGACGAGCACGTAGCTCTGACCGTCGTCGTCCGAAACGAACACCTCGAAGACGTCCGCGTTGGGTGCGTTCCCGGTGTTGTTGGAGTACCACCTCGCGTACGAGATGGTCGCCAGTTCGGTGGTGCTCAGGTCGATCTGGTTGCTCACCAGCGATGTCGTGCCGCCATCGATGTCGTTCGCGCCGAGCGCACCACCCGGGGCTCCTTGGCCGGTGATCCATGCGAGTGTGCCATTGGCGGTGTTGTCGTCCTCCGGTTGTGCATCCGTGCCGACCGGATCGACGCGGACCCATACGCCCGTCGTCGCGTCGTCACCGGGAGCACCCGCCGAGAAGCCGATAGACGTCTCGAAGTCATACAGATCGTCCAGGTCCACCTCGTCCGCGGCCAGCGCGATGAACGTGCTCGATGCGCCAGAAGGTGCGGTCACGGTGGTTCCGGATTGAAGATCGAACGAGACGAAGTACTCCACGCTCGTCGGGCACTCCATGGTCGCGGGGAAGGTAGCTATGAAACTGTCTGCCGAGTCGGGGATGAGCGCGATCTGCTGGAACCCCGAGCCCGTGTCGACGTGGAACGTCCCGCTGCCCGGGACGACCGGATCGTCAGGCGAAGGAACGATATCGATGCGCAGCGTGTCACCGCCGGCCGGGGAAACAAGATCGGGCACCCCATCCGGGAACGCGATGTCGAGCCCGGTGGTGAAGTCGCCGCCGGCGGATTCGATCTGGCTGCGGAAGACCGCGGTGCCCGTCCACCAAGAGATGTCGCCGTACACGCTGGTGTTCGTCGTGCCACCAGAGAGGACGCCCGCGATCACCCACTCGTCGCCGGACTGAACCAAGACAGGACCGCCGCTGTCCCCGGGTGCGGTCGTCGCTTCGAATTCGATCGGAGTCGAGCTGCTGCTCGGGATCGTGTTCGCACCGCTTGTGCCGTTGTCGAAGTCGGTCGAGATGATGTTGGTGCCGCCCGCGTTAGCCGGGCTGCCGTAGACGTCGATGATGTTCTCGCCACCCCAGCGAAAGCCATCAGCGGTGTTCCCGTGCCCCGAGCTGCCGAGGCCGTTCCACCCGTAGCCAACGGTCGCGGCGAGCATGCCGACGAGTGCATCGGTTTCGTCGATCAGCCGCATGGGCTGAGCGACGTTGGCCGGCACCGACGTCGTCAGGACATGGATGGACACGTCGCCTCCGTCCAGCAGCGAGCCACCGCCGTCCGGGAGACTCGATGACTGAACAGTGGTCGAGAAGACGGCGCTGTTGGAGTTGTCGCCAAACCTGACGAGGGTCCCGGCGCCGATGCCGCAATGGCGCGCACTGAGCACGACGTTGGGAGCGATCAGCGTGCCGGTGCATCCGCCCACGCGGACGACGGCATCGAACGGGGCAGCGTAGTCTCTCGCGCCCTGTGCGCCGATCGCGTTGTTGATCACGATACGAGGGAAGACACTGTCGGCGGCCTCGGGCGATCCTGGGGCGTACGTCTTGGTGTCGATCTGTCGCTCCGACAGCACGTCGCCCGTCGCCGCATCGATGACCGTCTCGAAGTGCGTCGGGCTGGCTGGCAACCCGCGATCGGTCAGCACCGTGGTGACCTCCCAAGCCAAGATCGCTTCGTTGCCGGTACGGAACCACACCTGCTCGGCAACAGAGCCTGCTGCGTCGGGCAGAACCACCTCGGCCAAGTCAACGGCAAGGTCCTGCGGGATGTTCACAGGGCCGCGACGCAGCGCGAGTCCTTCCGTCGAATCGTCGAAGGAGTACGCGACTGTTCCATCAGGGTTCTCGATCACATAGACCCGCGCCCCGTGGAGCGGAAGATCGCCTAGGAACTTCTGGAACACGAACGCGCCCGCCGGATCACGTTTGCCCGGTTCCATCAGCACGATGCGAGTGCCGGCTTCTTGCAAGTATGCGGTGGCTTCGCCCTGTGCCAGATACGCCCGTACGCTCGTTTCGTCCGCGAAGCACAGGCCGCTCGCCCACAGGCCGCCTGCCAGCACCACTCCTGTCACTCTGAGTTTCATAATTCTCGAGGCCTCCCAAGGATCTCTACGATCGGTGATGGTTCTCTTCTCAACGGCCGACGCGCGGCCCAGCCCCCGTCCATCCCCGGTCGAGTCACATGCCACGACGAGAATACCGGGGATGTGTGGTGCGCAGGGGCAACGCTGCGTCAAAAAGCCGCCTCAGTGCGAGGCCCTTTGGCCATGAGGTTAGCGGACCACCCGGGTAACCGCCTGAGACAGCCCGAACCTTGCCTCCCCTGCATGACTCCCGCAGTGCACGACCTGTCGTCTGCCTCGTCCTGTACATGTTGAGGCCTTGTCGTCGGGCCAGGAGATCGTCCGTTTCGTGAGGCGGAATCGCGGAGCGTTTCGACAGGGACTGACGCGCCGATGCCGGTCAAGATGAGCTCGGAGCGACCGGGCTTGTGGATCGGAATGAGACGGCCTCGAAGCCCAAGAGCCTCTCTCGAACTCTTTGTGCGAACACGTTCGAGTTCCACAACCTGGAATCTCTTCTGATGATCTTCCGGCGCATGCTGACGTAGTCCCAGAGCACGAACTGGTCGAGATCGTCGCCGCCCGTGAAGAACACCCGCCCGCGGAGTCGCGCTGCGGTCCGGCGAGGCATTCCATGGCTCTCCATCCACGGTGATGCTCGCGTGCCCTGGGCGTGATCCCCCGGGAACGCTTTGGCCCGACGCCTCAAGGTAACATGTGCGGATGACAAGCATGTGCTGGATATGCGGAGCACCTGCGGATAGCCGCGAGCACAAGATCAAGCGATCGGATCTTGTACGAGAGTTCGGGGGCACGCCGTTCAAGGCTACGGGAGGCTTGCTTCACTTTGTCGATGGTCGTCCAGGTAGCCGCGAAGTCCAAGGGCCCAACACCGGCCTCCTCAAGTACAACCCTGTGCTCTGTGGCAATTGCAACTCGTCACTGTCGCAGCCGTGGAACCTCGCGTACGACCAGTTCACCACCTGGGTGTTTGAGAACGAGCAGACGGTACTCAGCAAACGCTACATCAACCTGATGGAGATCTATGGGACCGACGACATTTCGCTCGGGTGCCGCAACCTCTACAAGTACTTCGTGAAAGCGTTTGGTTGCCGTCTAGCTGATGCTGAGCGCGCCGTACCGCCGCATCTGGTCGATCTACTTGCTGCCGATACCTTCTCGACCAACCTATGGATGAGCTTCGCGGTGAACAAAGCGGTATTCGCCATGCGACCAGAGCACAGAAAGCTGCTCGCGATTGGGGGCTTGTGGTACAACCCAGATGCTACTGACGATCTTCCAAACCCGTACTACTTTTCGCTCAGATTGAATTGGCTTGAGATTGAGTTCTGGTACGACATGGATATCCCTCCGGGCCGGGGTGCCCGCTGGACGTGTGACGCAGCGTGTCTGTATCTCGGAGAAATCGAGGGCCCAGACCTGAATGAGTTGATCGAGATCGCACGCCGAGATGGAGCACCAGCTTTGCAGGATCTACTCGAACTGAAAGCAAACGGCGGCATTCGAATCGGCAACGCTTAATCTTGAGGGAGATCGCTCGTGTCAGTTTCGCGGCAATGCCAGCAGTATGACTGCCAATACTTTGGAAGGGAGCGACGAATGACATCTCGTTGGGCCTTGGCATTTGGAGCCTTACTTCTGGCCTGTCTTGGTGGGTGTGGAGACTCCCCCACCGTGGATGCGCGTGGTACCGACGAGGAGACTCGCGCTTCGATCGAGAGAGTCAAAGACGCGCTTCCCGAGAATCAACGAAGCGACTTCGAGGATGCGCTGCAAGCGCTCACGTTCGCCGATTTCAACGACCTGTCTGATCTGGCAGACTCCGACGGCATGGTGCGTCGGATGCACGACCGGATACACGGCAAGACCGGACCAGAGATCATCGAGGAAGGACTTCGGATCAAGGCCGAACGTGACGCGGAAGCAGCGGCTAGCGCGGCGGCAACGCGAGAGAGAACGGCTCAGGTGGAGGCCGAGATCGAAGCCCGCGAGGCTGAAAGAGAACGGCAGCGGGTTGAAAGGACGACAGCGAGGGTCGATGAATTAGCCGCCAGGCTGGACGGATTGTCCGATCCGTTACTCGAGCAATTTGTCATCGAATCCGCGTTCTTGGAAAGAGGAACGGGCGGCATGATGAATCCGGATTGCATCAGCCTCCGGTTCAACAACGGTACAGATCAGACGGTAACCGCGGCTTGGCTCCGGTTCGTGTTCCACACGCCTGGACGGGAGTTGCCCTGGACCGACTCAATCGTCTACACAACCTTCGAGGGAGGACTCGGGCCGGGGGAATCCACGTACGAATCGTTCCGCGGAGGATCCTACAGCGAATGGAGCCGGCTACCGCGGGATCGTGACGACTTCGTGTTCCACGTGCAGGTTACAGAACTCGTCGGCGTTGAGGATGAGCCGATAGCTGGTCAGCGCTTTACGAAGGAGGACCGAGAGAAGCTCGATGAGCTTCTGGATGGAATTGACCACGATGCTGAGCAGGCGATCCGCGACCGCCTGAGAGGTTTAGATGAAGCTGAAGCATCCCTGATAGCTGAGGGAATGAAGATGGCCGCCCTTCGGGAGCGTGCCTCGCTGCTGGAACTCAAGGCGGCTCACGACACTGCTCAGGCCCAACGCGATGGGCTGCTGGTTTCGGAGCCTCGGTTCTTCTGGTCGGAGCAGATGTTCAGCGACGAGGCCGTGTTCGCCTTCACCGTGACGAACAACACCTCGGAGACTGTCAGCCGGTTCAAGCTCGACTGCGTTGTTTCGTCGCCGGGCCGCGAACTCCCATGGGCAGAAGGCGGGTTGAACTACTCGCCGGACGGTGGGCTCGAACCGGGCGAATCACGCGATCTGGAACTCAGCCCTCGCGGTCTGTCGCGGAAGTGGTCATCGGTGCCCAAAGACCGCGACGACTTGGTGCTGTCCGCCAGGGTGAACACGGTCGAGAATGCCTCGGGCGAGGAAATGTTCCCGTCCGAGTGGACCGATGCCCAAGCCGCGAGGCTCGACACGATCGACGGCATTATCAAGGCCCGAGAATGGGACTGAGGCTCAGATTTTCTTTCCCGAACACCCGGCCGGTTGCGCTGAACCGGCACGGTCCAAGAAAACCGGCTTTCAGAATCGGGGCGACTGGATTCGAACCAGCGACCTTTTGACCCCCAGTCAAACGCGCTAACCAAACTGCGCCACGCCCCGGAATGTCGGTGAGGGTAGCCGCCCACCACCCGTGGGTCACCCTGCTACGCCAGCCCGCGGGCATCCAGGGCACGCCTGACTCGGACGCGGACCGATCCAGCCCGCTCGGACTCCGCCGCGTCGAGCAGCAGCGACTCGGCCTCCTCTCGATACCGCGGGCAGGCAGCCGCCAGCTCGTGATAGCCCCAGTAGGCCCACGCCCGCACGATCGCCCGCCGATCGGTCAACTGGCGATCGAGGAACGCGGCAAACGCTCTCGCCGAGGCCTTGGGCACGCCGAGGTGGGGCGTGCACTGCATCACGTGCAAGCACGCCCCCCAGTCCGTGAGCGTCCGCACGAGCCCATAGAAGGCACCGGTCTGCTCCGGGCCCAGGCGCAGCACCCCGGTCTCGATGCCCCGCTTCAGCAGCCACGTCGCGCCGCGTTCCAGCTC
>JANQQZ010000047.1 GCA_028284805.1 Phycisphaerales bacterium
AATCCGAGCTGGAAGAGGAACGCCGGCTGTGCTTCGTTGGGATCACCCGCGCGATGCGCCAGCTTCGGATGTCGGCGGCGAAGTACCGCACGCAGCGGGGCATCAGCGAGCGCGCGATCCCGAGCCGGTTCATCGAGGAGTTGGGCTCGGAGCACGTCCGCCTGAGTGACCAGAGCGACCCCTTCGGGGATTCACCCCGCACGGGCTCGATCGGCGACGGCTGGGAGAAGAACGTCTCGATCGCGAAGCTGCGGGAGTACTCCGCGGCGGAGGAAGTCGAGCGTGCGGCGCGGGGGAACAGGCTTGCGAGCGGCTTGGTTGCCGGCAAGACCGTTCGGCATCCGCGCTTTGGTGTCGGTGTGGTCGAATCGATCCAGGGCGGCGCAAACGCTCGCGCGAAGGTCAACTTCCGAGGGATCGGGCTGAAGACGCTCGTGCTTGAGTACGCGCGGCTCGAGCCGATGGACTAGGCGCCCGCGAAGGCCGCAACGGATTCGACGAACTTCGCGGTCGCGTGCTCGGACTGCAACAGAAAGAGCGAGGGCTCGATCAGCTCGAGCTCGCTGATCATGAGCGAGCCCTCGGCGTGACGCATGGTGTCGAGGCGCGCGTAGAGCAGGCCTTCGCCCGCGATCTCGAGGCAGCGGGCGAGCATGTCTCGCTCGGCGTCGGTCACGGGTTTGGCGTCGGAGACGCTCTCGGCGTCGTCGTCGAACCTCGGCTGCTTGACGATCGCGTGGGTGGCCTCGCCTCCGATCCACATCGCGGCCCGTTCGCCGCCATCCTCAACCGAAGGGATGAAGGGCTGGATCATTGTGTCGTCGATCGACGCGATCGACGCGAGAAAGCCCTGGGCTTCGGGCGCGGCGCCGTCACGGAAGCGTTTCGTCCGAGCGCTGCCCGCGGAGACGCACGGCTTGATGACGATGTCCGTCCAGCCTCGCTCACTGAGGATCCCCGCGAGGTCGGCGGGCTCGCCCGCGTCGACGAAGGCCGTGGGCACGATCGGCAGGCCCGCTCGCTCGAGCTCGCGCAGGTAGCCCTTGTGCAGGTTCCAGCGGACGACAGGCGCTGGGTTGACCAGCAGTGTCGCCTGGCTGGCGGCATCGAGCCAGCCCTTGAAACGCGGCAGGTGCTGGTGGTAGTCCCAGGTCGAACGGAGCACCGCCAGGTCGTAGCCCGCCCAGTCGATCGCGTCCTGGTCCCAGGCGGCGAGTTCGGCATCGAGGCCCGCATCGCGCAGCGCCGAGAGCATGAGGCCCTGATCGGGGTCTGGCTCGGGCAGGTTCGTGCAGGTGACGATTGCGATGCGGGGCATAGGGGCCTTACTTCAGGTGACGCTGCGCGACGCGGTTGACGCGCAGCTGGACGCTCTTGCGGTAACCGGGCAGGGGGAACAGGCGGCTGAGCTTCCACTCGGCCCAGAGGAGCAGCCCGTAACGGTCGATCGAGAACATCAGCCGCTTGCGCCGGTGGGTCAGCAGAAGCTTGAGGCGCTCGAGCGCGCCGGGTGTGTGCGCGCCGTAGCCGCTGTTCGTGTAGCCCCGGTGCTCGAGCATCGCACCGACGCGGTGCTCGACGAGCTGTACCTCACGCTCGGTCTGCTTGCGTTTCCACTGCTCGGCGAGCGTCGGGTCGGGCTTGCTGTAGGTGGTGCTGTTGTCGTAGCGGAGCATCGCGGGGTCGTAGTCGATCCGGGCGAGCTCGCAGATCCTGCGGAGCTGGGCTTCGGCGTCGAGAACGATGTCCTCGTAGCGGACCTCGACGTACTGGTCGTCGCGGAGCTTCGCACGGAGCGCATCCCAGCGCTGCTCGGGTTGGATCCAGTAGTCGGCACCGTAGTACACGTGGCCCACCCACCCCATGCCGATGCAGGAGCGGGCGACGTCGCGCGGGTCGCGGAGCAGGTGCACGAACCGTGCCTCGGGCCAGACGTCCACGACCCGGTGCAGGCCGGTGTGCACCGTGAATCCGAGCACGGTCTGCTCGGGCGCGGCCTTGTCGGCGAACTGACGGGCGAGGTCGCGGACCTGAGCGGGGTAGTCGAGCCCGGGGGTCGAGGCGAGGCCCCGCTCGCGGAAGGAGCGGAAGGTCGAGAGCCACTCGCGGTAGGCGTCGCCCTCGGGCCAGCCCTCCGGGAGGTTCTCGACGAGGTCGAAGCCCTCTTCGAACTCTCCGAAGTGGTGGATCTGCGGGTGGTGACGGATCATGAGCCCGAGGAACGTCGTGCCGGAGCGGAGCGGGCCGACGAGCACCAGCGGGCGTTCGGTATCGAGGGGCATCAGGCGGGGCCGATGCCGCGGTAGAGCGACTGGACACGCTCGGCCTGGCGCTTGCGGACGTTGTCAAGCACGAGCCTGGGCACGCGGAACTGCTGCTGCTCGGCGGTGACGTTCTGGCAGTGCTCGTTGAGACAGGCGTAGATGAACTTGAAGGCGTCGCGTGGCTGGTGCATCTGCTCGAGCGCATCGACCAGATCCTGGCGCGTCACGTCTTCGGCAAACAGGTCCAGCAGGGACATCGGCTCTGCACCCTCGACGCGGCAGGCACGGAGGCGGGCCTCGCAGAGGTCGTAGAGCATCGCGCCCGACCAGCTGAGCCGGTCGACCATGTTCTGCTTGTCGAGGCGGGCCTCCTGGAAGAACTGGCTCGACTCCTTGTAGATGGCGTGGCGGAGCTCGATGGGCAGGAGCATCTTGACGCCCAGCGCGTCCTGCTGGAGGAACTTGTTGTTGAGCATGGGCCAGACGAGGGCGCGCATGCGCTCGGCGTCGCCGTTGATCAGCGAGGGCTCGTCGACGCGGTCGACGACGACGATCATGGAGGCGTAGCCGAACGCGGCGAGCACCTGGCGGAGCCGGTCGATGAGCGCGTAGCGGGTGTCCGGCGCGTCTGACATGGGCAGCACGCCCTCGTGGCGGTGCTTCGGATCGATCGAAGAGATCGAGCGGGCGAAGCCCTGCTCCGGGCGGTTGGTGACGCGCACCTGGCGTCGGATCCTGCGGGCGGTGCGCCGGAGGTTGGCGCCGTCCCATACGAAGCGCTTGACCATCAGGGCGAGCCAGGCGGCGAGCGCGAGAAAGAAGGCCGTGTTCCAGAGCACGCCGGTCTCGCCCCCGCCGACGGAGAAGAAGGCCACGACAACGGCGACGGGCAGGACCCACCCGCCGTAGGCGCCGAGGGCCCAGATCAGCTCACCCAGAGGCGGTCGGACGCGGAGCGCGCTGCGGAGCTTGGCGGTGCGGTCGTCGGCTCGCTCGGGGCGGTCGTAGAGGGCCTGGAGGATGACCAGGTCGGTGCGGCTCGTGGGATCCAGCCCGCGGGCCCGGCGGCGGACACCCTCGCCCAGGTCGGTGGACCGCCCGGATGCGGTCTCCCCGATGACGGTGTCGACCATGCCCGGGACGGCGGCCATCAGGATGCCGTCGATGTGGTCCTGCAGGCGGATGCGCCGGAGGGTGTCGAGCGGTTCGCCCCCGCCCGCGCGCTCGTGGAAGCGGTCGAGCACGGTGTTGAGCTCGTCGTAGGCGATGAGCAGGGCCTTGGCCTCGGGGTTGGCGGCGTTGTGGTCCGCAACCGCCGCGGCGATCTGCATGCGGATGGCGGTCTTGCCGCTGCCCTTCTCTCCGAACACGATCGAGGTCGAGGGGCGGTCGAGCTGTCCCAGGATCTTCTCGAAGTCGGAGTGTGCGGCGACGTGGGCGCGCCCCTCGCCCGCGGCCTCGCCCAGCTTGCGGAAGACGGCATCCTGGCGGGCCTCTTCACCCCGGAAGGGGTTCTCGCTGATCGACCAGTGATCGAAGAAGTGTTGCAGGTTCATCGTCGTCCCCGGTCGAAGGTTCGTTCCCGATTACTGTATCGGCTGTCAGTGCGCCACGCGTGTGCCGAGCATGGGCGCGATGCGGTCGACCGCCGACCGCATGGTGGCCTCGTCCTTGGCCTCCAGGTTCAACCGGAGCAGGGGCTCGGTGTTGCTTTTGCGGACGTTGCACCACCAGCCGGCCTTGGCGAAGCAGTCGATGGTGATGCCGTCGAGTTCTTCGATGTCGCCGTCGTCGTCGGAGCCCGGGCCGAACTCCTCCTGGATCGCTTCGAGGGCCTCGTCCTTCTCCTCGTTCTCGAAGTTGATCTCGCCCGACTGGACGTAGCGCCCGGCGATGGGCGACACGAGCTCGCTCATGGGCTTGTCCTGCGCGGTGAGCACGGTGAGGACGGTGGCCATCGCAATGGCGCCGGAGTCGGCGTTGAAGTTGTCGCGGAAGTAGAAGTGCCCGGAGAGCTCGCCTCCGAAGATGCCCCCCGTGTCGGCGAGGGCCTGCTTCATGAAGACGTGCCCGACGCGACCCATCAGGGGCTTGCCGCCCGCCTTCTCGATCTCCTCTGCGACGGCCTTGCTCGAGCGGAGGTCGTAGACAACCGTCGAGCCCGGCGCCTGTGCGAGGAAGTGCGGCGCGAGGACCGCGGTCAGGTGGTCGCACGCGACGGCCTGTCCCTTCTCGTCGATCACGACGCAGCGGTCGGCGTCTCCGTCGAAGCAGAAGCCCAGGTCGGCCTTCTCGGCGATGACGGCCTCCTGCACCTGGCGCAGGTTCTCGGCAACGAGCGGGTTGGGTTCGTGCACGAACTCGCCCTTGGAGATGTCGTAGTTGATCTCGACGATGTCGAGGCCCTCGATGTTGGCGCCTCTCTTCCCGAAGATCTTGGGGAGCATGGCGCCGGCCATGCCGTTGGAGGCGTCGATGACGACCTTGAGCTGCTTGCCGTGCAGGTCCAGGAACTTCAGGACGTGCTCGGCGTAGGCGTCCCAGAGGTCGCGCTTCTCGGATCGCCCGGCGTGCGGCGGCTTCTCGGGGTTGTTGGCGCCAGAGCGGTCGACCATGGCGGCGTGCTTGCGGATCTCGCCCAGACCCGTCGCCTCGCCCGCGGGCTTGGCCTTGCGCTTGCAGATCTTGAAGCCGTTGTACTGAGGCGGGTTGTGACTGGCGGTGGTCATGATTCCGCCTGCGCAGTCGTAGTAGTTGACCGCGAAGTAGATCAGCGGGGTGTCGCAGAGGCCGACATCGATGACGTTGCCGCCCTGGTCGGTGATGCCCTTGATGAGGCGCTCGACGAGCGTGGGGCTGGACTGACGCATGTCGCGCCCGACGACGACATTGCGCATCATCGGGGTCGTGTCGCCGTCAGCGGCGGCGGTCTCGATCAGGTACTGGCTGGCGCCGTAGCCGATCTGCCAGGCCATCTGGTCGGTGAGCAGGTCGGGGTAGGTTCCGCGGACGTCGTACGCCTTGAAGACTCGGCCGAGCATGGTGGCTCCTTGGTGGTTGAGGGGCGTGGATTCGAAGCGGGAGCGTAGCCCTTGCTGGGCGAGAATTGCAGTTTGTTCGGTTTTTACAAGAAGGAATCGTCCGACGAATCGTGATCGGCTGACCGACGCTCGATCTCGACCCCGGGCGGGAGCGCCGCGAGGAACTTCCGCCCGTAGCCAGCGGTGACGATGCGCGGGTCGAGCACGGCGACCTGGCCCTGGTCGTCGCGGCTCCGGATGAGCCTGCCGAAACCCTGCTTGAAGCGGATGATGGCGCGAGGCAGACTCTCCTCGCGGAACGGGTCGCCCCCGCGTTCCTTGATGCGTTCGAGGCGGGCCTCGGTCAGCGGGCGGTCGGGGGGATCGAAGGGGAGACGGGTGATGACAACGTTGCGCAGGCCCTCGCCTCGAACATCGACACCCTGCCAGAAGCTGGCGGCGCCCAGGAGCACGCTGCGGGGATCATCGCGGAAGCGTTCGAGGATGAGCGAGCGCGAGCCGTCGCGACCCTGCACGAGCATGGGCATGCCCTGCTCGAGCAGGTCGTGCCGGATCCGGTCGGCGACGGCGTAAAGGGCGCTGAAGCTGGTGAACAGCACGAAGGCCCCGCCGTCGGTGGATTCGACCTGGGTCAGGACACGCTGGGCGAGCAGGTCGTGGTAGGCGCCGGGCTGGCCGTACTTGGGGCTCGCCATCGTCATATCAACAACGACGCGGACCTGCGTCGTGTACTCGAAGGGGCTGCCGAGCTGGAGCACGGCGGCGCCCTCGCACCCGAGGCGCTCGATGGCGTGCGCGAAGGCGGTCTCCTTGTGCTCGGCTGCCTCGTCCTCGCTTGTGCTGCGCGTGGTGAGCGTGGCGCTGGTGAGCGTGACCGAGGTGGGCAACGGAGACTCGTCGGGGCTTTCGCCTCGATCGAAGAGGTGCTGGCGGAGGATGGGGGCAACCTCGATCGGGGAGCAGGCGATGGTGACACGGGGCGGTCGCCCGCTCGCCGCCCCGCCGCTCGACTCCACCCAGTACGCGCAGCCCTCAAGAGTCTGGTCGACGAGCACGTCGGCGGAATCGGCGATGTCGCTGGCACGCTCGGCGTAGGCGTTGAGTTCGAACTTGTCGGCCTCTTGCTGGGCGAACTCGCGGAGGTTGCGGAGCTGGGTCGCCAGCTCGCGGAAGGGGTGCGTGAGCAGATTGTCGACGATGCCCGGCTCCCGAACGCGTCCCGCGCCCTGGGCGTGCTCCTGGCGCCAGAACGTGAGCGACTCGAAGAACGCGCCCGCCGCGTCGCGAGCCTCGCGGACGTGCCTGATCGCCTTCTGGACAGGCTCGGTCTCGGTCGAGGCGGTCGCGAGGTTGGGCAGGTAGCCCTTGGCGCCGCGTTCGACGAAGAGCGCCGAGAGCAGATGGTTGACCTTGCCCTCGCTGAGCGAGACGCCGAAGTGCTCGCTGGCTACGTCCTCGACGGAGTGGGCTTCATCCAGGATGACGTGGTCGTAGCGCGGCAGGAAGCCGAAGCCCCTCGCACGCAGCGCAAGGTCGCTGAAGAACACCGCGTGGTTGCAGATCAGCAGGTTCGCCCGCTCCATCTTGCGGCGGGAGCGCTGATAGAAACAGATGTCGAAGTTTCGGCACTTGCGACCCATGCAGTTGCCCGAATCGGACTGCACGCGGTCCCAGATGCCGGGCCGCTCGAGCTGGGGGAGCGAGGTGAGCGAGCCGTCCTGTGTCTCGGCGGCCCAGTCCTCGATCGCGTGGAGCGTGCGTCGCATCGCGGGATCGGCGAAGAGCTTGTCCTGGCGTTTGCTGGCGAGCTCGAGACGGCGGAGCGAGACGTAGTTGCCCCGCCCCTTCACGAGCGCAGGGCGGAGCGGCGCGTCGGGGTTGTCGGGCGCGGTCGGGCTCTCGGCGTCGATCGGATCGAGGCCCAGGGCACGCTGGAGCATTGGGATGTCCTTGCGGACGAGCTGCTCCTGCAGCGCGATGGTGTTGGTCGCGACGACGACGGTCTGCCCATGATGGATGGCGCGCTGGATGGCGGGGACGAGATAGGCGAAGGACTTTCCCACGCCCGTGCCCGCCTCGGCGAGGAGCGTGCCGCCGGCGTGCATGGCGTCGGCCACGGCTCCGGCCATCGCGAGCTGCTCGGGGCGGGGCTCGTAGCTCTCGCCGAGCATGGCGGCGATCGGGCCTGAGTCAGAAAGAACGTCGGCGGGGTTCACGGCGGGAGAGTGTACGATGGGTGTTCGCTTCGGAAAGGAGACACGATGCGCTCGATGGTCTTGCTCGCCCCTGTGTTCGTGGTTCAGTGCGTGCTCGCGCAGCCCGAGGCGATCGAGTTCACGATCGATCCGGGCGTGCGCGACGGGGCGTACTCGGGGCGGGTGTACCTGGCGCTTGCGCCTTCGGGCAGCGCGGGGACGCCCCGCGAGCAGATGAACAGCTGGTTCGGGCCTCCTCCGCTGGTGGCTTGGGATGTCGAGAACGTGCCGCCGGGCGAGGCTGTCACGCTGAGCGGCTTCGACCTGATGCATGTGGGCCAGCACGGCGACACATGGCGCACCGGCGAGTGGACCGCGCAGGTCGTGGCACGGGTGAGCCCCGACTCGCCCAAGCCCGGCGAGGGCGAGGGCGACCTGTACTCGGAGCCGGTGGTGATCGACATGGGCGCGGCCGAGGGCGACGTGCTCGGCTCGTTCACGCTGGACCGCGTGCACACGAAGCCGGTGTTCGAGGAGACAGAACGGACGAAGCTGTTCACGGTCGAGAGCGCGATGCTGAGCCACTTCCACGGGCGGCCGATCGAGATGCGGGCATCGGTCACGCTTCCGGATTCGTGGTTCGGGGACGACGAGCGCACGTACCCGGTGGTGTACTACGTCACGGGTTTCAGCGGGAACGAGCGCGAGGTGCTGCGGTACATGGCCCGCATGCCGCACGCGGAGCTGATCGGCGACACGATCGTGGTCGGGCTGGATGCGACGAACTACTGGGGGCACTCGGTGTTCGCCGACAGCGCGGTGACGGGCCCGTGGGGTGCAGCGCTGACGACCGAGCTGATCCCGGCGCTCGAAGCGGCGTACCGGGGCGCTGAGGACGCGGAGCATCGGTACGTCACGGGCATCAGCTCGGGCGGGTGGGGCAGCCTGTGGCTTCAGATCGAGTACCCCGAGACGTTCGCTGGGGTATGGAGCCATGTGCCCGACCCGGTGGACTTCCATGCGTTCCAGACGGTCGACATCTATGCCGAGGGTGCGAACATCTACAACTACGCGGACGGCAGCCCTCGGCCGCTGGGGAGGCGGGGCGATGAAGTCATGCTCTGGGCGCAGGACTTCATCGAGCGCGAGCGCGTGCTCGGACCGGGCGGGCAGATCGGGTCGTTCGAAGCAGTATTCAGCCCGGCACTCGAGAACGGCACCCCCGCGCCCCTGTTCGACCGCGACACGGGGGCGATCGACCCGACGGTCGCGGAGGCGTGGACCGCGTACGACATCCGACGGAAGCTGGAACACGAGTGGGAGGACAAGCAGGTTGCGCTCGCGGGCAAGCTGCGCGTCTACGGCGGGTCGATGGACAACTTCTATCTGGGCGAGGCCGTCGGCATGCTGGCGGCAGCGATGAAATCGCTCGGCGCCGACGAGGAGATCGTCGTGATCGAGGGCCTGCCGCACACGTTCCACTGGGAGGGCGACGCGGACATGTGGCAGACGATCGCGGAGCGTTGGGAGTCTGTCGGCAGGTAGCGGTCAGCGTTTCACACCGATGGGGGCTCGCTTGGGCTCGCCGTCGCGCCGGGGGTACTTCTTGGGCGTGCGCCGTGTCTTCTCGAGCACGACGATGCGCCCCGTCGGCGTGTCGATCGTGCCCGCGTGTGCGGCGTGCAGTTCGTGAAGGGCCTGCCTGGCTTCGTCGAGTTCCTCGTCGGCGGCCTGGCCCTTGATGAGCAACACGAGGCCTTGCTCGCGCGCGAGAGGCACGCAGAGCTCGGACGCGACCGCGATGCGACCGAGGGCGCGAGCGGTGACCACGTCGAACCTGTCGCGCAGCTCACCACCCGGGAAGGCACCGGCTCGCTCGGAGCGGTTGTTGACCACGGTGACGTTGCTCAGACCAAGTTCGGCGGAGGAAGAGGTCAGGAACTCGCACTTGCGTCCCGTGGCTTCGAGGAGTGTGACGTCCGCGTCGGGCCTGGTGATGGCGAGCACGATCGCGGGGATGCCCCCGCCCGAGCCGACATCGCAGATCGAGAGGCGATCGCCCGCGGGCTTGGCCTCGGCGAGCACGGGGAGCAGCGTGAGCGCATCGAACACATGCCTGAGCCAGCCCTCTGCGGGGTCGCGGATGGCGGTGAGGTTGGTCGTCGCATTGGCGGTGTACAGCACGCGCAGGAAGCCGGCAAAGCGGTCCGTGTCGCCCGGTTCGAGCTCGATGCCGAACTCCGCGCAGGCTGCAAGGAAGGCGTCGGTCGGCGGTGGGACGGCGGGACCTTCGATCGGGCTCATGCCAGCTCGTCCCAGGCGCCGCGCACGAGCGGGGCTTCGCGTCGGCGGAGGCCGACGTTGAGGATGAGACCGGTCATGAGCCAGCTGGTGAGCATGCTGGAGCCACCATAGCTCACGAAGGGCATCGTGACGCCGATGATCGGGAGCAGGCCCACCGTCATGCCGATGTTGATGACCGCCTGAACAGCGACGAACAGGGTCAGCCCGACGACGAGCACGCGCCCGAACGGGTCCTTGCACGCGGCGGCGGTCGCGAGGGCCCCCACCGTCCAGAGCATGTAGAGCACGAGGGTCGCCGCCCCGCCCAGCAGTCCGAAGCGGAGCGTGATGACGGCGAAGATCATGTCGTTGTGCGCCTCGGGCAGCCGGTTGGACCAGACGAGCGCCCGGGCCTTGGCGTCGGAGACACCGGTAAGCCCGCCGGCCCCGACGAGACGCTGCGCGGTGAAGCTCTGGTAGTTGGTGTCCTGTGCCCCCTTGTCGGAGCCACGGAACTGCTGGACGATCGCGACGAAGCGGCGCTGCTGGTGGGGCTTGAGCACGGGCCACATCGCGGGGGCAGCGAGCATGGCGATCACCACGATGAGCAGCAGGTGGCGGATCCTGGCGCCCGCGGCGAGGAGCATCGCGAAAAGGCTGGGCACAAAGAGCGAGGCAGAGCCGAGATCGGGCTGGATGGTGATGAGCCCGACGGGCACGGCGGCGATGAGTCCGGGCACGACGAGGCCCTTGAACTCTCGGTGCTCTTTGCGGTACCGGAGGTAACCCGCGACGGTGAGCACGAATGCGATCTTGGTCACCTCCGCCGGCTGGAAGTCGGCGACGCCGAGGTTGATCCAGCCCCGCGCGCCGTTGCGAGGCTTGACGATGGCCTCGGGCACGAAGGGGACGAGCAGGAAGATCAGGAGCCCGATGCACGCGATGTAGCCCGGCCAGGCGACGTAGCGGAACAAGCGGTAGTGCGGCACGAGCACCATGACCATCGCGCTGATGCCCACGAAGAGGAAGACCCCCTGGCGGATGGCGGTGCCCGAAACGCTGCGGTCGGTAAACGGGCGCTCCGCGATGTCGATGGCGTAGATGCCGAGCAACGCGAGCGAGAACGAGGCGAGCACCGCGAGCCAAGCGGCGTTGGCGAGCGAGAACGTCTGACGCAGCGTTCCGAATCCACCGAAGCTGCCGCGCACGATCGACTCGAGCAGTCGGAGACTCACCGGGTTTGGCTCGCGTGGGCCCGGCTCACAGGTAGCCCTCGGCGACGAGCGCGTGCACGATCTGGTTGGCGATGGGCCCCGACACACGCCCGCCCGATCCGCCGTACTCGGCGACGACGGCAACAGCGTACCGGGGCTTATCGCGTCCGCAGAGCAGCACGAACCAGGAGTGGTCGCCCCTGCGGACTTCTTCGCCGTCGATCTTCAACGCGGGCGCGGTGGCGGTGCCCGTCTTGCCCCAGACCTTCACTCCCGGGACATCGAAGATATCGAAGCGTTCACCGGCATCGTGGTCGTACTCGATGGAGTGCGCTGTGCCGCGGGAGTCATTCACGGCCAGGTCAAGCCCGCGGAGGGTGGCTTCAACGATGGCGGGGTCGAGGCCCAGGTCGGTTGCCACGGGGGGCTGGTCGGCGAGCAGGCGGGGCTTGATGCGCACCCCGCCCCGGGCGATGGTTGCGAAGCTGTCTGCGGCGTGCACCGGGGTCCAGGCGACGGTGCCCTGCCCGATGCCCATCTGGATGGCGTCGCCCTCGGAGATGGCGTCGGGATTGGCACCCTCTTCGGGGATGTAGGGGCCGATCCAGCCTTTCACAGCCGGCAGCGGTAAGTCGAGGCTCTCTCCGACACCGAACGCTCGGTATGCAGCTGCGATGCCTTCGGGCCCCAGGCGTCGGCCCAGCGTGTAGAAGAAGATGTTGCACGAGACCTTGAGAGCCTCGGCGGCGTCGGGCGCGTGCCCGAGGTCCATGTCGTGCGTTACCCCGTTGTAGTGCTTGAAGATCCAGCAGCGGAGCCGATCGGGCTGGTTGGGATGGAAGTGGCCCGTGCAGCTGATCCGCTCGCCGGTCTCGAGCAGCCCGTCGTGGTGCGCGCTGCAGAGCACGAGCGCCTTGGCGATGGAACCGGGTGGGATCGGAAATGCGAGGGCACGGTTGATGTGGGGCCGGTGCAGGTTGAGGTGGTAGCGGCGTTTGTCCTCGTTGACGGGCAGCCCCGACCCATCGCGGGCGAGTGTGGGGGTCGAGACGAGCGCAAGCAAATCGCCCGATTCGATGTCGATCACGACGGCCGCGGCGTCCATGGGCGTGCCCACTGGCATGAGCGGCCGGCTGAGCGGGTCGGTGGGTTCGACCAGCTCGGTGTTGTCGTGCCAGCTCTGGACGCTTGTCAGGCCCGCCTCGGGTTCGAGCAACGCCTGCACGCGGGCTTGCAGCATGATGTCGAGCGTGAGCGTCACATCCCGCCCAGGTTCCGGATCGAGCACGAGCCGCTTCTCGTCGTCGAGGCGGTCGATTCGTAGACCTCGCAGGCCTCGAAGGCGGTCCTCCAGCGATTTCTCGAGACCGGAACTGCCGACGATGTCGCCCGCGAAGTAGCGCCCCCGGTCGCGTGAGCTGTCCTCGCCTTCGAGCATGACCGAGGCGCGGGCGTCGAGCGAGGGATCGTTCTCGAGTGCGTCGGCGCGTCGCTCGACGTCCTCGCGGTAGATGCCGCGCCGGATCGAGCCCAGCACGTGCCTGGCAACGCCCTTGACGGTGACGGTCTGCGTGCTCTCGCGCCGGAGAGGCAGCGGATAGAGCGAGCGGTCGATCTCAACCTCGATCGTGTCGAGCGGGTAGGCGCGCTTGCCCGAGTCGAGCACCTTCAGACCCGGGTACATGGGGAGATTGTCATCTTCCGGGTCGCGTTGCTCGATGGCGCGCCGGAGCATGAAGCCGATCTCATCGGACACCGCTGGCACGAGCACATGGGCCATCGCCTCCTCGGCCAGTTCGTGGGTGAGGCTCTGCTCGATGTCGTCCTCGGCCTCGATGGTGAGCTCCTCGCCCAGGACGAATCGCAGCCGATCGGATCCCCTCTGGAGGTCGGGCCGATCGAGTTCCGCGACGCGGCGTTCGAGCTCTTCCTTCGTGTAGCCCAGCGTGCCGCCGTAGTCGATGAGTCCGCGGCTCTTCCAGAACTCACGGACGGCCTCGCCCATGCGCCCGACCCGGTCGCGGACATCGAGCGCACGGGCGTCCAGCTCCCCGAGCTTCATGCCCGTGGTCTCTGCGATGAGGTCCCAGGTCCGCTGGACTTTCGCGGTGAATCGCGGGGTGACCTCCGTGAGGCGCTGCGCCCGCTGGGTGTTGTCCAGCTGCGACCAGTCGTCGAAGTTCTTGCGGGCCCATGCGGCGGCCTTGCGCTGGGCCCACTCGCCAGAGATCACGTCGTAGTCCACGGCGATGTCGTAGCTGGGCAGGTCGAGCGCGAGAACGCGGCCCTCGCGGTCGTGGATGCGCCCGCGGACCGTCGGGGTCCACGTCTCGCGGACGAGCTTGGCCTCTGCCTCTTCGAGAAGCTTGTCGCCCTCGATGACGGTCAGCCTCGTTGATTGGGCCGCGAGCGTCGCGAGCCCGAGCCCGACTGTTGCCAGCACGAGCAGCAGCCGGCGGATGAAGACTGACCTGATGTCGAGCGGGTGACCCATGGCGGCGCTCCATCGCCTGACGGCCCCGATCCTCGGGACGCACAGGCAGATGGTATCGCAGCTGGAGCGGGGTGGGGATTACCGCTTGTCGCGGGTGATCTGGGCGTAGGCGTTGTGGCTGTGGATCGACTCGAAGTTCTCGCTGTCGATCTCGTACCACAGGATTCGTTTGTCGTCGTCGAGTGCCAGCGCCAGGTCGCGGATGATGTCCTCGACGAACTTGGGATTGTCGTAGGCGGCCTCGGTGACATACTTCTCATCGGGTCGCTTGAGGACTGCGTAGACCGGGCTGCTCGCGGCGGCCTCGAGTGTCTGCACGATGTCCTCGATCCAGATGGGGCCCTCGGCGCGGACGCGGGCCGCGATGCGGCACCGCTGGTTGTGCGCGCCGTACTCGCTGATTTCCTTCGAGCACGGGCACAGGCTCGTGGCGGGCGCGGCGACGCCTATGATGAAATCGCTGGTTTCGGGCGACCCGTTGGCCTCGCACTCGAACGTGACCTCGTAGTCCATCAGGCCCTCCATCCCCGTGACGGGGGCGGGCTTCTTGATGAAGTACGTGAACGTCGCCTCGAAGTGGGCGGTCTTGGCCTCGAGCCGGTCGCGGATGGCGGCCGTGATCTCGGGGATGCGGTCCGGCGTGATCGGTTCGGACTGGTGGTCGTTGAGCACCTCCAGGAACCGGCTCATGTGCGTGCCTTTTTGGTGGTGCGGCAGGGCGACGTACATGTTGATCTTGGCGACGGTTTGCTGCGTCCCGCCGTCGCGGGTCTTGAGCAGCATCGGATAGGTGACTTCCTTGACACCGACCTTGTCGATCGCAACCTGTCGCTGGTCTGCTGTGCCCTGAACGTCCGGGATGTTGGCGGGGTCGGCTGTGGTCATGATGGTCACGGGTGCCCTCGTGCGGCTGGGAACGAGCATCTGCCGCGCGGCGAACCCTCGTTGGCGGTGCTTTCGTCTGCGCCGGTGTTCCGGATGCTCCCGGTTCAGGCGTCGCGCTGGGCAACAGTAGGCGCAGGGGCGGGATCGCCCGATGGCTGCGCCCCGTCCGACGCCTCCGGCTGGTGCGAATCGGCGATGGAGTCGGTCCAGGCGAGTCCGAGCGGGATGCCCAGCAGGCCCCCGGCGAGCCAGTCGAGCGGCGTGATCCAGGCGAGCCGGAAGAGCGTGCCCTCGAAGGACGCGCGGACCGCGTCTTCGGTGGTGAGCTCGGCGAGAAGCGGGGAGACGATCGCGAGGACACCCGGGATAACGACGATGATGCGTGGCGGGATGGAAACGAGCACCATGCGCGCGATGGCAGCGCCGAGCACGCCGCTCGCGGCTGCGGCTGCGATGGTCTGGCCCTTGGCCGCATCGACCGCGAAGAGCCACGCGGTGAACGCCGCGGCGACAAGCCCGGCGCCGAGAGCACGCGCGGAGAGCAGCAGCGAAGGCTCGGGCGGTGTCTGACGCCTGAAACGGCGGATGACCTCGATCAGCAGCAACGCCACCAGCGCGGTGAGCAGGCCCTCGAGCACGAACCTGTAGAAGGGAGAGTCGCGGCTCACGGCGATGATCTCGTCGACGCGTCCCGATCGGACGGAGGCCCAGGTCAGGACGATGCCAGCGCACAGGAGCCCGACGTTGGGTGTGCCGATGCGGACCCCGAGCAGCCCGGCGAGCGAGGCGAGCAGGCCAACACCGATGGCGCACGCGGCGCCGAGCAGGGGTGTCTGGGTGACCAGCAGGGTCGCGTGCGGCCCCCCAGCTGGATCGGTGAGCTGAGCCGCGAGGATCCCCGCGACCGGTCCGAGAACGAGCGCCGCGGTGAGCGCCGGGATCCAGGCAACGAGGAGCTTCCGCAGCGGTCTGAGCACAGGGGACTCCGTCGGGCCTCAGCGGGTGAGCGCGAGCAGCTTGGCGATGCGATCGGCGACCGGCGGGTGGGAACTGAAGAGCGAGGTGCGCTCCTGGCGGGTCTTCCGCTTCCTGAGCGGGTTCATGATGAACATGTGGGCCATGCCGCGGTTGGCGGTCTCGACCAGGGGCTCCTTGTCCTCGGCGAGCTTCTTGAGTGCCGATGCCAGCCCTTCCGGGTTCCGCGTCAGTTCTGCGGCTCCTGCGTCGGCGAGATACTCGCGTCGGCGGCTGTAGGTCATCTGGATGATCCGTGCCAGGAACGGGGCGACGACGGCGAGGATGACCGCGACGACCTTCACAACGATGATGAAAATCGTGAAACCGCCGCCGCCCTGCCTTGAGCTGCCTCGACCTCGGCCCGCACCCATCCACGCGCCGTACCACGCGAAGCGGAGCAGGGCGTCGCAGGCGAGAACGATCAGGCCCACCATCATCGCCATGAGCATGGAGAAGCGGATGTCGTAGTGCCGGATGTGCGCGATCTCGTGGGCCATCACGCCCTGGAGCTCGTCGCGGGTGAGCTTGGCGCGGAGGCCCGTGGTGATGGCGACGACGCCGTGCTCCGGGTCGCGGCCCGTCGCGAAGGCGTTCAGCGCGCTCTCTGGGATCAGATAGACCCGGGGCATCGGGATGCCCGCGGCGATGCGCATCTCGTCGACGACGTTGAAGAGCTCGGGGTCAAGCTCCTTCGTGATCTCCTTGGCGTGGACGCGGTTGAGCAGGAACCGCCCGCCTCCGAACCAGGCTTCGAGGGCGAGGCCGAGGGTGACGAGCGTCATGATCGCTGCTCCGATAGCAGCGTACATCGTGACGCGATTAACATCGCGAAAGAGGCCGAAGTTCAAGCCGAGCGCTGTGGCGGGCAGGTCGGCCGCTTCCTCGGCGAGCCTGTCGAAGCTCTCGGTCGGATCCTTGATCTCCCGGCCTTCGACGGCGGCTTCCCAGTTACCGGTATACGTATCGGCAAACGAACTGATCGCGCCGCCGTACGCCTGGCCCGCGGTCACGGGAGCCGCGACCCCCGCGAAGAGCGGTATCGCCGTCGCGCCGATGGCCGCGCCGACTGTCGCGTTGAGCACAAACATCGCGACGATAAGCAGCACGCTGTCGCGCTTGTTCTTGCGGATCAGGTCGAGGTAGGTCAGCGAGCCCGGGAGGGCCTTGACCTTGTCGCGGACGACGCGGTCGAGTTCGCTGGGCTCGCGCTTCGGGGCGTGTGGCTTCTGCGTCGCGCCCGAACTCGAACTCCCGCTCTTGCCCGGGCGCGGGTGTGGTCGCGGGTGTGGTCTGGGTCCGTCGTTTGGCATGCGCTCCTCATGCGAGCCCCTCGCGCGGGCGAGGGGTCAGGGGAATGAGCGCCCCCCGCTCACACGAGGGGCTCGTGAACGATCACGACGGATCCACTCAGAAACTGACCGTGGGCGCGTTCCGGGCCTCGGGCTCTTCGATCTCGAAGTACTCGCGCTCCTTGAAGCTGAACATGCCCGCGATGATGTTGGTCGGCACGCTCTGGCGGCTCGTCTCGTAGCGGGCGACGACGTCGTTGTAGTGCTGGCGCGCGAAGCCGATCTTGTTCTCGGTGCTGGTCAGCTCTTCCTGAAGCTGCATGAAGTTCTGGTTGGCTTTGAGGTCGGGGTAGGCCTCGGCGACCATCATGAGTCGGCCGAGCGCCTGGGTCAGCTCGCCCTCGGCCTGGCCCATCGCCTTCGCGCCCTGGTCCGAGGCGTCGTGCGTCTGCACGGCCTTGGCCCTCGCGCTGATCACCGCGTCGAGTGTCTCTTTCTCGTGGCTCGCGTAGCCCTTGACGGTCTCGACGAGGTTGGGGATCAGGTCGTAGCGCCGCTTGAGCTGCACGTCGATCTGCGACCACCCGTTGTCGCAGTCCACGCGGAGGCGGACGAGCTTGTTGTACATCGCGATCAGGATCAGAACGAGGACGACGACCACCGCGAGGAAGACGCCGCCGAAGATGAGGAAGGCCATGATGCCCATGTGCTGTGTCTCCGAGAGTCTGGTCCCCGGGCCCCCTCGGCCCGGCGGGTGTGCGCATGGTACCGCACGCGGGCGGGGATCCCGTGCGTGTGCAGAACGGTTTCGGTGGGCCCCCGCCTCAATCTGTTGTTGGGAAGCACTGGGCGTGCGTTTCGGGGGCGTGGTAGCATGACCTGTTCGCGGTCTGGGCCGCGTTGGAGAGCGCCATGAGCGATGAATTCATGCGGGACCCACCCGCGCACGACCCGTCGCTGGCGTTCCGCCTGACCGCCGACGACTTGCTGAGCGATCTGGCCTGGCCCAAGCTGTTCCTCGCACCGCGGCTGGCGTTCCGTCCGAGCCGCATCGGACTGGGCATCGCGGTGGTCTTGGTGCTTTCCCTGCTGGACCAGTTGCTCGCTCGGATCATCGGCGGCGGAGGCACGCTGACGGAAACACTCGCTTTCGCGGTCACGGATTCGGTGGGCTTGGCCGGCGATCGGCTGGCCGCGCTCGACGCAGGCGGCGCGCTGACCGTGTTTGTGCTCTCGCTGGGCGACATGCTTTGGTCGATGTGGGAGAACGCTCCGCTTCTCACAGCGCCGATGCTTCCGCTGACGCTGCTCGGACTCGCTTTCGGATCGGTCGCGATCGGTCGCCTGTCCGCGGAGGAGTTCGCACGCGGGCGGGCTGGCTCGTGGGTTGACGGGCTGCGCTGGGCGGTGCAGGGGTTCGGCGGTATCGCGGTGGCGTATCTGCTGCCGCTCGTGATCGCGGGGCTGCTCGTGGGCGTGCTCGCGGTTGGGGCGTGGGCGCTCTTGAGCATCCCGTTCGTGAACGTCGTGGGTGCGGTGGTCGGCGTGCTCGGG
>JANQQZ010000053.1 GCA_028284805.1 Phycisphaerales bacterium
CTCGGGCGAGTTCGCACCGATCTCGGATGCGCGGAGGACAACCGCCTCGGATGCGACCCGACGAACCGCGGAGACGAACGCACCGTCACCGCCGTTGCGCTCGTCGATATCCGCGCCGCCGCCAACGATCACCACCGTGCGTCCGGGAACCATGCCGACCGGGTTGGCCAGCTCGCCGATCGCGTCGAAGCCCGTGCGGACGCGGATCAGCTCGATCGCCGGGTCGAGGCGAAGCCTCCCATCGTGCCCCGTCCGCCCGACGACCACGACGCGCGCAGCGATCGCGTCGCCGCCGATCGCGCCGTGTGGTCTCTGGGTGTCGGCCCGGTGCTCGGCCATGCGGTGCGGGTCCTCCGCGTGTGTTCTATCGCTTCTTCCGCTCCGGCGGGTCGTCGGCGAGCAGCATCGCCAGCTCTTCGTCGGTCAGCAGCCCCGACGGGCGGTGATCCGCTTGGTTATCGGTGTCTCCGGGGCGCTCGTTCACAGGCATCTGGGTCTCGGGCTCAACGGGCTCAACGAGCCGGAGCGAGGGGACCCCGCCCATCCGGCTCGAGCCCGGATCGCCCAGGCCCGGCTCAGGCCCGAAGGTGTGCTCGGGCTCGTCCTCGGGCTCAGGCACCAGCTGCGTGAGCTCGAGGGGCCTGAGCTGGATCGGGGCCGCCGCCTGGTAGACCCAGATCCGCAGGCCCGAGGCGTAGCGCCGGCAGCTGGTCAGCATCGCCCGCTTGCCCCGCAGGTCCGCCGGCTCCACGAGCACGAGGATCGCCCCGGTCAGCTCCATGGAGCCGCCGGCGACCACCTCGGCCATGGTGCGGAAGGCGTCGTGCGTCACGCGGGGCTCCACTCCTCGGCGTCTGAGGCCCTCTAGCAGGGCAACAGGGGGCCTCTCCCTCGCCCAGACCACACACCGGGCCTCGGGAGGATGGACAGGTTCAGCCGATCCGTGGCTCATCATCATGTGCATCATATCGGACGCGCAAGAGTTGCCCGTCCACGGATTCGGGGCTCAGCCGCCCAGGACCCGGCGGGCGAGCGTCTCCGCCCCGTCTGCCGGACCGAGCCCGCCCATCGCCCTGGCCATCGCCCCCCGCTCTGCGTCGTCCAGGAGGCGACGGAGTGGCTCCCCGTGAGCGTTCGCGTTGCGGATCGGGTCGACGTGGTCCTCGACGAGGGTGGCCCCGCCCACCTCCGCGAGTGGGGCCGCGTTCAGGGCCTGGTGCCGATCGCGGTGGTAGGGGTAGGGCAGGATGAGCGCGGGGCGCCCAGAGGCCCAGAGGTCTGCGATCGTGCCCGCCCCGCCCCGGCAGACGACCGCGTCCGCCGCCGCGAACGCACGCTCCATGCCGTCGATGTACGGCGCCACGAACGCGCGGATGCCAAGCTCGGTCCATGCCGCGGCACACTCCGCCTGCTCGCCCTCGCCCGTCTGGTGGATCACCTGCCACGCGTCCATCTCGCGGTGCTCGCGCAGGCACGCGAGCACGAATCGGTTCACGGACCGCGCGCCCTGGCTCCCGCCCGTCACGAGCAGCGTGCGCACGCCGCGATCCAGACCGAACCCCTCGCGCGCCTCGGCCTGACTGGGCAGGTCGCGCCACCGTTCCCCCACGATCGGGCGGAGCTCGCGACCGACACTCAGTGTCTCGGTCGCGAACCGCGAGGCGAGCCGGTTCGCCTTGCCGGGCACCGCATCCAGGTTTACCACGATGCGTTCGACGTGCTCCGCCCTCGCGCCCATCACCGCCGGTGCCGACACGAACCCCCCCGTCGCGAGCATGACCACGCGACCGCACTCCTTCCGCAGCGATCGCACGGCTTCCCGCCCCGCGCGCACGCCCCCGCCCCATCGCATCGCGAAGCGCACCAGCCCTACCGGCTTCATCGCGAGCGGTTTGGCGGGCGAGACCTCGAACCGAACCGGCTCGCCCGCGATCGTCGCCGATTCCAGCACACGCCGGTCGACCGCACGATCGGACACGACCAGCACGAAGCGGCACCGCCCGGGCGCCAACCGCTCGAGTTCGTGCGCCACAGCCAGATTGGGGTGGATGTGCCCCCCGGTCCCCCCGCCAGCAAGAACCACCCCGATCGACGCGCCCGCACTCACGCGAAAAGCGACTCGCGTGGGAATCCGTGCTCGTCCTGGGTCTCGACCGTGGGCTTGCGCTCGCGGGCCCGGTCGATCGCGCAGACCAGCCCGAGCGTGAAGCACGTCAGGATCCAGCCCGTGCCGCCCTTGGAGATCAAGGGAAGGGCGATCCCCTTCGTCGGCGCAAGCCCCGTGACCACGAGCAGGTTGATCGAGGCCTGCAGGCCGATCGTCGCCATGACGCCCAGCACGAACAGGCGGTGGATCGGGTTGTGCGTGCCGCGCACGACGCAGAGCAGCAGCCCGATGAGCGCCGCGTAGAGCGCGATGACGACGAGCGCTCCCATGATGCCCAGCTCCTCGCAGATGATCGCGAAGATGAAGTCGGTGGTGTCCTCGGGCAGGTAGCCGAACTTCTGGAGCCCGTGTCCCAACCCCCGCCCCGCGCCCTCTCCGTTCGCGACGGCGCCGAGCGACTGGAGCATGTGGTACCCATCACCGGCCGGGTCGGCGTAGGGATCGAGGAAGGCGGTCACGCGTCGCACGCGGTAATCCTGCGTGAAGAGGCCCGCGGCTGCGACGCCGATCCCGAGCGGGGCCATCGCGGCGAACTGCCAGGCCCGCGCGCCCGCGGCCAGCAGCACCACACACGCGACCGCCGCGATCAGCGCCGCCGTCCCGAGGTCCTCCTTCATCACCACGACCGTGACCGCGCCCACGCACGCCAGTGCGGGCACGAGCCCGGTCCAGAACCGCTCGAGCCGGGCCCCGGCCGAGGCGGCGCACCAGGCCGTCAGCCCGACCATGCTCCACTTCACGATCTCGCTGGGCTGCACGCTCACCGTGCCGAGCCCGGGCACAGGGACGTTGAGCCAGCGGTACGACGCGTTGATCTCGCGGCTCAGCCCGGGGATGTAGACCAGCAGCAGCAGCCCAAGCAGCACCGAGACGCCCACGCACGCGACCGGAACCAGCCGATCGGGTCTGGGCGTGCCGAGCCTCTCGGTCAGGCGTGTCGGCACCAGCCAGCCCAGCGCCATCGCGGCGATCGCGAACGCGGCAAAGAGCCCGTCGCGCCCGCCCAGGATCCCGCCGGTTGTCAGGCCGTCGGTCGGGGCGACCGGGACCTCAACGGTCGCGGGCTCGATCGACATGCCCGCGGAGTGCACCATGACCACGCCCAGCGTGAGCAGGGCCAGCGCGCAGAGCAGGATGCCTTGGCGCACCGAGGGCATCGATGGGGTATCGGCGGAGACCGGAACCAGAGTGCAGAACTCGGATTACCGCAGAACGGTCAGGCTGGTCTTCCGCTCGAGCTCCGCAACGGGCCTGGCGATCAGGTCGTACCCGTCGGCGGCGACGACCGTGCACCGCACCAGCTCGCCCGGGGCGAGGCGATCGCGCGACTGCACGTACGTCACGCTGTCGATCTGCGGCGCCTGGTGGTACGCGCGTCCCTGAAACAGCCGCCCGCCTCCGCTCACGCCGGGCGTCGCCTCGACCTCCTGCCCGGTGTCCTTGTCGATCAGGATGTCGAGCTGGACGCCCGATTCGGTCGGCTGGCTCTCGTCCCACTGCTCAGCGAGGAACTCGTTCTGCTCGAACGCGATCCGCTGCTGCAGCCCCATGATCTCGGCCTTGCGCTGCGCCTTCACCTCGGGGAGCACCGCGAGCTCAGGGTCCTGCTCCATCGTCCCCGCGGGGGTGCCTGGCTCGCGGGAGTACTCGAACACGCCCACCGCGTCGAAACCGACCTCCTCGATGAACCCGAGCAGCGACTCGTGATCGGCCTCGGTCTCCCCAGGGAAGCCCGAGATGAAGGTCGTGCGGATCGCGAGTCCGGGGATGGTCTCGCGAAGCTTGTGCATCAGCTCGGTCTGCTGGGCGGCGCTCACGTTGCGCCGCATCAGCTCAAGCATGCGATCCGATCCGTGCTGGAGCGGGATGTCGATGTAGGGCAGCAGGTGCCCCTGCTGCGACAGCTCGGCAAAGGCCTCGATGAACTCGTCGCGGAAGTTGCTGGGGTAGGCGTACATGAGTCGCACCCAGCCGGCGCCGGTGGTGTCGCGCACGGCGTCGCTCAGCCCACGCAGCAGGTCGGGCAGCCCGCCCGAACGCGACGATTCGTTCCACCCGATGCCGATGTCGTCGCCGTAGCTGGTGGTGTCCTGCCCGATCAGGTTCAGCTCGAAGACGCCGTCGGCAAGCAGCTCGCGGGCCTCGGTGATCACGCGGTCGATGGGCTTGGACCGCATCTTGCCCCGGATCGAGGGGATCGTGCAGAACGCGCACTTCTGGTTGCAGCCCTCGCTCATGCGCAGGTAGGCGTAGTGCCGGGGCGTGAGCCTGAGCCGCGCCGAGTCGTCCTCGAAGTAGCCGATGCCCTTGCCGTCCTTGCCGTGCACGGTCAGGCCCGTGGTCTGCAAACCCCTCGCGTCGGCGGCCTGCATCGCGTTGCCCGCGATCCAGTATCTGGGCTGATCGCTCGCGTCCGCGAGCGAGTCCCTGCTGGGCTTCACACCCCGCACCGCCTCGACGACTTTGTCGCGGTCGAACACGCCGATCATCGCGTCGATGCCAGGCTCCCACTCCAGCATCTTCGCGCGGTGACGCTGCACCAGGCACCCGGCGACGACCACACGCTTCACCCGACCCGCTTCCTTCGCGCGGACGGCGTCCTTGATCACGCTCAGCGATTCGTCCTTCGAGGCCTCGAGGAAGCCGCAGGTGTTCACGACCACCGCGTCGGCCGGGTCGACACCCTCGTCGACCGCAACAGTGGTGTCGGTCTCGGACCGGTTCTCGGTGTGCCCCGAATCGTCCCAGCGCTCGTCGGTCGAGGGGTTGTAGCTGACGGGCATCAGCCCATCCTCAGCGAGCAGACCCAGCATCTTCTCGGAGTCCACCAGGTTCTTCGGGCAGCCCAGGCTGACGAAGCTGACGGTCTTGATGTCCGGTGCGTCGGGCATGAGCCCGAATCGTAGCGCGCTCTCAACCCGTGTCGGAACGGAGGCTTACGCGGCGCGGTGCGAGAGCTTGGGGGCCGGCTGCAGAAGCGTCTCCGGGCCCAGGCCTGGCATCGGGTAGAGCCTCTGCAGAGTCGCGGCCATCGGATCGATCTCTGCAACGACGAAGAAGCACGGATCCGCGATCTGGGTCGCGGCGAACCGCAGCGCGCGGGGCAGGTTGGCCCTGGGGGTGCAGAGCATCAGCTCGCCGTGCTCGTACCGAAGGGGCAGCACCTTGAACTGCCACGCCTGGCGGGCGGTGACCACCTCCGCGGCCCTGGGGTCGATCTCGGTCTGCGACGGATCGACCACACCCGCGAGCGTCTCGTACTGCGCGGCCCAGGCCTGCTCGATCGTGTCCGGGTCGACCCCGAACATCCGCTCGGCCAGCTCGCCGAACGGGCGAGCGATCAGACGCTGCTCCTGAAGAATCTGGTCGCGCTGCTCGTGTGTGAGCACACCAGATTCCACCAACAGATCACCGAACCGGATCGGCATGGTCGTTCCCCTTCACAGGGGGTCATCGACGGGCAGGCGGGAACACTTGCGGGTGAATCCCAACCGCCCCGTTGCCTGGTCGGCCTGTGCGGGGTGCGCACGCTGGCCGGCCCTCCGCGGTACGCTCAGGACGCATGGACGCGACGCACGCCATCCCACCGGACACCGACCCTGCCGATCTGGTCCCCGTCGTCGTGGGCGGGCACCTGCGGGCGGAGCTGGGCGATCGCCCCGTCACGGCATGGCTGGCGGGGCAACTCGATGCGGCGCTCGCACAGCTCACCGATCGCCTGCGGTCCTGCGTGCTCACCGATCTGTGGTACCTCAACGACGACCGCTTCCGTGGGCGACCCGCGCTGAGTGTCGGACCTCCGGAGCTCAACGCGCTCACCGCCTACCTGGCCGACCGCCTCCCTAGCGTGCTGAGCCAGGAGGGCGTCTACGTCATCCAGCTCGATCTGGAGTACATCGCGTTGGACGCCGCGTGCTGGGGCGCAACGCACGAGGCGACCGCGACGGCGTGCGAGCTGTTCGAGGCCAGGCACCTCGGGGCCTACGCCCGCGCTCTCGCGGAACGATCACTTGCCAACGCAGAACGATGAGAACACCAGGCCCAGGACCGCGTCGGGATCGACACGCCCCGTGACCGCACCCAGCTCGTCGAGGGCGGCGCGAAGCCGATCAGCGACCAGTTCCGCGTCGCCGCCCGCGAGCTCGGAGGCAGTCTCAACCGCGTCCAGCGCCGCCCGCAGGCGTCCCGCGACCGAGATCGGCAGCGAGCCGTCATCCCCGAGGCTCGCCCGAGCCCGCTCAGCGATCGCGGCCCGCAACGCGTCCAGGCCCTCGCCCGTGATCGAGCACACGCGCAGCACCCCCGGCTTCGCCGGCTCATGCGCACGATCCGCCTTGGTCGCGACGTGGAGCGTGCGTTCATCGGCGCCGGGTCCGAACTGCGCGAACTCGTCGCAGACGAGGCGGAGGTCGGCCCGCTCGATCTGCGCCCGCGCGAGCTCCGCACCCGCGGAGGCGTCCAGCCCGGGCAGGTCGACCAGCTCGATCTCGACGCCCCCTTGAAGCGAGACCGGCTCGACGATCGCGTCGCGGGTCGTGCCAGGCTCGGAGTCCGTGACCGACCGCTCCCGCCCGAGCAGCGCGTTGAAGAGTGTGCTCTTGCCTGCGCTGGGCGGGCCGACCAGCACCACGCGGGGCACGCCCGATGAACGCTGACTGCCGCGGGCGGCACCCAGTTCGCCCGTGATGTCTGCCGCGAGCGCGCCGAGCTCACCCGCGAGCCGCTCGGGCTCGATCGCGGTGACGTCCTCCTGGTCGGTGAAATCGATACCGGCCTCGACGAGAGCGAGCAGGCGCGCCACACTTTGCGCCCAACCCCGCGCCGCACGCCCGAGTGCGCCGGAGAGCAGGCGATCCGCCGCCGCGAGCTGTGCCGCGTTCGACGCAGTGATGACCGCCTCGATGCCGCGGGCCTCGTCGAGGGAGAGCCGCCCGGCGAGGTACGCGCGTGCCGAGAACTCCCCGGATCCTGCGTGACGCACCCCCTCGCACGCGAGCAGCACCCGAAGCACGCGCGACACCACTGCCTGTCCGCCCGGCACGATCAACTCCAACGCGTCCTCACCCGTGTACGACGAGGGCGCGATGTACCGGATCGCGAGGCACGGCAGGCGCGTGCCCCCGAGGTCGAGCTGCACGCGGGAGACCCCCCGTTCGACAGGAAAGGGCCGCACCAGAGGCGACACGGGGTCGAGCGGGCCCGAGAGGCGAACGACAGCCCGGTCGGCGGTCCCCGGGGAGGAGGCAACCGCGGCGATCGAGTCGCCGGTCATCATCCGTTCTTGTCGCGGCTCTTGCGGATCGCGCGCTGGGCGGCGGACTCACCCTTGCCGCCCTTGCTGACGGGCACCCCGCCGGCGCGGGCCTGCTTCTGCTGCTCGCGTAGCGCCTGCTGCTGCTCGGCGATCTGGTGCAGGCGGTCCATGAAGCCCCCCTTCTTGCGGGGCTTCCTGGGCTTCTTGGTGACCTCGAGCAGGTTGTGCTTCTTGACGTGGGCGCGGATCCAGGTGTTCTCAAGGATCGCGAGCGTCGAGTTGGTGATGAAGTAGAGCGCCAGGCCGCTCGGGGCGTTGTACATGATGACGGGGAACATCACCACGGTCATGTACTTGGCGATCTTCTGGGTCTGCTCCTGCTCGGGCGTGAGCGTGCCGCTCGTGGGCGGCGTCATGAACTTCATGTGGACGTAGTACACCACCGCCAGCACGATCGGCAGGATGTTGAAGCTCTGGATCTCGCCCATGAGCGGGATGCTGAAGCGCATCGCCTGAGGCAGCGTGATGAAGTGATCGGGCTCCGCCAGATCCGCGAGGAACATCCAGCCCCCGCCCGTGATCGACTGGATCGCCCCGAAGAACGCCGGCTCGTGGCGCAGGTCGTAGAAGTAGAACAGGCTCGCGTAGAGCGCGATCCAGATGGGCGACTGCAGCAGCATCGGGAGGCAGCCCAGCATGCCCGAGGGGTTCACGCCCTCCTCGCGCCAGAGCTTGGCCATCTCTTGCTGCATGCGCTGGCGGTCGTCCTTGTACTTCTCCTGGATCTTCTTCTGCTTGGGGGCGAGGTCCTGCATCTGCTTGCCGAAGCGCTGCACGCGGATCTGGCTCCAGCGGTTGACGGGGTGCAGGATGCTGCGCACGAGGAGCACGAGCATGACGATCGCAACCGACCAGTCCTTGACGAAGCCCTCGAAGAACCGGAGCGCGCCGAGCAGAGGGCCGGTCAGCCAGGTGAACGTGCACGCGGCGCACGGGCCCCCGAAGTTGTACGCGACGACGCCCTCGATCCCCGCCTTGGCGGCATCGGGCTGGGCCGCGATCGTCGGTTCGTGCTTGGGACCGGCGTAAAAGCGGTAGCTCGCCTCAACGCTCGACGCCCCGCCCATGAGCTCGATCTCGGGTGATGCGAACCGCAGGATCAGCGTGCTCGCCTTCGCGTCGAGCGGGTTCTGAAGCACCACGCGCTCGACCTTCTCGACCGCCGTGAAAGTGCGGTCCGCGGTCGCCTCGGGGATCTGCCCGTGCACCACGACCGAGTAGTACCTGTTGGTCATGCCCGCCCAGACGAGCGACAGGCCGGCCTTGACGGTGTCCTCGCTGGGCCAGACGTCGCGCGCGGGAACGTACCGCCCCGTCGTCTCGTCCTTGGGGCCCAGGAAGCTGCCCCGAGGGCTCAGGAACTTCTTGGCGAGCACGTTGTTCCGCGCCGGATCGAGCTCGGGGCGGAGCAGGTAGCCGAAGCGCACGCGGCGCCGATCGCCGCCGTAGGTCACCTCGCCCTTGGGCAAGTCGATCGGGCCGAACGTCACCAGGCGCACGCGGCGCGGCGTGTCGGTCAGGTTCTCGATGCGCTGCGAGACCAGCACGTCGAGTGAGCCGTCGGCGATCACGAACGTCCGCGTGATGCTGATCTGCGCATTGCCCTCGGCGTCCTCGATGACCGCCTCGAAGCTGCCGGGCGTCACTTCACGCCAGACTCGTCCCGTGAGGCCGACGACCGTCCCATCGACCTCGGCCCAGAGCGCCGCGAAGGGCGTGACGATGCTGCCCGCCGCGAGCTGCTCCGCCTGAAGCTCGACGTGGTCCTCGAGCTTCACGTCGCCTGTGGTCGCCCACGCGGTGCGCTGCTCGACGTTCTCGAACTCGCTGGCCAGTCGCAGGCTGGCAACGCCCGCGCCCACGGCGCTGAACTCCATCCGCAGCGCGGATGCGCCGTCGGGGTCGATGCCGCCAACCGGGGTGTAGCCAAGTGGGGCATCGAGCACACGCGCCCGCAGCGCCGCGGGCGGTGCCGGATCTGAGGCGGGTGGGTCCGAAGCAGGCGGGTCCGAGACCGCAACCTCGGGCTGGGGTTGCGACTCCGTTTCCGCTTCGGGCCCGGGGGTGACCTCGGGCTGGGCGTCGGCGACGACCTCAGCAACCTCATCGACCTGTTCGTCGCTCGGGTCGGCATCAAGGCTGGCAGAGTCAGGCGACGGCGTTTCCGCGGGCGACGCGGACGGCGCGGGGGGCGGGGTCGTGGGCGACGAGCCCGTCGTCAGCACGGCCCATGCCGCGCCAATCGCGACGAGCGCGAGCACCAGGGGCACGCCGAGTCGCAAGGCAGTGTTTGGCTTCTTGGGGGGCATGCGGTTCAGCGGCCCTCGTACAGACGCTCGCCGAGCCAGTTGCTCAGCTCTGGGATCGCGATGATCTTCCTCGCCGCCGACTCCACGTCGTACTGCACGCGCTGGAACTCGACACGGTCGGGGTAAAGCACCGCGTAGCTCGCCCGCGGGTCACCATCACGCGGCTGGCCGACGGAGCCCACGTTGATCACCGCCTTCTCCTCGGCGGTGAACTCGAAGCTCGCGTCGCTCAGCTCTCCCGGCGGGTAGAAGTCGGGCTCGTCGGTGAACACGCCGGGAACGTGCGTGTGCCCCACCGCGCCGAACCCGTCGATGCGTCGGAAGATGGAGGACAGCTTGTCCGGGTCCCCGATGACGTCGTCGGGGAAGATGTACTCGTTGATCGGTCGGCGGGGCGAGCCATGCACATAGAGCAACTCTCGCTCGCTGTCCGGCGCGGCCTCGACCACTCGCACCCTGAGCCTCCCCAGGAAGTCGTACCGCGCGGCGCGGAGATCGTCGTCCTGCTCGGCGTCGAACTGCTCGCGGGTCCAGTACGCCGCGGCCTGCGCGCCAGGGTTGAAGTTCGTGGGTTCGTAGAGGACCCCGAAGTCGTGGTTGCCCATGAGCGACCAGGCGCACCGCTCGCGGACCATGTCGACGCACTCGAGCGGCTCGGGGCCGTACCCGATGATGTCGCCCAGGCAGATCGTGCGCTCGATGCCCCGGGCGTCGATGTCCGCCAGCACGGCCCGGAGGGCGTCGGCGTTGCCGTGGATGTCGCTGATGATGGCGGTGGGCACGTCGGTTGGCTCGGTCTCGGAGAGTGGTGACAGTCCGTCTGTGGGAACGCGTGCGGTGTGATGTCGCGTGGACCCCCACCGCGGCCGGACCGCCCGGGACCCCGATGGTAGGACGACCCGCGGCGGGACGCCACCGACGGGCGGAGCGCAACCGACAGGCCAAAAATCCCAACAGGCACCAACACGGACCGGACTCCGCTGGCGATCTAAGCTGCCACGCCCGATGAGCCGACAGTGGTTTCACGGCCCACGCGCCGGGGCACGCCCCGGCGCACGAACCAGGCGACGTGCCGTCCGCGACGAGGACGGAGGAGAAGCCCCCCATGCCCGCAGCCGGCGTCAGCTACCAGCGCACCCGCGAGATGACCATCGACGAGCTGCTGCTCGAGAACCGGATCGTCTTCCTCATCGGCGACATCAACCATGCCTCGGCCGCCCGGGTCATGATGCAGATGCTCTACCTCGAGAACCAGAAGCGGGGGCAGGAGATCAACTTCTACATCAACAGCCCCGGGGGCGTCGTGGACGACACCCTCGCGCTCTACGACACCATGCGGTTCCTGTCCAGCCCTGTGAGTACCTACTGCATCGGACGGGCGTACTCGGGCGCCGCGGTGCTGCTCGCGGCGGGCACCAAGGGCAAGCGGTACATCCTGCCCCACGCCAAGGTCATGATCCACCAGCCCTGGGGCGGCGTGACGGGCCAGGCCGAGGACATCAAGATCCAGGCCGAGCAGATCATCAAGATGAAGAAGACGCTCAACGAGATCCTGTCGAACTGCACGGGCCAGAGCATCGAGCAGATCGCCGCCGACGGCGAGCGCGACAAGTACTTCAGCGCCGAGGAAGCCAAGGCCTACGGGCTCGTCGACGAGGTCCTCCAGGAAGCACCCCCCGAGGCCAGTCAGCCCACGTTCAGCTAACGACCGCCCGCCTGCACACCAGCCACGAGAGAAACACCATGTCCTACCTGGTTCCCATCGTCATCGAGCAGTCCGGCAAGGGCGAGCGGTCGTACGACATCTACTCCCGCCTGCTCAAGGACCGCATCATCTTCGTTGGCGGTCCCGTCACCGACGACATGGCCAACCTCGTCGTCGCACAGCTGCTCTTCCTCCAGAACGAGTCGCCCGAGAACGATGTGCACATGTACGTCAACTCGCCGGGGGGCAGCGTGACCGCGGGCCTCGCGATGATCGACACCATGAAGTACATCAAGCCCGACGTCTGCACCTATATCATCGGGCAGGCCGCCAGCATGGGCAGCCTGCTCGCGTGCAGCGGGACCAAGGGCAAGCGCTACAGCCTCAAGAACAGCCGCAACCTCATGCACCAGCCCCTGCTCTCGGGCGTCATGGAGGGCCAGGCGACCGACCTCGAGATCGAGGCCCGCGAGATGCTCCGCCTCCGCGAGCGCCTCTACGAGATCTACGGCGACGCGACGGGCAAGGACACCTCGACCATCGAGGCCGATTGCGACCGCAACAAGTGGCTCGACGACAACGAGATGCTCGAGTACGGGCTGATCGACAAGGTCCTCGACGCGATGCCCGAGCGGTAAGGCCGATGCCCGCGCCAGGCCTGTGCGTGATCTACCGATTCCGGCTGAAGTCCGGAGCCGAAGACGAGTTTGTCGAGGCGTGGAGCGCCGTCACTCGCGGCCTGCGTGACCAGCGCGGCGGGCTCGGATCACGGCTGCATCGGGGGCCCGATGGGATCTGGTACGCCTACGCCCAGTGGCCCTCGGCCGAGGCACGCCGCGCCGCGTTCGAGCAGGGTCCGGTCGATCCCGAGGCACGCGCGAGCATGCGCGAGGCGATCGCGGAGGAACTGCCAGAGATCACACTCGATCCCATCGCAGACCTTCTCGTCGCTGTTCGCGACGAATCAACACCCTGAACGCGAACGACGCCGACGGAGACCGACGACGCCCGCACTCGCGAGCAGGGCGGCGGAAGCGGGCGCGGGTACTGCGATGATCCGTGCTCCCGTCACCACGCTCGTGCTCGAACCGAGGACGGTCACATCACCGAAGTACACATTCCCGAGCGAGGTAGCGCCTCCGAAGGTCGTCGTGAGCAGTGTCGTGCCGTCGACTGAGAACGTCGCGTTGACGTCCTGCACCTCCAAGCGGTAGGTGCGGATCATCGCGGTCGTATCCGCAGAAGCGGACGGAGAGCCAAGGCCGTTGTTCGCGGTCCTGAGCGCAACCGCGGATTCGCCCATCTCGGCGACCGTATAGCCTCCAAGCTCGTTCTCGTAGTACATCTCGAACCCGCCGCGCAGAAAGCCCGATTGGTTCCCATAGGTTGCGGCATCGATGCGGACATCAACCTCGAGGGCGATGCCCTGCGCCGGGTCAAGCCCGAGCGGGTCGAGGTCGAACACGTAGTACCCCACCCCGCTGTAACTGGTGGGTCCGATGATCAGTTCACCGCCCGAAAGCCCTGGTGCCGTCCCGCCGACGTACGCCCAGCCGACCGATTCGGGCGTTGAGCCAGAGTCTGCGGACCAGGTCACGTCACCTGCTGCCAAACCGGCAAGCGTGCACGCAGCCGGAAGAGCTATCCAACTCGCTTTCATCCATCATCTCCCTTCGAGAACGCTCCAGGAATACACCAGGAGTAGTGCACTGCCAACTTGGAATCGCGCGAGAACTTGTCACGGACGTTCCCAGAAACAACTGCTGGCACCTATCGGACGAATCGCCATACACTTCCGGCGTGCAGAGGCTCCTTGTTATCACGCTCATCGGCTTCTGCACCGGTTGCAATTCGGGAGCGCGGATCGCGGCGGCGAACGACCAGCTCCGCCTCGAACGCGAGTCGCAGCACGAGCAGATCGAATCGCTCGAAGCCGAGAACGCGGAGCTGCGATCCAAGCTCGCCGAGGCCAACGCCCGGCTCGGATCACCGATCCCCGACGACGTGCTGATCGCACTGCCCAGGGTCGCCTCGATCGAGCTCACGAGGTTCTCCGACCTGCGCGACGACGTGATGACGTGGAGCATCCGCCCGAGCGACAGCCGGGGGCGGTTCGTACAGGTTGTCGGCACGCTCGAGCTGCGGGCGGTGACCGCGGGCAGCGAGCCGCGTGTCCTCGCGGAGACCGTGCTGGCCCCGGCCGAGCTTCGCGACGCGTACGCATCGGGCCTGTCGGGCGCGGCATACCGGGCCTCGGCCCAGATCACGGGCGACATCGCGTGGCCCGTCACACTCACAGCCGTGCTGCACGATCACGTCACGGGCACCTCGCACGAGGCGAGCCGCGTGATGGAAGCCCGCTAGATCTCGATCGCGATCCCCGCGTACACCTCGGTCGTGAACAGGCGGTACTCGTCGAGGTCGCTCATCGAGTCGAGGTTGGGGATGTACAGGAACCGCACGCCCGTATCGAGCCAGACGTGCGGCACGAGCTGTGTCTCGAACCCGATCGGGAACTGCAGCGCGAACCCGGAATCCGAGTCGCTGACGAAGTTCACGTCCGCCTCGACGTCGGCGTACCCGAGGCCGATCCCCGCGTAGCCCCGCAGGTTGCCCGCGGTGATGTCGACGAGCACGTTGCCCATGATGGTCGTCACTTCGAGGTCGCCGTCAAGATCGCGGACCTGCACGTCGTCGATGTAGAGCCCGTCGGTGCCGAAGTACCGCTGGGCGAACTCGGCTTCGAGCCGGAAGCCCATGCCCTCGCTCCAGGGCTTGGGCCCCGGCCCGAGCCGCACGCCCGCGGCGACGAACCACCCGCCGCCCACGTCGCTCCGCAGCGTCACGTCGTCGCCCCCGCCCACGGTGCGGTTCTCGTTGTCGGTGTCGATCGGGAAGACGACCATGCCCCCGCCCTTGATGTAGACGTGCGGGTTGACGCCGCTGAGAACGCCTCCGGAACCGGAGTAGTCCGCGAGCCCGTCCTGGGGCAGCGTGAGCAGGCTGGGCCCGGGCTCGGCATGCACCTGGAATGCGGCGAGAGCACCGATGAGTGCGCTGACGGGCGTGCGATGCGTCATATGCGGTGCTCCGCGATCAGATCTCGAGCGACAGGCCCACGGTCAGGTCGCCCGCGATCGTGCTGGCCTCTTCGATGTCGGTGTTGTACGTCACCTCGGTCGCGCCGAGGACCCGCCCGCCGAAGGTCAGCCAGACGGTATCCGTCAGGCGGTACTGCCCGGTGAGCAGCACCTGGGCGGCGAAGGCCGACCCGTCGCCCTCCTCGCCGTTGGCCTTCAGGTCGGAGAAGAGCACACCCGCACCCCCGCCCACGCCGAAGCGCCAGTGCGGGTGCGGGTTCCACTCCGCGATCACGTTGCCCATCACCGCGTGGCTGGTCACACGCCCGGTGATGTCCGCCTCCGGGCGCACGCCGAACTCCTCGTCGTAGACCACCTCGTCCAGCGTGTACGTGCGGAACATGTACTCCGCCTCGATCCGTGTCGAGCCGCGGCTGGTCGCGTTGCGGCTCCAAGGGATCCGCAGCCCCACCGCGCCGCCCGCGGCGAAGCCGATGTCCGACTGCACGTACTCGGGCCCCAGGAGCCCGAGGGGCGGGAAGAAGGGCGAGACGGGCGGGTACGCCGCTGGATCGAAGTCGCCGTGGTGCTGCGCCGACACGAACCCGCCCGCGATGCGCACATACACGCTCGTCCGCGGCGCGGTCGGAACGTGCTGGTTCGTCTCGTCGAACGCGACGGTATCGGCAACATCCTGCCCGACCCCGGAGCCCGGTCCTGTCTCGGGCTGGACATCCCAGGCACCGGACAGCATGCCAGGCGGGCGATCGTCGGCGAGGGCCTGGGCTCCCAGGGCGAGCGCAGCGATGCACAGAAGGCGTCTCATGCCGTAAGCGTACACTAAATTACCCCGCGGCAACACCCCCCGCTTCGCCGTGCGGAAGCGGGAATCGCCCGCAGAGTTCGCGGACCTCGTCGCGGACCTGACCCGTCACCCGGGCCAGCTCCTCTTCGCCCGTCAGCCCCGCGGTGAGCACCCGGTCGATGAAGCCCGCGACGAGCTTCATCTCGCTCGCGCCGAACCCCCGGGTGGTCGTCGCGGGCGTGCCCAGGCGGATGCCGCTGGTGACCATGGGCTTGCGCGGATCCTCGGGGATGCCGTTCTTGTTGCAGACGATGCCAGCGTCCTCGAGCCACTTCTCGGCGGCCTTTCCGGTCAGCTCGCCCTCGAAGCCCTTGGGGTCCTTCGCAGAGAGATCGACGAGCATGACATGGTTGTCGGTGCCGCCGCTGGTGATGCGGAAGCCGTGCTCGATGAGGGCTTTGGCGAGCGCGTCGGCGTTGGCAATGATCTTCTCCTGGTACGCCTTGTACTCGTCGGTGAGCGCCTCGCCGAACGCGACGGCCTTCGCGGCGATGATGTGCATCAGCGGGCCGCCCTGCATGCCCGGGAAGAGCGCGCGGGCGCACTTCTTGTGGATGTCCTCGTCGTTGGTGAGGATCAGCCCGCCGCGCGGGCCCCGCAGGCTTTTGTGCGTCGTCGTTGTCACGACATGCGCGTGCGGGAAGGGGCTCGGGTGCTGCCCGCCCGCGATCAGGCCCGAGATGTGGGCGACGTCGGCCATGAGCAGCGCCCCGACCTCGTCGGCGATCGCGCGGAACCTCGCGAAGTCGATCGTGCGCGGATAAGCGCTGTATCCGGTCAGCAGCATCTTGGGCTTGTGCTCGAGACAGACCTCGCGGACGGCGTCGTAATCGATCCGCTCGAAGTCGGCGGAGCTCTTGTCACGCACCAGCGGGTAGTGCACCGGGTTGTAGTAGTGACCCGAGAAGTTGATGGGTAGCCCGTGGCTCAGGTGCCCGCCATCGGCGAGGACCAGGCTGGCGTAGGTGTCCCCCGGCTCCATGAGGGCCATGAAAACCGCCGCGTTCGCCTGCGCCCCCGAGTGAGGCTGCACATTGGCGAACGCGCACCCGAACATCTGCTTGGCCCGCTCCTGGGCGAGCGTCTCGATCCGGTCGTGGTGCTCGCACCCGCCGTAGTACCGCCGCCCGGGGTAGCCCTCGGCGTACTTGTTGGTCATGCAGGTGCCGGCGGCGTGCATGACGGCGGGGCTCGCGTGGTTCTCGCTCGCGATCAGCTCGATCGTCGATTCCTGCCGCTCGGCCTCGGCCTCGATGATGGCCGCGGCCTCGGGGTCCTGGCTGCGGATCAGAGCGGCGATGTCGTCGTGGATGGTCATGCGGGGATCGTAGGTCGGACCACGGCTAGAACAGGTTGCCTCCCGGGACATAGCTCAGGCCTTCGCGCATCGGGAAGACGAGCAACGCGTACACGTACTGCACGGTGAACCCCGCGAGCACGCCAACGCCGACGAGCGGCCACGAGAACCCCTGCCACGCCCCGATGCGGAGGTAGTGGCGCGTCGCCGACGACCACCAAGCCAGGGTCCACGTCGCCGACGCCAGTATGGGCAACCAAGGTACGCAGTGGTGCATGAAGCTGTACCGCCAGCCCGAGACATGTTCAGCGACGAGCACCGCAATCACATTAAGACCAAACCCCAGCGCAACCGCCCCGGCGAGACCGTAGATCGCTATGCGCAGCACATGCCAGCCTTGGACCCGGTAGGTCTTCCGCGTCTGCATAGGCACGAAGAACATGAAAGTGGTAGCCAGCATCGTAGACAGAGGCACGACGGCAAAGACACTTGGCGTTGTACCGATGTGTGTGTGCCAGGGCGCAGTCGTTCCTCGCCATCTCCTCGCAGCTTCGCTGTAATAGTGTTCGTCGTAGCTGCGGATCGTGAGAGGAAACAGCACACCACCTGCAACGCGACGAACGGTAGTCTCGCCGTACAAATCCCACCAAGGCTGAGGGGTCGCAGGAATCACGGTCCCGTCAGCCCGAACGATCCACGTCGCACCCGACAAGGTGTGCGCACGCCACGCTTCGATACCGAGCACGCCACCTGTGACGACGCCTAAACCCAGGTAGATCGTGACGAGGCTGAGTACCGCACGCCACCACCGCGGCGGGTGCTCCATCATCACGCGTCGCCAGAAGCCGCCCGGGTAAATCAGCCGCACGAGCGTTGGCAGCACCGTCCGCGACGCCGACCGCTCAGGGTGCTCGACGAACCAGCGCGGGCACGCGGCATCGCCCATGATGTTGCGCCACTCGAACGCGCACCCGCACTCGCTGCATACACCCGTGATCGGGCACGACTCGCGATAGCCTTCGAGTTGGCCGCTCAGGTCGTACGCGCACCGCGGGCAGGCGACAGGCTCCATGCGGCGCAGTGTACCTCAGCCAGAAAGCCGCTCGACCATGCCCATCGCCGCTTCTGGCCCGGGCATCGCCTCCAGGTCCAGGGGCAGGCACACGCCGTAGTCGTGGTCGCTGTTGAGGATCACCGCGTTGGGCGGCACGAACGCCGATCCGAACTCCGCGTGCTCGTGCCCCAGGATGAACCAGTTCACCCCCCACCGCTCGACGAGGTCCTCGAGCAGTTCCGCGTCGTAGCCCCGGCCCCAGACCATCAGGTGGGCCGAACCCTGGCGCGGGGTGTAATCGTCGTCGGTCAGATCGCGCCCGAGCACGCCCGGGTCGAAGCGCTGCATCATCGCGGGGTTGGGCAGGCTGTGGGAGCAGAGCACGTCGAACCCCCCGCCGCGCGGGTCGGAGCAGTGGCAGCGGAGCGCCAGAGGCATGGAACGGACGAAGTCATCGACCGCTGCCTCGACGCGCTGCGCTTCGCCCCCGAACGCGTAGTGCAGGCCCATCTCGAAGGCCTCGACGCACTTGACGCCATCCTTCAGGATCGGGCTCTTGAGCATCTGCGCCAGCTCGTGGTTGGCGAGCAGGGCGTGCACGTGCTCGGGGTAGTCGGCCTTGAGGGCCGCGACCTTGGTCAGCGCGCGGTAGCTGAAGTCCATGCCCTGCATCAGCCGGTCGGAATGGATGATCTCGTGCAGTGTCAGGTGCCTGCGATCGGCGTCCGTGTGCTCAGGGGTGAGCCCGGCGCGCTCGACGAGCGTCTGGAAGTGCACCGGGTTGTCGTGCAGATCGCCGGTCGCGATCAGGTGGCCCGGGGGGCGGATCTCGTCGATGGATCCGTTGCGGCAGGACGCGTCGCGGTTGGCGCTCGTACCGCGGCGCAGGGCGTCGATCACGGCGTCTGGATCGGCAAGGTCGAGCATGAGGGCGGGAGTCTAGCGTCAGCCCTTGGGGGTCCTGAACTCGCCGCTGCGGTCCTTCACCCCCGCCTTGAGCATCGCGTGGATCAGCTCGAGCTGATCCACGACGTCGAACATCTCCGGGCGGTCGTCGGGGGAGACCTCGAGGCACTGCATGATCAGGTCGTTGAGCTTGGGCGGGATCCGCCTGTTGACCTCGATCGCGGGTGTGGGCGGCTCAAGGAGCGAGTCGTCGATCGAGCCCATGAGCGAGCCGTCGGGGGCCAGGGCGGTCTTGACCTTCTCGCGCGTGAGCACGAAGTAGATGCTGGCACCGAGGTTGTAGACATCGGTCTTGGGGGTGATCTGGCGTCGGTGCACCTGCTCCGGGGCGATGTAGTCGGGCGTGCCCTGGATCCGCTTCTTGACCGTGCCGATCGGGCACGACTGGCCAAGGTCGATGATCTTGACCGTGCCGGCCTCGTCGACGATCACGTTGTTGGGCTTGAAGTCGGCATGCACGAAGCCCCGCTCGTGCATGTGGGCCATGGCGCTGGCGGCCTGCCGGAAGATGTCGCACGCCGATTCGAAGGTCTTGGGCATGAGCCGATCGAGCGCGATGCCGTCGACCAGCTCCATGAGCAAGAAAAGCCTGATGGTGTGGAGCAGGCCCTTCTTCTTCTTGACCATGCGCTCGATCTTGCGGATCGCGGGATGGTCGAGCTTCTGGGCGATGGTGTACTCGGTCTCGGCCTGTTCCAGGAAGCGGACGGACTTGTCGTCGGTCTTCTGAACGTCCTTCAGAGCCCAGATGCGCTTGGACTTCTCGTCTTGGGCGAGGTAGATGATCGAGGCCGCCCCCCGCCCGAGTTCGGACAGGACGCGGCAGCCCTCGACCACGTCGCCCTTCTTGAAGACTTCCACCCGATGCACCTCACACCCGGCCCCGTTGCGGCGCGCCTGGGACTGGCAAGACCGATACCGCCCTCGGGCGGTGCCGCGATCCGAGGGCCATCCTAGCGTGCCCGATCCGTGCCGACTTGCGAAGCTGCTCATGCCCTGCCGCCCACAATCGCGGGCAGAACGCGACACCCGGACGGATCACGCGAGAGGCGATCCGCGCGTCCGAGAAGCAACAGATCGGACGGTTCAGGGAAGCAACTGCTCGCGGAACGAGGCCGCCGGGAACCGCAGCCCGGGGCTTGTGGTCCCGGCCAGCTCGCGGTGCAGTCGCACCTGGCTCGCGGGGATGTCGAGGCGGCGCTGCAACTCGTTGACCGTCTGCACCAGGCGCTGGATCTGCGCCGGGGTGAAGTCGCGGCGATCGCCGTCGCCCACCAGGCAGATGCCGACGGTGTTGATGTTGTACCAGTCGCCCTGGTCGCCCGCGGTGTGCGCGCCCGAGGCCTGATCGAGCCAACGCCGGGCGACGTGCAGCTCGCCGTCGCTCGCGCCGTTGCCGTTGCCGATCACGAAGTGGTAGCCGAGCCCGTTCAGCCCGATCGCCCGGTGCTCCCGATCGAGGGTTTCGCCCGAGCCGTGCGGCGAGGCGGAGTGGTGGATCACGATGCCCTGCCAGCGCCCGGGCTCGATCGGGGCGTCGAGGTCGAAGACGGTCTCGAGCGAGCTGGGTCCCGCCGCCGCGACGAGCGCGGGCAGGCGCACGCCGCCGGTCTTCGGGGCCGGGGCGCCGTCGAGCAGCCACAGCAGCCCGCCCACGACGGTCATGAACCCGATCAGCGAGGCGAGCACGACCTGGTCGCGCGTGAAGCCTGGCGACGAGGCCGACGCTGAATGAGAAGACGATGTTGAACGCTTGCGGCGATCGGCGGTGCTCACGAGACGCATCCCTTCGTCACGATGCCCTGTTGAGCGACCGGCAGCTCCGCCCGGCCCATTCCATGCACGACTCTCCGCTCATCGGACCGAACCTGTCGATCCCATTCAAAAACCGGTGCGCCGCGACGGCACGTTCCTCATCCCCCGTACGTCAGACGCTCGCGGAGATTCGGCACGCGACGACCGAACTCATTGAACCGGTACGGCGTCGCCTCTTGCGCTCGAAGGCGGTCGTAACGCGTGTACGGCGAACGCTCGTCGCTCTCGCGGAACAACGTCCGGTTGCACCCCGAGGACACGCACACTCCAACCAGTACCACAGCCAACGCAAGCACACGAGATGCTGTGGTCGTCCGAGATCGAGCGTCGCGGGCCATCCTGTCAGTGTAGCGTCGGCCGCGCACGACAAACGCCCGGGATGTCACCCGGGCGCTCGCCGAGAGGAGATCAGGAGAGAGAAGACACGCGTGGTACGACGCATCACCGCACCGGGTTCGCGGGATCGAAGCGAAGATCGTGGTCGAGCACCAACTCGCGACGCGCCAGGCACTGGCGCAGCCCCTCGTAGACGACTGTGCAGACCACGGTCGCGACGTTCAGAGAACGTTCGCCGAGCGCCATCGGCAGGCGGAGCACACGATCGGGCTCGGACGCGAGGATGTCTGCGGGCAAGCCGACCGACTCTTTCCCAAACACAAAGTGGTCACCTGGCTGCAGCTTCGCGTCGTACACGGAACGACCCGCACGCCCACTGAAGTACCAGCGCCGCCCCTCGGCGTCGGGGGTCTGGCCGCGGTAGTGGTCGAAGCCCGTGTGTGTGATGACCCCGAGCCTGGGCCAGTAGTCGAGCCCCGCGCGTCGGCACGCCTTCGCGGTGATCTCGAAGCCGATCGGCTCGATCAGGTGCAGCCTGCACCCTGTCGCGACGCACGTGCGCCCGATGTTGCCCGTGTTGTTGGGGATCTCGGGCTCGTGCAGAACGACGTCGAACACCGGCTCAGCCGCCGGAGCGGATAAAGGCGTCCTCCGCGGCCCGGCGTGCCTTCACGCCCGGGTCGACACGAAGCGTCGTGTCGAGCGCGCGCTGGAGTTCTTCCCAGTTGGACGCGTACTCCGCCCGCCGGACGATGCCGTCGGTGCTCACGATCATCACCGCGCCGATCGGGACGCCGCCGCGTCGGTTGCGCGTGTCCTCTACCGGGATGTTTACTCCGCCCGGCATCGCGACGAGGTACTGCGAGAGCGAGCGGTTGCCCACATAGGTCTGGATCGTGTCGGTCGTCGCGGGCAGATCGCGCAGCGGGTCGGGTTCCTCGTTGCGACGCCTGCGGTCGTCGGTGTTCATCGGGCCCATCACCCCCACTACGACCACATCGCGCCGGTAGCGCTGCTGCACGTCGTCCATCCGGAACATCAGCTCGTCGAGTGAGCTCCGCACGGACGGGTGCCAGGTGTAGACCACGCGGACACGACCGTTGATGTTGGGCGCACGGTCGCGGAACCAGCCCTCGCCCGGCGCCGCCCAGGCGGTCGGCCCGGCGTCGGCGTTGCGACGGCTGTTCCGGCGACGCTCGTTGGGGCTCAGCTCACGCTCGGGCCACTTCACCGCGGCGTACTCCTCGGCCGACGGCGGGGCAAACGGAACATTCAACACGTTCTCGAACCCGACGCCCTCGTTGATGCCACGCGACATGCGTCGCTCACGCTCGACCGCCGCACGCTCCGAGGCCAGTCGGGATTCGATGCTCGACGCGGCCTCGGTGTCCTCGCCCGCGACCTCGTCGACCGCGGCCCGGAGGCTCTCGGTCGTGATGTCCGCGAACCGAACCTGACCGGCGCGGTCGAACACATACACGTCGGGATCCTGATCGACCATCAGAGCCTTGCGGATCGAGCCGTCCGCGTCACGCACGATCGGGAACCCAAGCGAGCGACGCTCGGCGAACACCGCAGCTTCCTCCCAGCCCTCGACGTCGTGCACCCCGATGACCACGAGATCATCGATCTCTGCGGCGAGTTGCTTCGCACGCATCGCGACGTTCTGCGAGGGGCGGTACCACTCGGCCCACGTGAAGACGAGCACCGGGCGCCCGCTCAGGTCCGCAAGGGTCGGCGCCTGCCCGATCCACTCCTCCTGTTCGAGAATGGTGGTGATCGGCGCGGGCTCGTAGATCATCTTGTCGAGCGCCGCCCGACGGGTGCCGGCCCCCTCGTTGACGATGCCCTGCCCCGCGCAGGCGGCGGCGGAAAGCGCGGCGATCAGGTACGTGCATGTGCGGATCATCTGCTTGGGCTCCGTTTGGATCTCGGCCAGGCGTGAGGTCGCCCGCACATCCTATGGACGCTCGAGCCCGGCGCGGGTTCCGTGCAGCGCGATCGCCGCCGCGGTGACCACGTTCAGGCTGTCCACACCCGGCTCCATGTCGATCGACACGACCCGCGAAGCCGACGCGATCGCCCCCTCGCTCAGCCCTTGGCCCTCGGCGCCGACAACCCAGGCGACGCGGTCACCGGCGGGACGCCACGCCTGCATCGGCTCGGTGCCGGCACGCAGGGCGAGGGCCATCGTCTCGAAGCCCGCCCGGTTCAGCTCCGCGAGCCCACCAGGCCAGTCGTCCACCCGCGTGAACGGCACCGCAAGCGCGTGCCCCATAGAGACCCGGATCGCCTTGCGGTAGAGCGGATCGCACGACGTCGGGTCGAGCAGCACCGCAGGCTTGCGCCCCAGCGCCGCGGCGACGCGGAACAGCCCGCCCACGTTGTCGTGGTTGGCCAGCCCCTCGAGCACGAGCACCGTCCTGGCCTGACCGAGCAGGTCAACGATCGGAGGATCGGGCAGGGGTCCG
>JANQQZ010000060.1 GCA_028284805.1 Phycisphaerales bacterium
CATCGACCTCGGTGCCTACGAGTTCCAGGGCGTCACCTGCCTGCCCGACGTGAACCTAGACGGCGTGGTCAGCCCCGCCGACTTCAGCGCCTGGATCACCGCCTTCAACGACACCTCCCCCCTCGCCGACCAGAACCGCGACGGCGCGGTCTCGCCAGCCGATTTCAGCGCGTGGATTATGAACTTCAACAACGGGTGCCCGTAGTCCCGCTCCACCCTTGGATCGGTCCGCCGCCCCCGGTACGCTGAGGCCGGAGGTGCGCCCGCATGATGACCCGATCGCTCGTGTTCGTTCCGCTGCTCTCGCTCACGCTGCCCGCCTCGGCGCAGGCGCTCAGGCTCGTCGACTCACGCGACATCGCCGACGTTGACGTGACGCCCGCGGGCGTCGCGGTCCCCGTCGATTTCTCGGGCGTGAACGACCTCGTCACCGGGTTCGGCCTTGTCGGCGAGTTCGTCTTCGTGCAGGGCGACCTCGGCGGAGGCACCGGCCCCTGGTCGCTCGACGTCAGCCTCGAAGCGACGGGGCCGGGCGGCGACTCGTCCGTCTTCACGCCCATCGGGGGCGATGTCACCATCGCCGACTACCCGCTCGCCGACGGCACGCGCGGCTGGGACGTACCCGTCTCCTCCGACGGCACCTGGACATTCACCTTCGACACCACAGCCTTCCCCAGCAACTGGATCTACGGCCTCCGCGACGTGAGCGTGCACCTGCTCGCCGAGGCCGCCCAGGTCAGCCAGACCTACGACGCGACGCCCGACCCAACGACGAGTTGGGACCGCCCGTTCTTCATCGCGGGCGTCTCGGGACTCGGCCCCGTGTCCTATCACGCCTTCGAGTTCCAGGTCACCGAGTCGGGCGTCTACGACCTGACGAGTGTCCTGAGCTCGGGCAGCGACCACTTCAGCTTCCTCTACGAGGGCGGCTTCGACCCCGACCAGCCGCTCGAAAACCTGCACGACTACGGGCTGGGCAACGGCAACTCGCCCTTTAACATCCCGCGCGGCACGTCATTTGTCACTCAGCTGCTCTTCGAGGGCGAGACGTACGTCTGGGTGACGAGCCAGTGGGCTTCCTTCCGACCGATCGCGCCAACCAGCAACACGATCTCTGGTCCGGGCGAGGCCATCGCGCCCTTCAACTGTGCAGCGGACACGAACAACGACGGCGTCGTCTCACCCCAGGATTTCAACGCATGGATCGTCGCGTTCAACACCAACGCACCGGAGTGCGATCAGAACGATGACGGCCTGTGCACGCCCCAGGACTTCAACGCCTGGATCGTGAACTTCAACAACGGGTGCTGAAAGGAACCGCGATGATCCGAGTCATGCTGGTCGCTTCCGTCTTCGCAGCCGCCACGCCCTCGGCGATCGCAGAGGCCCAGTCGCGGGTCTACCGCACCGTAGCCGTCGGGGGCGAGCCGGCACCTGGGATGCCCGCGGGCAGCACGTTCAGCGGCTTCGGGAGGCCGACTATCGGCCCCGCGGGGCGCGTCGCATTCGTCGGCATCGTCGCCCCACCGGCGGGCGATCGCGAGATTGTGTTGTACCGCGAGACCGATGCCGGGCTCGAGCCAATTGTCGCCTACGGCGATCTCTTGCCCGGTGCGGGAACCGATCCGTTGCTGGACTTCTACTACGCGGCACCCGACCGAAACGCCCTGCGCCGGGGCTTCCCGCAGCAGGCCGGCAACGGCGAGCTCTTCTTCTACGGAGCAACGAACAACTACGACGTCACCCGGCGCGGCATCTGGCGCGTCACCGTCGACGGCGTGGTCGAGAAGGTCGCGTACACGGGCGACCCGATCCCAGGCACCGACCTGGCCGCCGAGCCGTACACCAACCGGAGCAGCATTCGCTCCGAGGGGACATCCGAGATCTTCAACGTGTCATCGAACGGCGACGTGCTCTACGTCGCCGATCTCGAAGGCCCGGGCGTCAACAGCAGCAACGACAGAGCCGTGATCCTGGTCCCGGCCGGCGGCGACCAGCCCGTGCTCGCGGCCCGCGAGGGCGATCCGGTACCCGGACAACCAAGCCTGACGCTGTCCCCGGGCCTGGGGAGCGTGACAGCCGACGGCACCGTCTACTTCGGGGCGGTCGTGTCCGGAGCCGGACCGGTCAGCGAACGTCTCAGGGTCCTCCGCCGGCTGCCGGACGGGACGACCGAAGTCGTGTTCTCGAACGACGAGACACTGCCGGGCTTCCCCCCGGGTGTCACCATGGGCGAGTTCAGCTACGACGTGACCGACGGCGGGCACTTGCTCGTCACAGGCGACATCGAGGGACCGGGCATCACGCCCGACACCGACCGGGCGATCTACAGCGATCGCCGCGGCAACGGGCTCGAGCTCGAGTACCGCCAGGGCATGCAGGTGCCAGGGTTCCCGGCCGGTGCTTACTACCGGTGGCTTGTCGAGGGCTACATGAGCGACGACCTGACGATCGGATTCATCGCCGAGGTGAGAGCCACAGCCACGACACCCGAGTTCAGAGCGTTCTTCACCGAGCACGGCCCGCTCCAGGTCAACCCGGTCATCACAGAGGGTGACACGCTGCCCTGGCTCGCGCCCAACATCGTCATCGATGGATTTGAGTGGCAAACCTCGTCGGAGAACATCGGCCCACGACCGGTATTCTCGCCCGCGGGCTATCCGGCGATGGAAGCGGAGCTGTACGAGCCCGGGCTTGATCCCTACCCCATCGTTCTGACATCCGACGGGGGCAGCTCGCCCATCCTCGGAGTCGAGATCGGTGCGATTATCGAAACACCGATCGGCCCGCTCCCCGTCTACAGAGCCGCGTTCGATATCGAGCACGGCATCAACGCGAGCAACGCGATCGCCACGAGGGTGAGCGCGAGGCAGGATCCCTGGTCAGACAGCTACGGGGCCATCGTCGTGAGCCGGCCCGCGCCCTGCCTCGCCGACACCAACAACGACGGCGAGCTCACCCCGGCGGACTTCAACGCCTGGATCACCGCGTACAACAGCCGCAGCGCCGCCTGCGACCAGAACGCCGACGGCGCGTGCACACCCGCCGACTTCAGCGCGTGGATCCTGAACTACAACACCGGCTGCTAACACGCGGCGGCGCACATCCTGTTCTATCCCCGGATGACCGCCCGCGGGATACTCGCACGGTGCTTCGGGCGGCGGGGACCGCCCTGTAGACTCCGGAGAGAACGCACGATCGCGAAAGGACGGCTCACGGCATGCGAACCTCGACTCGTATCGTTCTCGCCGCCAGCCTGGCGGCGGCATTCACCGCCCAGTCCCAGCCCGTCGAGATACGGATCCTCGTGACGGCGGGGCAAGACGCCCCGGGCGTCGACGGGCCGTACACCCTCGCGTCGACACCAACGCTGGTCCGGGTGGACGAGGACGGCAGCGTCGCCTTCATCGGCCAGCTGCTGCAGCCTGGCCAGCCGTCCGGCGCGGGTGCCTTTCTCGCAAGGCCGGGCGAGCCGCTGATGAACGTCGCCGACGATGTCACCGATATCGCGATGACCGAGGTCGGGCCCGACGACATCACCAGCATCGTCGCCGGCGATATCTTCGCGACCTCGAACGAGGGCCTGCGCTTCAACGACGACGGCACGCTGAGCTTCTACGCGACGACCGCCCGAGCCGTGGTCACGCCGAGCGGGATCGGGTCAAACGTCGTGACCCTCGGCGGCGACGGCACCGCAGTACCCGTCGTGGTCGCGAGGAAGGACAGAGGCACGGTCAACACGGGCGATCCGCTCGCCATCTGGCACGAGCTCGAGCGGAGCCCCAGCGGTGCGCAAGGGCTGCTGCGCTTCCGGCACCCGGATGCGCCGTCGCAGATCCGAGAGATCGTCGGCGACTCCGTCGGCCCGCTGATCGTCCAATCGGGCGACGATGCCGTGCTCGGTGTCGCCGCGCCCTCTGACTGGCTCGACTGGAGCATTGATCTCTTCAGACGCCCCGTCGTCGGCGACTCCGGGCGCACCGCGCTTGTGGCGCGATTCCTCGATTCCGGGGGAGGCACGGTCGCCGAGGAAGGCGTGGTCACGGGCCTGCCCGGCGTCAGCCGGGCCCCCCTCTATGACCCCCGCTCCCCGGGCGCCGCCTTCCCGGGCATACCCGCTGGATCCGAGGTGGACAGGCTCGAGGTCAAGGGTCTCACGAGCGACGACGCGACCATCGTCTTCGGCCGCGTGTCCGGACTGACCAACGGGTTCGGCGACGGGCTCTGGTCGATCGACCAGTCGGGTGTTGGCACGCCGCTGCTGGTGGAAGACACGCCCGCCCCGGAGATGGACCCGGGCGACATCGTCCGGAACGTGCAGACCCGTCGCGTGCCCGGGGGCCGCGTCAGCGTTGGGGTCGTCGTGGGCAACAACAGGTCCGCGGTGTACACCGTGGAGAACGACGGAGGCTTCGGGCTCAGGCTCCGCACGGGCGCGCCCGTTCTGATCCCGGGCCGACCGGGCGGGCCCTTCACGCTCTTCGGCGCCGGGATGGCTCCGTTCATGACCGACGACGGGCGGATGCTGTTCACGGGCCTGTTCTCCGACGCGGGCGGGCAACTCGGCGGGGCGGCCTTCTACACCGATGCCGCGGGAAATCTGCGCACCGTCTTCGTTTCGGACGACGACTTCGACTTCGATCCCGATGCGCCGGGGGGAGAGGCACCCGCCTTCGTCAGGTTGATCGAGATGAACGCAACTGGAGACGCCGTCGCGCGCTTCGCCTCCAGCGTCACGGGTGACAGCGCGCTGGTGACCTTCTCGATCGACCCGACTCCATGCCCGTCGGACACCAACAACGACGGCCTGATCACACCAGCAGACTTCAACGCGTGGATCGTCGCCTTCAACAACGGCACTCCCGAGTGCGACCAGAACGGGGACACCCTCTGCACCCCTGCCGACTTCAACGCATGGATCCTGAACTACAACAACGGGTGCTGACGAGTCGCGAAAAATCTAGTATGCGATGGTGAGAGACCATTCATGGCATGTATGCTCGGCGGGCCGATCACGGAGACCCGACGCATGCAGCAACGCACCCTTCTCGCAGCCGTCTTGCTTGCCCCGTTCTTTGTCGACGGACAGGACTTTACGTTTGAGCGCGTCCTGCTCTCGGAAGAGCAGGTCCCGGGCATGCCCGATGGCGTCATGTTCGACTTCTTCTCCCCCTTCGTGCACCTCGACGCGTCTGACAACCTCACCTTGAGCATCCGCCTCGACGGCCCGGGCGTGACCGGGGAGAACGACCTCGCGGTCTTCCGCCGATCCGCGGCCGGCCAGTTCGACCTGCTCTTGCGCGAGGACGACACGGTGCCCGATCGACCGGACCTCCGCACCGACCGCTTCCGCTCGTACAGCGCAAACGATGCCGGGCAAGTCGCCGTCTACACACTCGTCAGCGATACCGCGGGGCAATCGGCCGGGGCGGCCGTCATCACCCAGACATCGGGGGCAGGCCTCGCGCTTTCCATCCCGCCCGGTGCCTCGGCCGACGGCCTCCCAGCCGGCTTCGTGCTGGAGTCTCTCGTTCAGAACTTCTGGAGCCTCTCCGATGCCGGCACCATCCTGTTCACCGGTATCGCCGCCGACCCGAACGTGTTCGGAGACAGACGTGTCATCGGCGAAGCGGCCGCAGATGGCTCCTCGCTCAGCATCATCGCCATGGATGACATGCAGGTACCCGGGCTGCCCAGCGGCGTCGCGTACCAGAACCCGTTCGCCTACGGCAACCCGGCGGGCGACGTGGTCATCTCGACAGCCCTCGCCGGGCCCGCACCGCTGGTGGATTCCTCCAATGATCACGCCCTGCTCCGCCGCGACCCCGGGGGGCAGCTTCAGCCGATCCTGCGCAAGGGCGACGCCATCCCCATGCCCGACGGGGGCTCGGCTCTCGTCACGGACATCAACGACTTCGTCGGTCCGCGCCTCGATACCGACGGCGCCGTGACCGGGTACGTTTCAATCAGCCGGTCCGGCACGATCGACGAAGCCATCGCGAGCGATGCGGCGGGCGGTGGATTCGAGGTCATCGCCTATGAAGGCCAACCGGTCCCGAGCCTCGGGCCGTACGCCATCATCGAGCGATTCATCTCCCGGCCCGAGTTCACCGCGAATGGGACGGTCGCATTCATCGCACGTGTCCCGGGCCTGGACGTTCTCTTCTCCGCCCGCTCGGGCGAACCGCTCGAGCCGATCCTGACGGCGCAAGACCCGATCCCGGGCCTCGGGTCGAGCATCGATCCTCGCTCCATCGAAAGCGTCGTCTACAACGGGGGCACCACGGTTCATTTACTCGCCGAAAGCACGAGTAACTTTGAGCCATACGACGTGCTCGTCCGGATCGACGAGGACGGACAGCTCCGCCTGGTGTTCAGCGGCGCCGAACCGTTCAACGCATCCACCGACCCAATGAACCCGGACTTCCGGGAAGTTTTCTCCGCCTTCTACGATGCGGGGAACCAGAACGGGGCCGCCGTCTTGGGCATCGAGTTCATGGACTTCTCCAACGGTATCTTTCTGGCCACACCCGTCAGACCCTGCCGCGCCGACACCAACGGCGACGGCCTCGTCACACCCGCCGACTTCAGTGCATGGATCACCGCGTTCAACACCCAGTCCCCCGCCTGCGATCAGAACAACGACGGGCTGTGCACCCCTGCCGACTTCAGCGCCTGGATCCTGAACTTCAACAACGGCTGCTGAACAGAATCTGCTCGGGAACAGGAACCGTCTCGCGGCTTCGGCGTCCCAACGCTCATCGCAACGCCCGGCGGTCGCCGGGCCGGGAGATGAGCCATGCCGAGCAGACCGACGACGTTCGTGTGCGCCTTCGTTCTCGCGCTCCCAGCCCTGAGCCAGCCCCAGGCCGTGATCCGCGTGCCGCAGGACGCCCCGACGATCGCCGACGCGATCGCCGATGCCTCGGGCGACACCCGCGTCGAACTCGCTCCGGGGCTCTACCGCGAGCTGATCACCGTTGAGGGCTTCTCGCTCGCCCTCGCCCCGCAGCCCGGTGCCGAGGGCCAGGTGTCGTGGTCGGCCGACCTCGACGACGACGGCATCGCGGACGGACCGGCGATCACCGTCACAGGCGGCCCGGGGATCCGACCTTGGCTGAGCGTGCAGGGCATCGACTTCCTCGCGGCGGGGATCGACGCGAGCTATGCGCTGGTGGAGGTGGAGGGTTGCTCGTTCACGGGCGGGGAGGAGGATGTGTCGAGGCCGCTGGCACTCTACCGCGTTGAAGCATACATCCAAGACTCGAGCTTCGTCGATAACGCGACCAACGAGTCCGGCGGAGCCATCATGTGCGACGGTGGCGAGCTGATCGTTCGCGATTCCGTGTTCGAGCGATGCCGATCGGGCCAGAACGGCGGCGCGATTGTGGCGGCTTCGATGGTACGGCTGAGCCTGATCGGGTCGCTCTTCACGATGAACGAAGCCGAAAGCGACGGTGGCGCCATTCTGTCTGTAGCCGAGCTTTCAATCGCATCGATCGACGGCTGTACCTTCTCGCGCAACACGGCCGGACACTTCACTGGAGCGGTCTCGATTTGGGCACACATCCGCGACTCGACCTTCATTCAGAATACGGCAGTCTACATCGCCGGAGCTGTATCACTCAACGGCGGGCGCACGCCGGAGAACGGAACGATCGAACGGTGCGTATTTCTCGACAATCACGCTACAACCGAGCAGGGGGTAAGCGCCGGCGGTTCGATCTGCCTCGAACCGGGAGATGTGCACGACTCGCTGTTCGTCGGCAACACAGCTGTCGAAGGCGGCGCTATTTTCGCACCAAGGCCGCACGGGTACAACAGTGCGATCTATCGGTCCCGCTTCGTCGGCAATCAGGCGATAGAAGGCGGGGCGGTCCACGGCATCCGCACGACCACAGGATGCTCGTTTATCTCGAATTCGGCGCTCAAGGGATCGTCGATCTTTCTCCAGGCTCCGTTCCTCACCGTCATGTCATCCGCGTTCCTTGACAACGCTGCGCCCGTGGTCTCTTGGGACTTCGGCGACACCGATGTCCCGCACGAGGAGATCGATCTCCCGACCGCCTGCGTCTTCGGCCCCAACCAACTCGTCACCATCAACGGCTTTCCCCCCACCGTCCACCCCAGCGCCTGCGTCGGCGACCCCGCCCTCATCGGCCCCGGCGCGATCCACCTCGACCCCATGTTCACCCGCCTGCCCGACGACGGAGGCGACGGCTGGGGCGACGACCCCTCCACCCCAACCATCGACGAGGGCGCCAACGACGACTTCGGCGACCTCACCCCCCTGCCAGGCTCGCCCCTGATCGACGCCGCACCGATGCTCGACGACCTGCCCGCGCTCGACCTGGCGGGCAACCCGCGCGTGCACGACGACCCGGGCATCCCGACCGCTCGCCCGGACATCGGGCCGATCGAGTTCCAGGGCACGAGCTGCCTGGCCGACATCAACCACGACGCGCTGGCTACGCCCGCTGACCTCGCCGCATGGATCGACGCTTTCAACGCCGGCGCATCACTCGCCGACCAGAACCGCGACGGGCGCATCAACCCGGCCGACTTCAACGCCTGGATCCTGAACTACAACACGGGCTGCTGAGCGGACCAGCAGATCGGCTGACCCGCGCCGAACGGGCGGATCGCACCGTGTCGGGGCCCGAACAGAGTGATTCCGGACGTCGCGACCCCCAGCAGGGGCTCAAGTACGGCCCGCACCGAAGCCGAATCAGTGGATTCGGCGGTGATGCCGGGGCAGATTCTGATAATCTGAAAACTGTTCCGCCGGCCCGCTCGTGGGGCCGGCGTTGCATGTACGAGAGGAGCCCCCATGTTTCTGATCCCTGTTCTTGCGCTCGCAGCGAGCCCCCAGCCCCTGCACCAGACGATCGACCAGCCCTTCCGAGCCTCCGCATCGTCGATCGAGGGCATCACAACCCTCGCCCCGAGCCGCGACTGGCACGCCGCCCTCCAGGGTGTCGACTCGGTGCTGGTCAACGACTTCTTCATCGACGCCGAGACGAGCGTCATCCTGGACCTGGAGCGGCGCACCGTCGTCGACCGGCACGCCGACCTTCGCGTCAACGAGGCGGGCAGCCTCGAGCGCTCCGACGTGGTCATGCTGGGCGGCGAGGTCGCGGGCGATCCGGGCTCGCTGGCCTACCTCGCCTTCAGCGACATCATGACCCTCGGGTTCATCCAGACCGAGGGCGAGCAGTACGTGATCAGCTCGGGCCCAGCCGGGCAGGGCCTCGACACCGTGGTCTACAACCTGGGCGACATCTCGAACGACACGATCAGCCTGCGCGACCTCGCGTGCCAGGTGATCGAGGCGCCGGGGTTCGAGGCCTCGTCGGCCAGCGCCCCCGCCGCGTCGCGGGGCGGCGCGCCCTGCCGCGTCGTCGATGTCGCGATCGAGACCGACACCGAGTTCCGCACCGATCTCTTCGGCGGCGACGCGACCGCCGCGGCCGACTATGCCACCATGCTCACCGGCGCCGTCAGCGAGGTCTACGAGCGCGACCTCAACGTCATCCTCAACATCACCTTCCTCCGCATCTGGACCTCCACCGACCCGTGGAACCAGAACGGGGGCACCGTCGACCAGCTCTTCCAGTTCCAGGACTACTGGGACGACAACATGGGCGCCGTCGATCGCGACAACGCCCACTTCTTCTCAGGGCGAGGCCTCGGAGGCGGCGTCGCCTACCTCGGCGCGATCTGCAAGAGCTTCAGCTACGCGCTCTCCGCCAACCTCAACGGCTTCTTCCCCTACCCGCTCCAGGACCAGAGCACCCAGAACTGGGACTTCATGGTCACCGCTCACGAGTGGGGGCACAACTTCGGCGCGCCGCACACCCACGAGCAGTCACCGCTGGGCAACATCGACAACTGCGGCAACGGAGACTGCTCGGGCATCCCGGGCACCATCATGAGCTACTGCCACCTCTGCGGCAACGGCACCGGTGACGTCAACCTCGAGTTCCACCCCCAGAACATCGGCTCCTACATGCTCGCCTACCTCGACGGCACCGGGCAGTGGTCAGGCAACGGCGCGCCCTGCGACCTGACCGGCGATCCGCTCTGCGCCGACCCGGGCTGCATCGCCGACACCAACCTCGACGGGCTGCTCACCCCCGCCGACTTCAACGCGTGGATCCTCGCCTTCAACTCTGGCTCCCCGCAGTGCGACCAGAACGGCGACGGGCTCTGCACCCCCGCCGACTTCAACGCCTGGATCCTCAACTACAACGCGGGCTGCTGACCCGATCTTGACACGACATTGACGCCGTCCCATTGACGGCGACCGTCGAATGCGGCATCCTCCGAGGGAACACGACCCGAGGAGGATGCCGCATGTCGTATCTGCACCGTTGCCTTTCCGCCGCCGCCATCGTCACGAGCACCGCGGGTGCGCAGCCGTTCGAGGAGATCCGCCCGTTCGCGCCTGGGCAGCTGATCGTGCTCCCCGCGGGCGCGCAGCCCGAGATCGGCGATCTCGTCGCGGGGCGACGCGTGATCGAGCGCAGCGAGTTCGGCTCGGCGGTCCTCGTCGAGGTGCCCCCGGGCGAGGAGCTCGCCTCCGCGGATGTCATCGGCGCGCTCGAGTCGGTCGTTGCCGCCGACCTCAACTACACGGGCTCCGGCGCGTTCGTGCCCAACGACACCTTCTTCGGCAGCGAGTGGCACCACCGCAACACGGGCCAGAGCGGGGGCACCCCCGGGGCCGACATCGAGAGCGTCGGCGCGTGGGAGTACACCCGCGGGTCGTCCTCGACGATCATCGCCGTGCTCGACACGGGCATCGACTCCGACCACCCCGAGTTCGCGGGGCGCTTCGTCACCAACGGGTTCGACTACGTCAACGAGGACAGCGACCCCGAGGCCGATCACCCGCACGGCGCCTGGGTCTCGGGGTGCATCGTTGCCGCCGCCGACAACGCCTTTGCAACTGCCGGCGTCGACCACAACGCCCGGGTGCTGCCCGTGAAGGTGCTCAACCAGAACAACTCGGGTTTCACGTTCGACCTGATCCAGGGCATCGACTTCTCGGCCTCCCGGAGCGACGTACACATCATCTGCATGAGCCTGATCAACTACCCGGGGACCAGCTCGCTGCAGGCGTCGCTCAACAACGCCGCCGCGGCGGGCAAGGTGCTGATCTCCTGCGGAGCCAACAACGGCGGCAACGCCGACGTCTCCTGGCCCGGCGCCTCACCCGTCACCATCACCATCGGCGCGAGCAACCGCTTCGACCAGCGCGCTTCCTTCTCGGGTTTCGGCTCTTCCATCGACTTCGTCGCGCCCGGCGCAAGCGTGGTCACCGTCGAGCCCTTCACCAGCCTGGACCGCACCGACACGGTCTCGGGCTGCTCGTTCGCGACGCCCATCACCTCGGGCGTCGCGGGCCTGATCCGAGCGAAGGCCCTCGAGCTCGGCGTGCCCTTCACGCAGCAGCTCGTCTTCGACATGCTCCAGGCCGGCGCCGAGGACCAGGTCGGCTCCACCTCCGAGGACACCCCGGGACGCGACGACTTCATGGGCTGGGGACGCGTCAACGCCCGCGCCACGCTCTTCGCGATGGAGGCCCAGTTCGGCTGCGTGGGCGACACCAACAACGACGGCCTGCTGACCCCAGCCGACTTCAACGCCTGGATCCTCGCCTTCAACACCGGAGACCTCGTCCCCTGCGACCAGAACGGCGACGGCGTCTGCTCACCCGCCGACTTCAACGCGTGGATCCTGAACTTCAACGCGGGCTGCTAGACCGAGGGAACCACTCCCGAAGGTGTGCGTCTGCAAGCTCATGGCTCAGATTCTCTGGGCAAGGAGCGGGCTCATGCACACGTATCCCAGGAACGTGCTTCTGGCGGCAGCGTTTGTGGTTGCCGCCCGGCCGCACGCGCAGACACTCACCCCGATCCTGCTCTTCGGGGAGCAGGTCTCGGGCACGGGCGGCGCAGAGGTCGATGTCGTGAGCAGGATCCAGGTCAATGCCGCCGGGGATGTCGCCGCGTTCGTCGGGCTCAGCGGGGGCACGCCCGGCGTGACCGGGCAGAACGACTTTGCGCTGGTGCTGCAGCGGGGCGGACCCCTGGAGGTCGTCCTTCGCGAGGGCGACACCGTGCCCGGCTCGGGCGGCGAGATCTTCGATCCAGAATCGCTCCTCCCGCAGACCGTGGCCGACCACGGGCTCGCCCGGGGCGTGCTTCCGGACGACCGGCTGATCTTCTGGAGCAACGCCGTGGCGCCTGCCGCGCCCGATGAACCGCAGCAGCGGCTCTACATGTTCAGCGATTCGGGCCTGGAACTCCTCACGAACGCCCGAGACCCCTGGCGCGATACACCCGGGTACGACATTCCATACTTTTGGTGGGCCGAGGCGTACTCGAGAGCGCCGGAGGCCGTGAGATTCCAGATGTACGCGCTGGCCTCGAGCAACTCGCAGGAACTGGTCGGCACCTTCGCGATCTCCCAGCCTGGCATGCCCGCCGTGCCCGAACCCCAGATCCTGTGGGAGTCCAAGAGCGGCATGCTGTTCAGGCCGAGGGTTACACCCGAGACGCCGATGCCCTCCGCGCCGATGCCCGATGTCGTGAGCGGAACCTACCCCTACGCGCCGCCCGCGGTCACGTTCGCGAACGACAACGCGGTGTTCTGGCTCGACCAGGGCACCTACCGGGAGATCATGCGCGAGGGCCAGCCCGCGCTTGGTGTGCCCGGCACGACGTACGACAGCTTCACGGTCGTATCGGGTGAGGCCGAGGCCTTGGTGATCGGCACGGTCCGGACCGCAACCCGTGACAAGCGGGAGGTCATCTGGCGAGTCGCCGACGGGGTCGCGAGCATACTCCTGAGCCCGGGCGAGCCGTCTGACTTCCTCGATGGACGGACCGTCGGGTACGTCACCGACCTCCGCGCAACGCCGGGCGGCGCCCGCCTCGTCAACGTCTCGGAGTGCCACCCGTTCGTGGACTGCCCCGACGCCCTGGCGGCTGCGCTGCTGGTCCGCACCGACGGCACCATCACCGAGCTCCCGCTCTACGACCGTCCCCTCCCGGGCTCGGGCGGTTTCCAGCCCAGCTTCTTCCGTCAATCCGAAGAGCTCGACGATATCGAAACCAGCCCGGAAACCGAGGACTTCTACATCACATACAACCAGTTGGATCAGTTCGGCTGTCCCTACCGCACCCTCGTCTACCGATACGACTCCCAATCGAACAGCTTCGTTCCCTTCGCGCTCGAGCAGGTGCCGTTTGACTTCAGCGCCGCCCAGGATGGCTCCGACATGCAGACCCTCGAGCGGGCGGGCAGACCCATGATGCAGCAGGGCCGCGTGTACATCAGTCTCGGTTCGGACGACAGCCCACTCCGCGGTGTGTTCGAGTACACACCCAACGCTGGACAGTGCCCCGCCGACACCAACGGCGACGGGCTGGTCACCCCCGCCGACTTCAGCGCCTGGATCACCGCCTTCAACACCCAGTCACCCGCCTGCGACCAGAACGCTGACGGCCTCTGCACCCCCGCCGATTTCAGCGCGTGGATCCTGAACTTCAATACCGGCTGCCCGTAACACGCCGCCCCCGGAACCCGCTCGCCTGGCCCGATCATTCAGGTCGGGGTTCCCTTGGCGGGTCCGATCCGTCATACTCATGCAAGCGACTGCATCGATGGGGGTTTCCATGCGCACGCCATTCGTTCTCGTCATGCTCATGGCGATCGGTTCGGCCCACGCCCAAGTAATCTACGTCGACTCGAACGCCACCCCCGGGGGCGACGGCTCGGGCTGGGGGCGGGCCTTCGACTCGCTGCACGACGCCATAGCCGCGGCGAGCAGCGGCCAGCAGATCTGGGTCGCCGAGGGAATCTATGTGCCCAGTATCCCCGCCGGGCGCGACGCCACCTTCGCCGTGCCCGCGGGCGTCCAGATCTACGGCGGGTTCCTGGGCGGCGAGACCAGCCTCAGCCAGCGCGACCCGCAGGACAACATCACAGAACTCAGCGGCGCTGGGTCGGCCTACACCGTCGTAACCATCACCGGCAACGGCGCCATTGTCGATGGCTTCCTCATCTCCAAGGGCCGGTCCGACGGCAACGGCTTCCCAGGCAACTCACGCGGCGCGGGCGTCTACGCGGACGGCGTCTTCGCCACCCTCCGCAACAACACCTTCACGAGCCACTTCTCGAGCGCAGACGGCGCCGCGATCACCATCCGCAACACCGCCCCGCAGTTCTTCACGATCGAGGACTGCGAGTTTGTCGGCAACGAGAGCGTCTGGACCGTCGCGAGCGACTCGGACCTGACCATGCTCCGCTGCCGATTCGTCGACAACTTGGCAGGCGCGGTCGACCTCGACGGCACCAGCGTGCACACGCTGACCGACTGCGTGTTCATCCGCAACGAAGGCATAACCACCGTGCGCGTGGACACCGATCCCGGCAGCTTCACGCTCATCGACCGCTGCCTCTTCGAGGACAACGTCACAACCCAGGCGGGCGGGGTGTGGTACTCCAACCAGGGCGTGCACGAGATACGCAGCTCGATCTTCAACGGCAATCAGGCCCAACTGCCCGGCGGCGGCTCGGGAGGCGTGCGGGCCGAGATGAGCACGCCCACCTCCGAGCTCCGCGTCGACAACTCGCTCTTCGCGGGCAACAGCTCGCCGCAGGGTGCGGCCCTCAACAAGGTCGGCGACGGCAACCTGACCATCGTCAACACGACCATGGTTGGCAACAGCGTCGCGGCGGCAATCGGCGGCGCCATGTCCCTCATCGGCGGCGACGTGGACATCAACAATTCCATCGTCTTCGACAACATCACCAACGGCGGGATCAACAACGACCTGCGCGCCTCGATCTTCGTCAGCAGCACCGGATCCGTCACGGTCAGCGCCGACCGCTCGATCATCCAGTTCCTGGGTCAGGGCCTCTCGCCGATCAACTCGACCAACAGCACCAACGCCGATCCGATGCTCGTCGACCCCGACGGCAACGACAACAACTTCGGCACCCCAGACGACAACCCGCGCCCCGGGCCAGGCTCGCCCGCGATCGACGCGGGGAACAACGACTACGTCGGCCTCGTCAGCCAGGACGTCTTCGGCCAGACCCGCATCGTCGACGACACGGGCACGCCCGACACGGGCAACGACAGCGGCATCGGGGTCGTGGTCGACATCGGCGCCCTCGAGTTCCAGGGCACCACCCCCTCCGACTGCGTCGCCGACACGAACGGCGATGGGGTGCTCACACCCGCCGACTTCAACGGGTGGATCATCGCCTTCAACAACCAGTCGCCCGCCTGCGACCAGAACGGTGACGGGGCCTGCACCCCGGCCGACTTCAACGCCTGGATCATCAACTTCAACAACGGCTGCTGAGCCCGGGAAGCCAGACACCCGAACGCCTATCAGACACCATCCGTATCGGACTCCTCGGTCCGCCGGGCTTCCGCCGACCGGATGCAACCGACGGCCCTCCAGATGCGGAGCACTGTCCGGTATCGCTGTTTTTTCGAGACCCCGCTTGCCCGATCGGGCGGCTCAGGGTCAACTCTGGATCCCGGCCAGGCGAGCCGGGCGGCCCATGCCGCCCGGGTGCAGTGTCGCCCGAGCCGAGCAGAAGACCGGTCGCCCGGGTGCTCCCCATCGAGCACCGCGGGCACATCGCACGAGAGGAACACGCCTTGAACCGCACGACCACGATGATCGCTGTCCTGGCCGGCCTCGCCGGGCCCGCCGCGGCCCAGTCCGAGCCGGGCATCCCCGTGCCCACCGCAGCCACCGCCGGCGCGACGGTGCCCGAAGGCTCGCTCAGCGGCACCGCCGCCCTCCGCGCGATGGGCGATGACCTGCCCCGCATCGCGGCCGAGCACAACACCACCCCCGCGGAACTCGCCGAGTGGTTCCGTGCCGACCGCTCGCTCTACCTCACCCCCTCGGGACGCCTGCTCAACATCTGCCCGAAGGCGCCGACCCCGGTCGACGCCGCGGGCGAGAACACACCCCCCACCCTCGGGCGCATCTTCGACGAGGACATCCCCCTCGACGACTTCATGGACCTCGAATCCATCCCGGGCGCCGACAAGACCATCTACATGGACGTCGACGGTCACTTCTCCACCGGCAACAGCTGGGGGCACAGCATCAACTTCCCGCCCTACAACACCCAGGGCGGAACCGGCGTGTTCACCGACCAGGAGAAGTCCGACATCATCGAGCACTGGAAGGAAGTCGCCGAGGACTTCGCGCCCTTCAACATCAACGTCACCACCAAGGACCCGGGAGTCGCGGCCCTGGTCCGCTCGGGCGGCGGTGATTCGCAGTTCGGCATCCGCGTCATCATGACGCAAGCCACCGGCGGCTTCGGCAACGGCATCGGAGGCGTCGCCTTCCTCAACTCCTTCAACGACTCCATCGACAACCCCTGCTTCGCCTTCAACAAGGGACTCGGCGCCGGGCCCATGACCGTGAGCCACGAGGCCGGGCACACCCTGAACCTGCGCCACGACGGACTCAACGGCTCGGAGTACCACCCGGGCTCCTCGGGCACGGTGCCTCGCTGGGGGCCCATCATGGGCGCACCCTTCGGCGACGAGCTCGTGCAGTGGAGCCGTGGCGACTACCCCGGCGCTACCTCCGGGCAGAACGACTTCGCCGTCATCACGGGCAGCAACAACGACGTCGACCTGCTCCCCGACGACCACGTCGACGACGTCTTCTCGGGAACGCCAATCTCCCTGGGCGTGCCCGCCGAGGGCGTCATCGGCCTCAGCACCGACGTCGACTCGTTCGAGATCACCATCCCGTCCGACGGGACGTACAACATCAGCGTCATCAACGCTGTCCGGGGTCCCAACCTCGACGCGAAGTTCACCGTCTACGCCCAGAGCCCCTTCAGCATCCTGGGCGAGACCGACCCGGACCTCACCGCCGACGCGGTCGAGGAGTACGCGCTCACCGCGGGCGATTACGTCATCCTCGTCGACGGCACCTTCGAGAACAAGACCAACGGGCCCGTCTCCGACTACGGCTCCGTCGGCGGCTTCCAGATCCTCGTCGAAGAGGTCATCCCCCCGGAGCCGCTCAGCTTCACCTTCCCGAACGGCCTGCCCACCGACCTGACCGAGGGCCAGCCCACCACGCTCACCGTCGACATCAACCCGGGCGACGACGGGCCCATCAACCCCGCAACCGCCTTCGTCTTCTACGGCTTCGACGTCACGGGCCAGCCCTTCCTCCCGCTCGCCCTCGTCAATGTCGGAGGCGACACCTACGAGGCACAGCTGCCGGGCGGCGCCTGCGACCAGACCGCGTCGTTCTACTTCTCGATCACCAACGACGACTTCGTGACCTTCAGTTCGCCCACCGACCCCGCCTCGCCCTACACCGCAGTCGTCACCGACTGTGACTCGCCCGACTGCCTCGCCGACACCAACGGCGACGGCTCCGTCACTCCCGCCGACTTCAACGCATGGATCCTCGCCTTCAACAACCAGGCCCCTGAGTGCGACCAGAACTCCGACGGGCTCTGCACCCCAGCCGACTTCAACGCCTGGATCCTGAACTTCAACGCCGGCTGCTGAACCGAGGCTGACAACCCGAATCACCCACACGGGGCTCGGCGCATGCCGGGCCCTGTGTCTTTTTGCGTGGTGTCCTCACCTCAGATCCGGTACGTTACATCCGGAGGACCGCCATGCGAACAGTGCTCGTGCTCGCCACATTCGTGTCAACACTCGCTGCTCGGGCGGACATACTGAATGTGCCCAAGGACTTCCCGACGATCCAGGCGGCGATCGATGCCGCGCAGGACGGCGACGAGATCGTGCTCGCATCCGGGACCTACACCGCCGGCATCCTCGTCGACCGCACCCTCAGCGTCACCATCCGATCGACCGACCCCACCAACCCGCTCGTGGTGGAGCAGACCATCATCGCCGGCGGCGGCCGGGCGATCGATGCCATCGTCGGGCCCAACGAGTCGATCTCGCTGCTGTTCGACGGCGTCACCCTCCGCCGCGACGACCCGATGACCACGCTCGCCCTCATCCGCAGCATCGGCCCGAGCCTCGAGCTGCGCCGCTGCGTGCTCAACGGCGGAGTGCAGCCCGCCGCGAGCAACCTCATCTTTGCTAGCGACGCCTTCGCCGCACCGCCCGGCAACGCCTCGCTCCGCATCATCGACTCGTGATTCGACGGGAGCATCGGCTCCATCGGCTTCGATCTGCCGCTCACCGAGATCATCGGCTGCACCGCCGACAACGCGAGTATCAGGTTCGACATCCGCCCGCGCGAAACGCAGACCTTCCGCATGACCGACTGCGAGTTCGAGAGCATCCCCGGCGTGCGCGACGACCCCTTGATCCGCGTTGATAACCCCACGCTGCCGTCCGGACCGCTCGGCGCGGTGCACCTCGAACGGCTCGCCTTCCGCGACTTCGCGCGAGCGGTCATCGGCACGGACCAGGACATCGAGCTGCGCGATTTCACGATCGAACGCGTCGCCACCGAGGGCGGTGTGATCATGACGCTGCGTGATGCCACCATCGACGGCCTCATCCTCCGCGAATCAGGCGGGCTCGAGGGAGACTTCTTCGGGCTCATCCAGGCGAGCACCATCGTCGCCCGCAACGTCGTCGCAGAAGACAACATGACTGAGTTCGGCATCTTCCACGTGCTGGGCGAGCCGAACTTCGAGGTACAGCACACGTTCGAGGATTGCCTGTTTGCCCGGAACACATCCAAGTACTCGATCATCGAGGTGCACGGCATCGGCAGCCTGACACGATGCGACTTCATCGACAACCGGATCGTCAACATCAGCTTCGGCGGCGGGCCCTTCGTGAACTTCGGCGCCCGCAACAGGCGCCTGACCGGCCCCGCCAGCATCGCGGACTGCCGGTTCATCGGAAACTCGTCGGAGCTCGGCGCCGCGGTGGTGCTTCCCAATTCCGCGAGCGGGGCAAGCCCCGACAACGTCGTCACCATCACCAACACGGAATTCATCGGCAACACAGGCGCCAGCGGGGTCATCGAGATCGGTGACCCGAACCGGGCCCGCGCCGGCTTCCCGCAACTCGCTCGGCTGCGCCAGTGCCTGATCGTCGGCAACACGACAGGCAGCGGGATCCACATTGGCTCAACCCGATACGAGCAGTCCACCATCGCTGGCAACTTCTCCAGCGGCTTGCAACTCGGTCTCGGAGACGCCGAGCTCGTCAACACCATCTTCGTGCCAGGCGACCCCGCGGGCACGATGGCCGACGTCGTCGACGACGATCCCGTGACGATCGACGCGATGAACTCCATCGTGCCCGACGCCATCGCCGATCTCCCCACCGCTTCCGACATCGTCAGACTCAACCCGCTGTTCGTGCGTGATCCCGACGACGGCGGCGACGGCTGGGGGGACAACCCCGATACTCCGGATGTCGACGAGTCCGCGAACGACGACTTCGGCGACCTGCGCCCCGCCGGCAACTCACCCGCCATCGACGCGGGCGACCCGACGCTCGTCACGGTCGGCGCCACCGACCTGGGCGGCCTGCCGCGCATCGCCGACGACCCGGGCGTGCCGGGCGACGCCATCGACATCGGCGCGTACGAGTTCCAGGGCACGAGCTGCCTCCCCGACACGAACCAGGACGGCGCGCTGACCGCCGCAGACTTCAACGCTTGGATCCTCGCCTTCAACGAGCGTTCCCCGCTCGCCGACCAGAACCGCGACGGCGCGATCACCCCGGCAGACTTCAACGGGTGGATCCTCAACTTCAACGGAGGCTGCTGAGCCATGCGTGACAAATTGCTCCCGGCATCGATCGCCGCACTGCTCACAGGTCATGCGCTCGCGCAGCAGACGCTGCGCGTGCCCGACGACTTCCCGACCATCCAGGCCGCGCTCGATGCGGCACAGACCGACGACACCATCGAGATCGAGGCCGGACTCTACCGCGAGGTCACGACGTTCCCGGGCGGCCTCCCCCCCATCGAGCGTCTCACCATCCGCGGCGAAGGCCCCGGACTCACGGTCTGGTCGGGCGATCTCGACGGCGACGGCGTCAGCGACGGCGCGCAGCTCACCGAGTTCCCAGGCGAGTTCGCGCCGGGTGTCACCATCCAAGGCATCACGTTCGTCGACGGCGGGGGCGAGAGCGGCGGCGCCCTGGGCCTCTTCAGCGCGAGGGGCTCTTCGGTGATCGAAGACTGCGAGTTCATCCGCAACGTCTCGCCAGGCGGGGGCGGCGCCATCCGCTACTTCGGCGGCAACCGACTCACCATCCGGCGGTGCCTCTTCATGCACAACCGGTCGGAGTTCAGCGGCACGATCTCCGCCACCAGCCTCGGCTTGGTCATCGAGTCCAGCTCCTTCCTCGGCAATCGGGCCGAGGGCGGTACCAACAGCGCCGGCGCGGTGCGGTACGTCGGCTTCAACGCGCTGGTTGATGGTCCGCTCGTCGTACGGGATTCTGTGTTTGTTGGCAACACAGGCGCCGACATCGGCGCGTTCTTTGTCTCGGAGGACGCCACGTTCATCGGCTGCACCTTCGCCGCCAACGAGCCCCTGCTCGATGTGCCCGGCACCGCGTCGACCTTCATCTCGTTGCTGAGCGTCGACGCGTTCGGCCGACTCGTGGGCGGCGAGCTCAATGGCACCAACAACATCGTCCGACTCAACGAGACAGTGCCCTCGTTCATCCCCCTGGCCACCGGCTCATGGTCCAGCTTCATCGGCGGCAGCCCGCTCCCGGGTGGGACCACGCTCCTCGACCCCCACTTCATCCGCAACCCCTCCGACGGCGGCGACGGCTGGGGCGACAACCCCGACACACCCGACATCGACGAGTCCCTCAACGATGACTTCGGCGACCTGCGCCTCCGGCCCGCGTCCCCCGCGATCGACGCCGGCGCCAACGACTTCTTCATGCAGGGCGACACCGATCTCGACGGCAACCCGCGCCTCGCCGACGACCCGGGCATCCCGGGCGCGAGCGTCGACATCGGCGCCTACGAGTTCCAGGGGACCACCTGCCTGCCCGACGTGAACCAGGACGGGCTCGTCACCCCCGCCGACTTCAGCGCCTGGATCA